>JAQSWF010000285.1 GCA_029266775.1 Pseudonocardia sp.
TACCAACGGAACGCAAACGGTCTTCGCTTGACAGCGGGCGGGCTTGTGACGGCGGTTCGTGCGGCTCGGGTGACCGCTTTGGTCCTGGGGGGTTGGGCGAGGGTTGGTCGAGGGCGATACGCAGCCGGATTTCGACGTGCCAGCCGGTGACGCGGACCTCCTCAATGAGCAGCCGCAGGAGCTGTTGTTTCTGGTCGGCGTCGAGCTGGCCAATCACATCGCGGATCTGTTCGGCGAAGTCGTGTACTCGGCGGTGGACCTGGTTGCCGCGGGCCAAGGCGGTACGTTGCTCGGCCAGGCTGGTTCGTTTCGCCCGCAACTCGCGATGACGGGCGGCGACATCGGCGGCCCGTCGCTGCAGCTCGGGCAGCTCAATCAGTCCGGCTTGGTAGAGGTCGACCAGCCGCCGCTTCTCCGCGTCGGCGGCGTCGGCCTTGCGGGCTAGGCGGGCGAGTTCAGCGGCGAGCAGCTGGTCGTCGGGGATCGGGGCGGTGAGGGCGACGGTGCGTTCCCCGGTGAGCAGCAGGTCCGGTTGCAGCAGCGCCCGTTTGATCTGGTTGAACACGAACTCGTCGAGCGCGTCGGCGCGGATGTTGCGTTCGGGGCAGCGACGGTCCTGGCCGCCAGCGCGCAGTGGGTCGTGGTTACGGCAGTAGTAGTAGCGGTGCCAGCTGCCGTTGCGGCCACGCATCTTATGGCAGTTGGTGCCGACACCGCAGGCGCCGCATTTGACCAGGCCCCTCAGCAGCCACTGCCCGGGCTCGGCCCGGCGCGGGCTCCATTGGCTGTTGTCGACAGCGACCCGTCCGGCGGCCTCGAACACCTCGTCGGTGACGATGCGCGGGCAATCGATCCGGATCCAGTCGGCGCGGTCACGCGGCACCTGACGGCTGCGTCGGGCGGGCCGCCGATCCGGCACCGACTCGGTGCGGTTGAAGTAGACCCGCCCCACATATGCTTCGTTGCGCAGCAGCCGGGAGAGCGTGGAGTGCGCCCAGGTCGTCTTTCCGGTCGGTGAGGGGACCCGGTCGGCGTTCAGCGTGCGGCAGATCTCGCGGACGGTCGTGCCGGCGGCCCGTTCGGCGAAGATGCGCCGCACGACAGCCGCTTCGGGTTCGTAGATCTCCAAGTGCGCCGGCCCGGTCGCTGCGCTGCGTGCGACCCGGCGGTAGCCGTACGCGGTCTTCCAGGTGGTGATTTCTCCGGCGCGGGCGCGGAACAGCTTGCCGCGCCGGTACCGTTCGGCAATCTTGGCTTTTTCGTACTCAGCGATCACGCCCTGCACCTGGGTGAGCAGGGTGGCTTGCGGGTCGCCGGGCGCGAAGTCGGGGGCGTCGGTGAAGTGAACTCCCGCACCGAAGCGGGCCAGTTCGTCGAGGACCAGCACCTGGTAGGCGTAGACGCGGGCCAATCGGTCCGGCGAGTGGCACCATACGGCCTCGAAGAGACCCGCCTCGGCGGCATCTCGCAACGCGTCCAGGCCGGGCCGGTCCAGCCGCGCACCGGAGTACCCGTCATCGATGAACTCGCTGATCAGCTCATGCCCGGCCGCGCTGACCTGGTGGCGCAACGCGGCGAGTTGCGAGCCGACGGTGCCGCGTTCGGCCTGCCGCTCGGTCGACACTCGGGCGTAGATCGCCACCTTCATCGCGCACCACCTCTGTGCACCGCGCCGAACGGCGTCGCCGGCACGACGGCGGCAGCGTCGAGGAGGAATTGGTAGCCGGCCGCCAGCACCGACATCCGCGGGTCGGCGTGCGGTGTCCATGCCGGGCGTGCGGCGCCCAGCAGCTCAGCAACGAACACAGGTTCTGCGGCCGGCCACGCGATCAGCCCAGCGACCCCGCGGCGGGCGAACCGGGCGGCGGCCAGCCCATCGGGCACTCGACCGTGTTCGAGCAGGTGCGCGCGGAGTGTTTCGTAGTCGACCTGACTCGCCTCGGCCGGCGGCCAGAACGACCGGGCCGTCACCGGCCGCGGGCCCGTTCCACGGTCCGCCGGTGCAGCTGCACCCCGAACCGATCCGCCACCTGCTCGGCGACCTGCGCACCCGATACTGGTGCAGCCGAACGAATGAACTCCACGATTTCCGGCGCCAACTTGACCGGCCCGCGGCGACCCCGCCGCTCGTCCAGCAACCCCGCCATCCCCAGCTGGCCGAACGAGGCCGACACAAGATAGAACGCCGCCCGGGAGTAGCCGTGCGCCGCCGCCGCCTCCGTCACCGGCAGCCGGTCGACCACATGCGCGCGCAGCATCTCGTACTTGACCTGCACCTTGTCCGCCGCCAGGAAGAACCCGGCACCGGTGCCGAACAGCGGGGCGCGGACGGCCTCCGGACTCGGGTGGAGCAGCCCAGCCTCGGCCAGTGCTCGCAGCCGGGTAGCCTCGCTCATCCGCCGCACCTCCTGACCAGCACGCTATCGAGGACAGCCAGGATCGTCTAGCACTGAACACCGCGTGCCGCACAATGACACCCCACCCATCCGGCGCCATCACTAAATCATTGATAATCCGCAGTGTCGAGCGGCGAACACAACTGGACATGCGGTCTTCATTACTAGACATCGAGATCGCTCCGAACCGGGAGACGCTTCAACCGCCGACGGTGATCAGGGTGCACATACAACCCCGGAACGGCAACCGCGGGTGACAGTGTCACCGTCAATTGCAGCTTTGCGTTCCGCTGGTATCCCTTCGCGGCGACTCCTACCGGCTCAAAGACCGAGACCTCGGCCGAACATCAACAGCAGGCAACGAGGACCAATGACCAACCAGGGGGTCAATTTTCAGTTGCCGTCAGGGGGTCAATTTTCAGTTGCCGTTGACAGGCAAGTGGCGGGAGCATCCATTCCCCTGAGACGCGCCGCGGGCGGGTCGGGCGGGGGTATTGGCTGGACAGCGACTCAGCTGGCCACCGCATCGAGAGAAACGTCCGGGAGCTCGTAGCGTCGGTCTGTGAGGAAGCGGGCGAACGCCTCTTTGAGCTGCGCCGTAATCGCCTCACGCTCGCCGTGAGGCAAGCTCAACGACACGTGCTCAGTGCGAGCTGATCGGTGCCGCGATGCTGATTCGCTTGTGGCGCCCGCGGATTCCTGCTCGACCTATGACGAGCTCGAGCGCTGGACACGCGTCGGGTTCGAGCGGGGGATGAGGTCACGCAAGGGCGAACG
>JAQSWF010000089.1 GCA_029266775.1 Pseudonocardia sp.
CCTGACGCCGAACACCGCCTCGCTGGTGTCGGTGGTCGGTCTCGTGGGGGTGATGCTGGGGGCGATGGCCGTCGGCGCCATCAGCGACGTCATCGGCCGGCGCCAGACCGTCATCTGGACGGTGATCGTCTTCTCGGTCCTGACGCTGGCCTGCGCCTTCGCCCCGAACCCGTTCGTCTTCGGCATGCTGCGGTTCCTGGCCGGGCTGGGGCTGGGTGGCGTGCTCCCACGGCGATCGCCATGGTCAACGAGTTCGCGCGCACCGGCCGCGGCGGCAGCGCGACCACGATCCTCATGACCGGCTACCACGTCGGTGCGGTCGCCACTGCCCTGCTCGGGATCCTGCTGATCCCGCGCTACGGCTGGGAGTCGATGTTCATCATCGGTGCCCTGCCGGCGCTGGTCTTGGTGCCGCTGCTGTGGAAGTTCCTCCCCGAGTCCGACGCGTTCCTGCGGGCCCGCGCCGGCCTGGACGCGCCGGCCCGCGGCACGGGCAAGCGCAGCAAGAACCCGGTCGGGATCCTGTTCCACCACGGCCTGGCCCGCTCCACGATCGCCTTCTGGATCACGTCGTTCATGGGCCTGCTGCTCGTCTACGGCCTCAACACCTGGCTGCTGCCCCAGATCATGCGTGCGGCCGGCTACGAGCTGGGGGCGCGCTGGCGCTGCTGCTGGTGCTCAACGTGGGCGCCGTGCTCGGGCTGCTGGTGGCCGGCCGGGTCGCCGACCGCATCGGCAACCGCCGCTCCACGATGGCCTGGTTCGCCGGCGCCGCCCTGTTCCTCGCGCTGCTGAGCATCCGCCTGCCCGGGATCGGCGTGTACGTCAGCGTGCTGCTCGCCGGGACGTTCGTGTTCAGCGCGCAGGTGCTGGTGTACGCCTACATCAGCCACCTCTACCCGGCGTCCGCCCCCGCCACCGCGGTCGGCGGCGCCGCCGGCTTCGGCCGTCTCGGCGCCATCTCCGGCCCGCTGATCGGCGGCTGGCTGCTCACGGCAGGCATCGCCTACCCGTGGGGCTTCTACATCTTCGCGGTCGTCGCCGCGCTCGGGGCGCTGTCGATCTCGTTCGTCAACCGGGACCCAGCGCCGGACGAGCCGCTACCCCTCACCGAGGAAGACGCCGACCACATCGGCGAGCACGGCACCGGTCGGCCTCGACACTGACGGCCTCGACACTGACGGCCTCGACACTGACGGCCTCGACACTGATGGAGACGAGCATGCGTACCCAGGTCGGAATCGTCGGCGCGGGGCCGGCGGGGTTGTTGCTGTCGCACATGCTGCACCTGCGGGGCGTGGAGTCGGTGGTGGTCGACATCCAGACCCGCGAGACGATCGAGCAGACGATCAAGGCGGGCATCCTGGAGCAGGGCACCGTGGACCTGTTGCGCCAGACCGGGGTTGGTGACCGGATGATGCGCGACGGGTTCCTCCACCACGGGATCAACCTGGCGTTCGAGGGCGGGTTGCACCGGATCAACCTGACCGAGCTGTCCGGTGGCCGGTCGGTGATGGTCTACGCCCAGCACGAGGTGCTCATCGACCTGATCGCCAGGCGCCTGGCCGACGGCGGCGACGTCCGGTTCGGCGTCACCGACACCGCGGTCGACGGGATCGAGACCGAGCAGCCGACCATCCGCTTCACCCACGAGGGCCGCCAGGAGTCGGTGGAGTGCGACTTCGTGATCGGCGCGGACGGCTCGCGCACCATGTGCCGCTACCTCATCCCGGAGCGCACCGACTTCTTCCGCCAGTACCCGTTTGCGTGGTTCGGGATCCTGGCCGAGGCCCCGCCCTCGTCGGACGAGCTGATCTATGCGCACTCGGAGCGGGGGTTCGTGCTGGTCTCGACCCGCTCGCCGGCCGTGCAGCGGCTGTACTTTCAGTGCGACCCGGAGACGAACGTCGACGACTGGTCCGACGACCGGATCTGGTCGGAGTTCGAGGCACGGCTGGCGCCGTCGGGTGCGCAGGTGAAGACCGGCAACATCTTCAAGAAGGACGTGCTGCAGTTCCGGTCGTTCGTGTGCGAGCCGATGCAGCAGGGGCGGTTGTTCCTGGCCGGCGATGCCGCGCACACGGTGCCGCCGACCGGGGCGAAGGGGCTGAACCTGGCGGTCGCGGACGTGCACGTGCTCGACCGGGCGCTCGGCGCGTACTACCAGTCGAAGGACACCGGGCTGCTCGAGTCCTACACCGCCACCGCGCTGCGACGGGTGTGGCGGGCGCAGTGGTTCTCGTTCTGGATGACCTCGATGCTGCACCGGTTCTCCGACGCGAGCGATTTCGACCTGCGCCGCCAGGTCGCCGAGCTGGAGCTGGTTACCAGCTCGCCGACGGCGGCCAAAACCCTCGCCGACAACTACACCGGCCTGCCCCTCACGTGACCGCCCGCTCGCTGCTCTCGGCGCTGCGGGCGTGCCGGCGCCCGTAGAAGAAGTACACCGCGAGCCCGACGGCCAGCCAGACCAGGAACCGCAGCCAGGTGTCCACGGCCAGGCTCGACATCAACGCCACGCAGCAGACGCCGGACACGATCGGCAGCACGGGGGAGAGCGGCGTGCGGAACGGTCGTGGCATGTCCGGGCGGGTCCGGCGCAGCACGGGGACGGCGATCGACACCACCAGGAAGGCGAACAGCGTCCCGATGCTGACCATCTCCGCCAGCGTGCTGAGCGGCACCAGCGCCGCCATGACCGCGACGCCGGCGACGGTCAGCGACGTCATCAGCACCGGCGTGCCGAACCGCGGGTGGACGCGGCTGAAGACCGGCGGCAGCAGCCCGTCGCGGGCGAGGGCGAAACCGATCCGGCCCATCGCGACGATGTCGACGAGGATCACCGAGCTCAGCCCCGCGACCGCGGCCAGCCCGATCAGGACGCCGGCCCAGCCGAGGCCGACCTGGCGGAAGACCTGCGCGACGGCGTCGCCCTCGCTGAGGTCGGTGTAGCGCACCATGCCGGTGACCACCAAGCACACGGCGATGTAGAGCACCGTGCAGATGCCGAGGGTGCCGAGCAGCCCGAGCGGCATGTCGCGCTTCGGGTTCTTCGTCTCCTCGCCGAGGTTGGCGACCGCCTCGAACCCGCTGTAGGGCGAAGAACACGACGGCGGCCGCGACGAACACGCCCGTGATACCGAACGTGCTGGGCTCGATGCCGGTGAGGAACTGCCAGAACGGGTCGGTGAGCCCGGCGGTCTCCGCGTCCGACGCGGGCGGCGCCGGAGGCGGGACGAAGGGCGTCCAGATGGCCACCTGCACGAAGAACGCGCCGACGGCGATGACGAACACGCACACCGACACCTTGATCAAGACGA
The DNA here is from genome assembly GCA_029266775.1 of Pseudonocardia sp. Lineage (GTDB taxonomy): Bacteria > Actinomycetota > Actinomycetes > Mycobacteriales > Pseudonocardiaceae > Pseudonocardia. The sequence continues at coordinate 3,321 of JAQSWF010000089.1, forward strand.
GGGTGTTGGTGACCCACTTGGACTCGCGGATGCCGCGCACGGCCACGTAGCCCAGCACCAGCACGATCAGCACCGCGCCCATGTTGACCACGGAGTCCTCGCCGAACAGCGACGACGGCAGGAGTCGAACACCCCGAGCACGTAGGCCGACCAGGCCCGGGCGACCACCGCTGCCCCGAGGGCGAACTCCAGCACCAGGTCCCAGGCGATGATCCAGGCGAAGATCTCGCCGATCGTCGCGTAGGCATAGGTGTACGAGCTTCCGGCGGCCGGCAACGCCGAGGCGAGCTCGGCGTAGCACAAGGCGGCCAGAAGGCTGACGAAGCCGCGATCAGGAACGAGACGGCGATCGCCGGCCCCGCGTTCTCCTCGGCCTGCAGGCCGGTCAGCGTGAAGATGCCCGTGCCGATGACGATGCCGATGCCGAACCCGATGAGGTCGAGAGACGTGAGGTTCCTCGTCAGCCGGCCACCGCCGGTCGCGCCGTGCCCGTCGTCGTCGCCCCCTGGGCGCGGATGGTCTCGATGCTCTTCTTGCGCAGGACGCTCACGGCGACGCCTTCCCTGGTGACAGATGCGCCGACCGCGGTGTCGGTTGACCTTCATCGCACACCGGGGGGAGCGCCCCCGCAACACCAGGAATGCCGCTCCGCGGTTCAGTGCGCCGTGTACGGCACCGGGTCGGGCAGCTTCGCCTCGCGGCGGACCCGCGTCGCGAACCGTTCGATGGACGCGAGCGCGCTCACCACGTCCTGGCTGCGGACCTCGAACGGCATCGCGTGGATCGTCTCGCCGGGCACGGTCGCGGCGTCGGCCACGGTCGTGAGGGCGTCGACGTCGTCCGCGCGCAGCCCGACCTCGGTCAGCGTCGTCGGCAGGCCGACCCGCGTGGTGAACTCGACGAACTCGCGCACCTCGCCCGAGGGCGCACCTTCGAGCACCAGCTGGGTGACCGAGCCGATGTTGACTTTCTGTCCGTGCGCGAGGCCGTGCGTGGCGGCGACCGCGGTGAGCCCGTTGTGGACCGCGTGCGCCGCGGCCAGCCCACCCGACTCGAACCCGAGTCCGGACAGCAGGGTGTTCGCCTCGATGACTTTCTCGACCGCCGGGGTCACGTCGTGGTCCCGCACCGCGTCGACCGCTTGGAGCGCGTTGTCCCACAGCACGTCCCAGCTGAGCTGGGCCAGGGCGGTGCCGGTCAGCGTCGGGAGACCGCCGGCCATCGTGGCGGAGTTGGACCGCGCGGTCGCCCGGGCCTCGAGCCAGGTTGCCAGTGCGTCCCCGACACCGGCCACCAGCAGCTGCACCGGCGCGTTCGCCACGACCTGGGAGTCGACCAGCACCAGGTCCGGGTTGCGGGGGAAGAAGCGGTACTCCTCGAACTCGCCGTCCTCGGTGTAGATGACCGACAGCGCGCTGCACGGTGCATCGGTCGAGGCGACCGTGGGGCAGTTGGCCCACCGGATGCCGGCCAGGAAGCCGGCGGCCTTGACCGCATCGATCGCGCTCCCGCCCCCGACGGCGACGACGACGTCCGCTCCCGCCTGCTTAATGACCTCGACGAGCCGGTCGACCTCCTTGGCGCTCGGGATGCCGTGGAACGTCTCGCGGCGGGCCGGCAGGCCGGCCGCGGTCAACGACGCTTCGACGTCGTGCCCGACCAGTCCCCACACGAGGTCGTCGGCAACGAGGAGCGGCGTCGACCCGATCGGCTTGAGGTACTCCCCGAGCTGGTGGATCGATCCCTTGCCCTGCACGTAACGGCTGGGGCTGATGACGGTGCGCAACGACGGTGCCATGGGTTCTCCCGCCTGTATCGGCAGCTCTTGGCGAGCGTGTCTCGCCGACCCTAGGCAGCCGCAGCCCCCGGCGACAGCCGCCGGGCGTCTCAGTTTGGGACGTCGGCCCGCTGGTCGAGCCGGGACAACGCGTACCACGCGAACGGCGCGTCGTCGTGCACGCCCGGCCTCCCCTCGACGAGCCCCCGGTGGCGGATCTCGCCGCGGTAGCGCATCCCGAGCCGCTCCGTCACCGCTCGCGACCGCTGGTTGTGCGGCTCCAGGTCCCGCCGTCCCGGGCGGCGATCCCCGGATCCTGGTACAGCAGCCAGAAGTCCTCGACGCGGCCGACGTCGATCGGTTCGAGCCGCAGCCGGGTTGTCCAGGTCGTGCTCAGCGGGCGACCTCCTCGGCCCGACCGTAGGACGGTGCGCAACCAGGGCGACCCCCCTCCGGCCGCCCTGGTCGGGCGCGCTGAACCCACGTGGCGCATAAGTGGTTCGCCGCTGCGGGCCGTCCGGTTGGGCCCCTTCTCGGACTAATTCGTCTCGTAGGTGACGGTCACCTGGCCACCGCCGCTGCGCACGCCCTCGGTCAGGGTCGCGGACAGGTCGGGTGCGGCGTAGCCGGAGCCGCCGCCACCACCGCCGGTGGCCAGGTCGCCCGACGCGCCACCGCCGCCTCCGAACCAGCCGCCACCGCCGCCACCGCCACCGTTGTTGGTGGGCTGGGCCGCGGCCCCGCTGCCGCCGTCCTGACCCGTGCCCGAACTGCCGCTCGTCCCGGTGACCGTTCGCCCACCGGCGCCCGGTCCGGTCGCCGTGCCCCCGCCACCTCCGCCGCCGGGTTCCGTGTTCGTGGGGCTTCCGGAGCCACCCGTGGTCCCTCCGCCCGCACCGGCAGCGCTACCGGCGCCCGTACCGCCGCCACCGCCGCCGACCAGCAGCACGTTCGCGCCGAGGAGCACCGCGGACCCGCCTCCGCCTGCGCTGCCGCCGATGGAGTCGGTGCGTTGGTACACCCCGCCGTCACCACCCCGTCCAAAGCCAAAGCCGCCCTTCGCAGGGATGCCAGGACTTGCGTTGCTCTGGCCCTCGCAGCCGACGACGACCGTGTAGACCGCTTCCGGCGTCACGGCGACCGTTGCCGCCGCCCGACCGCCCAGTCCTGGCGGGGTCCGAGGGAGAGCACCCCCGGACGCGCCCTCGACCACGAACGTCGCCTGCGTCACTCCCGCCGGGACCGTCCAGGTCTGCTCGGCGCCGGTGCAGTTGAAGGTGTCGACGACAGGAGCTGCGTTGGCCACGCCGGCGAAGGTTACTGCTCCCGCCGCGAACAGCAGTGCTGCGCCGGCCGTCACCGTCACGCCTCGCCAGTGCACGCTCATCCGAGGTTCCCCGCCCTCTCGATCTGCCCACGCCCCGAAACGTGGCCAGCCGGCTGCGCGATCGAGCAGGCGGAGTCGGCAGGGATATCAACTACTGTATATCGAGGTCCGGATCAAGCTTCCGGCCCGACGTCCTCGCCGTCGTAGCCGATCCGACGTACCGTCGACCGCATGACCGGCGCGGAGCTCGCCTGGCAGCCGTCGCTGCTCGACGCCGGCACGGTCGGGTTCGACAAGGCCTTCAGCGGCCTGCGGCGTCGGGAGCTCACCGACGGCGCGTGGGTGGATCACCAGCCTGGCTGGTGCCGGGGCGCCGACGAGCTCTTTGCGCGGCTGCTGGAGCAGACGCCGTGGCGCGGCCGGACCGTGCACATGTACGACCGAACGGTCGTCGAGCCTCGGCTCACGCACCGCTGGGTACTCGACGAGGGCCCGCGACCGCCGGACGACCTGCAGGAGATGGCGCGGGTGCTCTCGGACCGGTACGGCGTCCGCTTCAGCCAGATCGGCGTCAACCTCTACCGCGACGGTGCCGACAGCGTCGCCTGGCACGGCGACCGGGTCGCGCGGGAGCTGCCCGAGGCCGTTGTCGCCCTGGTCTCCCTGGGTGCGATTCGTCCGTTCCGGCTGCGCCCGACCGGGGGCGGCCCGTCCGAGCTGTTCCGCCCGGGGCCGGGCGACCTGCTCGTGATGGGCGGGTCCTGCCAGCGCACCTGGCAGCACTCGGTTCCCAAGAGCCGGGGTGTCGGCCCGCGCATCAGCGTGCAGTTCCGGCACGCGTACGACCGCTGACCGCTACTACGGTGCGAGCATGGCCCCGTACGAGCACCTGATGGTCAAGCGCGACGGCGACACCGTCCGGATCACCATGACCCGGCCGCAGCGGCGCAACACCCTCACCGAGGCGCACCTGCGTGAGCTCCTCGACGCCTTCGAGACCGCCGGCAGCAGTGACGCCACCGGCATCGTGCTGGCCGGGGACGGTCCGGCGTTCTGCGCGGGGCACGACTTCGCCGACGTGGCCGCTCGCGACCTCGCCGGCGTCCGCGACCTGCTGCAGCTCTGCACGACAGTGATGCGCACGATCCAGTCGGTGCCCCAGGTGGTCATCGCTCGGGTGCACGCGATCGCCACCGCGGCCGGCTTCCAGCTCGTCGCGTCCTGTGACCTCGCTGTCGCCGCCGAGTCGGCGTCCTTCGCGCTGCCCGGCGGCAAGGCCGGCTGGTTCTGCCACACCCCGGCCGTACCCGTGGCCCGCAGCATCGGCCGCAAGCGGCTCATGGAGCTCGCCCTCACCGGCGACCCGGTCGACGCGCGCACCGCGGCCGACTGGGGCCTGGTCAACGCCGCGGTACCCGACGACGAGCTCGACGCCGCCGTCGACGCCCTGCTCGCCCGGGCCACCCGCGGCAGCCGCTTCGGCAAGGGCGTTGGCAAGCAGACCCTCTACGCCCAGCTCGACCGGCCCGAAGCCGACGCGTATGCGATTGCCGTCGAGGTGATGGCGGCGCTATCGCAGAGCCCCGGCGCACGCGAGGGCATGGCCGCCTTCCTCAAGAAGCGACGGCCGGTCTGGCCGGACTAGCCGCCGGGCGGGATCGGGTCGGGCGCGCCTCGCGGATGTCGGGACCCGGCTGGGTCAGTTCACCTGGCGGTCCCCGGCCGGCCAGAACGCTTCCCGCAGCTTGAATTTCTGGATCTTCCCGGTCGCCGTGCGCGGGATCGCGTCACGAAACTCCACCCGCTTGGGGATCTTGAAGCCCGCGACCCGGCCGCGGCAGTGGGCGACGATCTCCTCGGCGGTCACCTGCTGGCCGGGGGCAACCACGATCAGGGCGGTCACCAGCTCGCCCCACTTCTCGTCGGGCACGCCGATCACGGCGACCTCGGCGACGGCCGGGTGAGCGAACACCACGTCCTCGACCTCGATCGACGACACGTTCTCGCCGCCCGTGATGATCACGTCCTTCTTGCGGTCCTTGATCGTGAGGTAGCCGCCGTCGTCGATCGAGCCCCCGTCGCCGGTGTGGAACCAGCCGTCGCTGAGCGCTGTGGCGGACGCCTCGGGGTTCTCCCAGTAACCGGCGAGGACGGTGTTGCTCTGCGTCAGCACCTCGCCGGCGTCGCTGGTGGCCAGCCGCGTGCCCAGCGCGGGTACGCCGGCCCGGGAGAGCAGCTTGGCCCGTTCCTCCGCCTCGAGCGCGTCGAACTCCTCGCGTGGGCGGTTGACGGTCACGAGCGGCGCGGTCTCCGTGAGCCCGTAGATCTGGTTGAACTGCCAGCCGAGCTCGGACTCGATCCGCGCGACGGTCCGCGACGGCGGCGGGGCGCCGGCGACGACGACGCGAACGCGGCCGCGCCCGGGAACACCGCCGTCCCAATCGGCGGCTGCGTCGAGCACCGCGTTCCACACAGCCGGTGCCCCGCACATGAGGGTGACGCCGTGCCGGTCGACGCGGCGCAGGATCTCCGCGCCGTCGACCTTGCGCAGCACCACCTGGCGCGCGCCGAGCCCGGCGGTCGTATAGGGCATCCCCCAGCCGTTGCAGTGGAACATCGGCAGCGTGTGCAGGTAGACGTCGCGGTCACCGACCTGCATGTGCATCCCGAAGGTGACGGCGTTGACCCAGATGTTGCGGTGCGTCATCTGCACCCCCTTGGGTCGCGCCGTCGTGCCGCTGGTGTAGTTGATCGTGGCGGTGGCGTCTTCGTCCGGCTCCGCCCACGGCTGTGGCTCGGCGTCGAAGCGCAGCAGCTGCTCGTACTCCTCGCCGGTGCCGAAGCGGTGCCCGTCGATCCGGACGCCCTTGAGCGCGGTCTCCAGCTCCGGGTCCACCAGCAGCACCCGCGCGCCCGAGTGCTCCACGATGTAGCCGACCTCGTCGGCCGACAGCCGGAAGTTGATCGGCACCAGCACCCGGCCGGACGACGGAACCGCGAGCAGCAGTTCCAGCAGCCGCGCGGAGTTGTGGCTGACGATCGCGACCCGCTCGCCCTCGCCCACGCCGAGGGCGTCGAGACCGGCCTGGAACGCCCGGCCGCGGCGGGCCATGTCCCGGTACGTCACCTCGCCGAGCGAGGGGGCGGGCTGTGCGGGCTCGTCGACGACGCCGACCCGGTCGCCGTAGACCAACTCGGCGCGGTCGAGGAAGTCGCGGGTGGTCATGGGCACGCGCATGTCCGGCTCCCGGTGGCTGGGCCGGCAAGCCGGCCGCTCGACGTGGTGCCGGTCACGCTAAACCGTGAAGGCCGTACCGAGCCGCACCAATCTCCGGCAATCACTCGCCCTGCAGCACCATCGCCAGCTCGCCGACGTTGTACGGGTTCCAGGTCGACAGCACGAAGTACACGGCAGCGCGCCGGCCCGGCAGCGCGCGCGTGTAGCGGTCGATCACGTACGGCCCGTACTCGCCGCCCCACTCGTGCTCGCGGCCGGGGTCGGACAGACCGTCCGGCGCGTCCAGGGCGTGCATGAAGGCGCCGTAGCCGACACCGGGCCCGCGCGGGTCGAACGCGACCACCGCAGACGACCAGGGCCCCCAGGGGTCGAGCGCCACACGTGCGTTGATCCCTCGCGGAGCTCCGGCGTAGAACAGCATCAGCCACAGGCCAAGCGGCGCATTCCAGGTCACCGATAGCTCGCCGATCTCCGGGTGCGGGAACAGCGCGAGCGCAGCGCTCTCGTCCTCGCTCCAGCACGGCCGTCCGTCGCGGCGTTCGGTGCCGGACCAGAACCGCCACGCGTTCTCGTTCTCCACCGCCGCGAGCGGGACGCAGGCGAGGTACGCGTCGCTGGCCCGGTAGAGCCCGCTGCCCCATGCAAGTAGCGCCGGCCCGCGGAACGGCAGACCCGGCACCCCGTCGTCGCGGATGACACACGAGACGTTGATAAACCTGCCGCCCCGCCGGACGACCGAGAAGTCGTAGAGGCTGGTGAGCCTGGTCGGGTCTCCGTTGACGGCGCGGGTCAGGTTGGACCGTCCCATCACCTCCCGGCCGGCCTCGCGGTAGTGCTCGGTCGTGCGGAAGACGTACATGTGCCCGTTCGCGCTGAAGCCGGCTGTCGGAACCTCGAAGAATCGGGTGGACACCGGCCGCCCGTCGACGGTCGACACGCGCGGGCAGGTGAACCGCCCGCCGGCCGACGGAAAGTGCAGCCTGACACCCGGCTCCGGAGACCGGTCGTCGGTCCAGGCCACACTGTCTCCCCCCTCGGCGTCGGGCCAGGTGTCGCCGAAGAGGAACCAGAGCCGTCCGTCGTGCTCGAAGGACGAGCCGAGATCGGTACCGACGAGGCCGAAACGGCTCTCGGTGCGGTTGTAGGCGACGCAGTGCCACTGCCGGTCATGCTCGCCGGTGAGCTGGCATATCTTCCGCACGCTGCCGGGGACCACGGTGATCCGGGGCATCGTCACCTCCCTCCGAGGCCAGTCGCGATCGCGTCGGCCGACGTCCAGTCTCTCCCTCCTCAGGTGACGTTCTGCCCGCAACGCTCCTCACGCGGATGCCGTGCAGCCGATCATCGAGCGAGAAGCGGCCTGGGTCCCTCGGTACTCGCTCTAGAAGGGCGGCGGCTCGTCGGGGTCGGAGGGCGGGGGTCGTG
>JAQSWF010000090.1 GCA_029266775.1 Pseudonocardia sp.
CAGGCCGGCCGCCGTGGTGAGCACGAACCACCACCCCGACAGGTCGTTCACCACTACGCTCACCACCCAGGCCGCGGTGGCCGCGATCACCGCCGTAGGGCGGGCAGCGTTGACGATTCGTTCGGACAGGGCAGGCATCGGGCGCGCAGCGTAGTAATCAGAGCGAGTCGTCGCGCATCACTGGCTGCGCGACGGTGCCGGGGTCGCGGCGGTCACCTCGAACAGTCGACGGTCCTCGTAGCACCAGAACCAGTCCTCGCCCTGTTCGAACGACCGGACGAGGGGATGCCCCGCGTGTGCATGGTGCGCGGCGGCGTGCCGGCCGGGTGAGCTGTCGCAGCAGCCCACGTGCCCGCAGGTCCAGCAGATGCGCAGCTCCCGGTAGGGCCTGCCGTCGCGCAGGCAGTCGGTGCAGCCGTCGTCGCTCGGCACAACCGGATCTGTGCGGTCGTCGAGCGCCTCGACATGGCGGCAGGGTGCGGCCGGTCCGGCCGGGGTGCGGACAAGGACCAGGACGACAAGCGTGCCGAGCAGGGAGATGGCGACCCCGAGCAGCAGCACGAGGTCCAGGGCGTCGCCGTACGCGCCGCGGTACGCCTCGACAAGCGCGGCGCTCGGCACTACCGGCGTCCCCGTCAGGTCGGCGTCGGCAGCGCGCTCGCCCGCGGCCCGGGCGGCGGGCGCCGGCACCCCGACCGCGACGAGCCGGTCCGCAACCCCTGCCGTGACGGCCGCGTGCACGGCCGCGCCGAAGCCGGCGATGCCCGCTGCGATGCCGAACTGCCGGGCGGCGTTGTTCACCCCGGAGGCCATGCCGCCGCGGTCGGGAGGCACGGCGGCGAGTGCGGCGACGGTCATCGTGGGGTTGACCAGCCCGGCACCCGCACCGAACAGCACGAGGCCCGGCAACAGTCGCAGCGCGGTGCTCGGCGGGCCGAACAGGACAATCAGCACCAGCCCCGCGGCGCCCAGAAGCAGGCCCCCGGCCAGCGTCGCGCGTGTGCCCACCCGGGCCACGACCCGGTCCGCCGCAAGCGAGACGACGAAGGTCGCGACGGCGAACGGTGCGACCAGCAGCCCCGCCTGGATCGGGCCCGCACCGACCGCAGTCAGGAGGTACTGCGTGAGGTAGGTGATGGGCGCGAAGCCGGCGGCGGCGAAGGCGAGCGCGACGAGGGTGGTGCCGACGAACACCGGGTTCCGCAGCAGTGGCGGCGCGATCAGCGGCTCCGCCACCCGATGCTCGACCACCCAGAAGCCGACCAGCAACACCACCACGAGCGCGGCTCCGCCGAGCACGGGCAGGCTCGTCCAGCCCCACTCGTTGCCGCGTACCAGCACGAGCACGGCAAGGAACAGCGCCGCGGACAGCAGCGAGGTGCCGAGCCAGTCGATGGGCTGCGCGGCCTCGGCCGCCGACTCCCGCAGGTGCCGCAGCCCGACGACGAGCGTCGGCACCACCAGGAGCGCCGCCGCGGCGAACAGCGCACGCCAGCCCCACACCTCGACCAGAAGGCCGCCGAGCAGGGGACCGAGCGCGATCGCCGCGGCGACGCTCGCCCCCCACACCCCGATGGCACGGGCCCGCGCCGGTCCGGTGAACTCCGCGCCGAGGAGCGCCAGCCCGGCCGGGAACAGCGCTGCCGCTCCGACACCCTGCACGACGCGGCCCGCGATCAGCACGCCCGCGGACGGCGCGACCAGGCACACCACGGAGCCCGCCCCGAACACGGCCAGCCCGACCAGGAACAGGCGCCGCCTGCCGTATCGATCGGCGAGCGCACCGCCTGCCAGCAGCAACCCGGCGAGCACCAGCGCGTAGGACGACAGCACCCATTGGAGGCCGGCGAAGTCGGCGCTCAGCGCCGCCCCGGCGTCGGGCAGCGCGACGTTGGGCGCGGTCACGTTGAACAGCAGCAGCGCGCTGGCCAGGCACACCACGACCAGCGTCCAGCGCTGGCAGATCCGCGCCGCGGGATCGGGCGGACCGGAGGGCGCGTCCCTCGTCGCCGGGTGGGGCGGGCACGCTGCGATCGCATCCACCGGCTGCCACCAGCGGCGGCGCTCGGCCACAGCCATGTCGACCCCCTGGTGTCCGACAGTCGGTGCGGCCGCCGGACCTGCGTCGCCAGCACGCTACCGCGGGCGGTCGGGAGTAGTGGGCCATGCCCGCACCCGTTCCGTGCGGTGTGGGCGTCCGACGACGAGTTGGCGCAGCGCCGTGCCGCGTCGCACCATCAAGCGGTGACCACGGGCGAGCCGGCATGCCGGACGGACGACTCGCTGCACCTGCTTGCGGTGGTCCGGCCGTGAGCCCGGCTCGGCGCCTGCTCGGCGGTCTCGTCACCGTTGCCGCCGCAACGTTCGCGCTCGTCGCCTGCAGCGGCATGAGCGAGGGCACTGTGGTGGCCAAGAGCGAGCAGGGCGTCTACGCCTACAGCTGCCAGAGGGGCGGCAGCGTGATCGGTCCGGTGGCCGTGCCGGTGTGGGGAACGTGCTCCGTTCCGGAGTGCTGGCGGCTCGTCGTCCGTGACAGCAACGGCACCACGTCCGAACCCTGCGTGAGCCGCGAGGAGTACGACAGCACCTACGTGGGCACGTTCTGGCGCGGACGAACCGACCGGTGAGTCACTGCGGCCGGTGGCGCGCCGCCCGGCGCTGACGGAGCGCAGGTCGCACGCCCACACAGCCGCTCCCAGCCCGACCAGCTGCGTCTTCCCTCGCGTGCATAGCGTCGAGTCGCACAGCCACCGCAGCCGGAATGGAGAGACAGTGGAGCACGAGCACGATCGGGTCCTCACCTACGAGGGCCGGCTCCTCCCCCGACCCGGGGAGGACGTCGTCGACCAGGGACTGGGATTCGACGTCGCCACTGCCATGGGCCGCCGGCAGATCTTGCGGGCGCTCGGCATGGGCGCCGTCGCCGTCGGCCTCGCCGCCTGCGGAGCCGCGACGGGCGGCTCGTCGGGCAGCACCCCGACGACCGCACGCGGCGCCGCCGGGGCGCTCGGAGAAATTCCCGACGAGACAGCCGGGCCTTACCCGGGCGACGGCTCGAACGGGCCGGACGTGCTCCAGGAGAGCGGCATCGTCCGCAGCGACATCCGCTCCAGTCTCGGCACGGCCAGCGGCACGGCCGAGGGTGTGCCCATGACCCTCGAACTCACGATCTCCGACCTCGCCGAGGGCGCAGTACCCTTTGCCGGAGCGGCGGTCTACGTGTGGCACTGCGACCGCGAGGGGAGGTACTCCCTGTACTCCCAGGGCGTGGAGGACCAGAACTACCTGCGCGGCGTGCAGATCGCCGACGCCGCCGGACGAGTGCGCTTCACCAGCATCTTCCCGGCCTGCTACGCCGGACGCTGGCCGCACGTCCACTTCGAGATCTATCCCGACCAGACCAGCATCACCGACGCGGCCAACGCGATCGGCACCTCGCAGGTCGCACTGCCGCAGAACGTGTGCGAACAGGTGTACGCGCAGCCGCGCTATGAGCAGTCGGTCGCCACCCTGTCCGAGGTCAGTCTCAACGGCGACAACGTCTTCGGTGACGACGGCGGCGCGAGCCAGCTCGGCACTGTGACCGGAGACGTCACCAGCGGCTTCGTCGTCTCCCTCCCGGTCGGCGTCGACACGTCAACCATCCCGACCGGCGGCCAACTGAGCGGCGACGGCGCGCCAGCAGGCGCACCACCGGAACCGCCTTCAGGTGGCGCACGCCCGAGCGACCCGCCGCGCTGACCGGCATCGGCGACACTCGGACGCGGTCCGCCGCACGTGGCGTGCGCGCCCAGATTCTCAGCTCGTGCGTCAGGCCGGCCTCTCCTCGCAGCCAGATGCCGGTGGGCTCGACCTCCCCGTGTCAGGAGTTTGGCGATCTTCGCCGTGGATACTGAGTGCGCGTGGCCCCCGAGGTGGATCACGAGAGCGACGCTCTCGACGTGATCGAGATCGTGCGCCGCGATGTTGCCGCTCGACTCGCCCTCGCCACGAGCTTGGCGCGCGCCGTCGAGCTTGCCCAGCAGGCGACGAAGGAGCTGAACGACGCCGAGCAGGAGTAGGTCACGCATGATGTCTCGGGGAGCGGCTCCCCGCGTCGTTCTGCCCATGCGGTGACGTCCAATTCCAGGTGGGCCGGAAGCTTTTGCGCGATCGGTGTAGACATCGACCGGTTGGCACCGACGTCCCGTCCGAGCGACGGAACGGCCGTCGCGCGAGACGAGGTGATCCTGATGAAGTACGTGATCCTGATCCACTCGAATCCCAAGCCGTGGGGGCACCCCACCAGCGACTACGTCCCTGAGTTCCAGGACCTGCCCGAGGACATCCGGGCACGTCTGACGAAGGACTTCGAGGAGGTCCTCGTCGAGATGCAGGCCAACGGCGAGTTCGTCGGCGGCGAGGCGCTCGGCGATCCCACATCCGCAAGCCTCTACCGCTGGCGGGACGGCAACCCGCTCGCGGTCGACGGGCCCTACTCCGAGGCGAAGGAGCACCTGGCCGGGTTCTTCCTGATCGACGTCGAGAGCCGGGAACGGGCCGAGCAGATCGTCACGAAGTTCGTCGGGCCAGGAGAAACCGTCGAGCTGCGACCGGTGATGGTCTCCGGCGGCCCCGACCAGTGAACGTGCTCGCCGACGTGTGGCGCCGCGAGGTGCCCCACGTCCTGGCCGCGCTGCTGCGCCGCTACGGCGACCTCGGCGACTGCGAGGACGCGGCGCAGGACGCCGCGGAAGCGGCGGCGGCGCAGTGGCCGGCCGACGGGGTGCCCGCCGACCCGCGGGCATGGCTGGTCCGGGTGGCATCACGGCGGTTGATCGACCGCTTCCGCGCCGACTCGGCCCGCACCCGGCCAGGCCGGGCGTGCACCGGCCGCAGATGATGCCCCTGCCGGCGGCGACGGCCACGACGGCGACGACGACACGCTCCGGCTGCTGCTCCTGTGCTGCCATCCCGCGCTGAGCCGGCCGTCGCAGGTGGCGTTGTCGCTTCGGGCCGTCGCGGGGCTGACCGTGGAGCAGATCGCCGCCGCCTACCTCGTCCCGTCGCGCACGATGACCCAACGTCTCACGCGGGCTCGGGCACAGCTGCGCGAAGCCGTTGCACGGTTCGTCATGCCCTCGCAGCAGGACCTGCCCGAACGGGTCGCCGCGGTGCTCGACATCTGTCACCTCGTCTTCACCGAGGGCTACACCCGCACCTCGGGTACGGCGCTGGTCGACGTTGAGCTGGCCGAGGAGGCGATCCGGCTCACGCGAGAGGTGCACCGCGCTGCCCGACCACGGCGAGGCGGCGGGTGCGTTGGCGTTGATGCTGCTCACCTACGCCCGGTTGCCCGCTCGCATTGACGAGCACGGCGACCTGATGCCGCTCGCCGAGCAGGACCGCAGCCAGTGGAGGCATGAGCTCGTCGACGAGGGTGTCGCTCTGCTGGAGTCGACGTTGCCGCGGGGCCACGTGGGTCGCTACCAGCTGCAGGCCGCGATCGCGGCCGTGCACGCCGAGGCGGCGACGTACGAGGCCACCGACTGGCGGCAGATCGCCGTGCTGTACGGCATGCTGCATCGGATCGCGCCCGGTCCGATGGTCACGCTCAACCACGCGGTCGCCGCTGCCATGGTGCACGGGCCTGCCACGGGCCTCGCCCTGCTCGACCCGCTCGCCGTTGACCGGGCAATGCGCCGCCACCACCGCCTCTACGCCGTCCGCGCGCACCTGCGCGAGCTCGCCGGTGGCCGGAAGGCGGCCGCAGACGACTACCGACGAGCGGCTCAGCTCACGGCGAGCCTGCCCGAGCAGCGCTATCTCAACCGGCGGCTCGCCGACAACGAGGCGCACGAGCAGCGCGACACCGTATCGCCCCTAGCTGCGTGGTAGATCCGGCGGAATGAGCACGACGGACACGAGGCGGTCGACGAGCGCGTCGTCCACCGGGGCGGCCTGGAACACGGCCCGATAGACCAGCGGTCCGACCAGGAGAGCAGCACTCCCTTCGCCGATCCCGGCCGCGCGCAGGCGTCGGTCGATCTCGGCCAGCCACCGGTCGAGCCGCTGCCGAGCGTCGGCGTCCCACTGCGCGGCCTGCAGCAGCGCCGCGGTGACGCGGGCGACGGTGGGGAGGGCCAGCTCGTCGGCGAGCCGGCGGAGCTCACGCCGCAGCCACGCGGCCCGGGCATGTCCGTCGTCCGGGTCGTCGGGCGCCGAGGCGGCGAAGAAGGGCAGGTCGACCCCGGCTATCGCGTCCTGGAGGAGGCTCTCGGGACGGGGCCAGTGGCGGTACACGGTGGCCCGCCCGACGCAGGCGCGCTGCGCCACGCGCTGATGGGTAACCGAAGCCGGCCCCTCCTCCTGCAGGAGGGCGCGGGCGGCCACGAGCACGGCGTCCCGGCTTCTCGCCGCACGCGGATCGAGGGTGTCCACGTCAGGGATCCTACGAGACAGTTTGACTCAGAGATAGAGTTATGAGACAGTTTGTCTCATGAGGCTTCTCATCCTGGGAGCCAACGGGCGGACCGGGCGCGAGGTCGTCGCGCAGGCGCTCCGCGCCGGTCACCACGTGACCGCCTTCGTCCGCCGTACAGACGGGCTGCCCGCATCCGCGCCCGCGTTGAGCACGGTGATCGGCGACGTCGTCCGCGACGAGGGCGCGGTCGCCGCCGCGCTGCACGGCACCGACGCCGTGGTGTCCACGCTCGGTAACGGCCTGCTACCAGATCAACGCCCTGGCCCCGTTCCTCCTCACCACCCGGCTCACGCCCGTGCTCGAGGCGTCCGGGGCGCGTGTCGTCGCCACCTCGTCCCGCTCGCATCGGGGTGCGCAGCTCCGCGGACAAGGTGCAACGGCAGCTCGACACCCCGGACGGTGTGAGCCCGCACCAGTGCTACGCCCGCGCGAAGCTGGCCGCGCTCCTGCTCCACCGCGAGCACGCGCGGCGTCACCCGCGGCTCGAGATCGTCGACTTCCACCCCGGGATCATCGCCTCGGACTTCGGTCGCTATCTGGGCACGCCCGGCAGGATCGCCACGATCCTCGCGCGGCCGATCCTCACCTCGCCGCGGGAGGCCGGCCGCCGCCTGGTGCACCTCGCGACAACCCAGGACGCGGTGGGCGGGCGGTACTACGACCGAACCCGGCCGGCCGAGCCGTCGCCGCTCGTCGGCGACCCCGAGCTGGCCGCCGCCGTCTGGGACGACGCCCGGCGCCGGCTGGACCCGGCGCCCGGCTGAGGACTCGCGGCCGCGTCGTCGCGGTAGGCGCGCGAGGCGTCGATGATCCGCCGCATGACGGTGAGGGCGAGTCGGAGCTCGTCTTCACCGACGGCGGCTCCCACTGCGTCCGCCCAGGCGTGTTGCGTCTGCGCCAAGCTCGCCACGGCCGTGCGACCGGCCGGGGTCGGCTCGAGCAGCTTGGCGCGCCGGTGCGCCGGGTTGTCCGTGTAGTGCGCCCAGCCCCGCTCGACCAGAATGTCGGCGACGCGCTGCACGCTCTGGCGGGCCAGGCCGAGCCCGACCCGCCGCGCGATCTCGGCCACCGGCAGCGGCTCGGCCAGCGTGGCGCCGAGCACCTGCCACCACGCGGGCGTGAGCCCGACCGGCCGGGTCATTTCCTCGGCGGCGGCAAGGAACTCGCCGTTGAGCTCGAACGTCGGCAGGACCAGCTCGGTGAGCGCGTTGCCGGCCGGCGTTCTATCCGGCATCGGCGGTCAGCAGCTCGAAGTGCTTGCGCTCGCCGGTGGTGTAGAGGCCGTACCAGGCGTCGACGATCGCAGGCGGGAACAGCTCGAGGCGACGGAAAATGGCGGCTGCGAAGTCGACCGGCGCCGCGGCACCGGCGGTGATGACGCCCCGGTCGTCGACGGCCCGCTCCTCGCGATAGCGCGCGGCGCCGGCGTAGCCGCTGACGGTGAGGAACTCCGGGGCGTTGCTGGTATGCGCGCGGTCGTCGAGCAGGCCCGCTCGCGCCAGCCCGAGCGTCGCCCCGCAGATCGCGGCTACCGGCGTGCCGGCCTGCAGGAGCGACCGGGCGAGCGCCAGCGCCTGGTCGTGGCCCTCGTCCCACGTGTCGGCACCGGGCAGTACCAGCAACGCGACCTCGGAGGGGTCGACGTCGCCGATCGCGCCGTCCGTGCGGACCCGCAGCCGGCCCTTGGTCGTGACCTCGGTCGAACCGTCGCCGAGCACGCGCAGCCGGTAGCGGCCGGGATCGGCGTCGTCCGCCCAGGTGATGCCGCTCGTCAGGTACCCGTACTCCCAGTCGGCCATCGTGTTCGTGGCGTACAGGACGATGTCCCGGCTTCCGCTTGACAGTATGCTGTCAACTTAGGGGAACGACAGCATGCTGTCAAGTGGGGGCTACTTGAGGACGCCTGACGAACGGCCGGCGGCGCTCCGGAACCGGTAGATCGACGGCGCGCCGAGGAACATCCAGACGGCGATGACGGGGTCGCAGATCGCGCAGCCGAACGACGAGTGCTGGAGCTCGGGGATGATCGGGTCCCCGCGGAGGTGGTGGACGACGTCCCACGCAGTGTGCAGGAGCCAGCCGACGCCCAGCCAGGCGTAGGTGGTCAGGCCGCGATACGCGCAGAACGTGACGACCGTGGTGAACGCCAGCTCCCAGAGCCCGACGCTGCCGCCGCCGATGTAGGCCGCACCCGCACCGGCGAGCACGACCGCGTTGACCTTCTGGCGGGCCGGCTCGGGCACCACCGAGACGACGGCGATGTAGACGAGGCCGGCGACGACCGGGGCGACGACGCTCACGACGTTCACGACGTTCACACGCGGCAACTTACAGGCAGGCTGAAACTTTCGCCAGGGACGAGAGGTCGCTCACCGATCGGGTCATACCTGGTTCAACCGCATGCACCGGGGTATCGGCTCACCATGGTTGTCCCGCCACCCGGCTCCCGAGTTGTCCTCGTCACCGGCGCATCCTCCGGTATCGGTCGGGAGACGGCGCTGCACTTCGCCCGGCTCGGCGACACCGTCGTCGGGGTCGCACGGCACGAGCCCGCGCTGCGCGAGGTGGCGGACGAGCACACCGGGATCCACCAGGAGGTCGTCGACGTCACGGACGCCGCCGCGCGCGTGGACCTGGTCGACCGGGTGCTGCGACAGTTCGGGCGGGTCGACGTGCTGGTCAACAACGCCGGCGTGGGGCCGCTCGGTTACCTGCACGAGCTGACCGCCGACGACGTGGAGCGCGTCTACGACACGAACGTCGTCGCGGTCGCCGACCTGACGCGCCTGGTGCTGCCGGACATGCTGCGGCGCAGCGACGGGGCGGTGATCATGCTGTCGTCGGTGGCCGCCTGGGCGTCCGTGCCCCCGATGACCGCCTACGCGTCGAGCAAGTTCGCCGTCGACGGGCTTGTCGAGGGGTTGCGCCGCGAGACATGGGGCACCGGCGTCCTGGTGCACTCGATCAACCCCGGCCCGATCGCGACCGACTACCTCGCCCGGGCGGCCAACCGGTCCCCGCAGCCCGGCGACCCGCCCCGATCCTCCGCGCCGGGCTTCCCGGCGAGCTGGGTCGCGGAGGCCGTCGTCGACGCCGCTGGTGCCCGGCGCCCGGTGACCCGCTCGGTGCCGCGCGTGGCGGGGGTCGTCCGGCTCGCGCAGGTGCCGCCGGTGGGCGCCGTGCTCGACCTGGTGTTCGGCCGGTTCGGCCGGCTCGTCACCGACCGCGTCCGCAGCATGGCGCAGGAACAGGCCCGCGGTGTTCGCACGCCGGGTTGACGATTCCTGGCGCCGGGCCGGTTGCTGATCCGGCGGCGCTGACGTCGGTAGCTCCCGCGGACGACGTCTGACGTATCCGTCAGGCGGTTCCGCGGCTCCATGGGCCATGGGCAGCCCTGTGGCCACCGACGACCTCGTCATGCTCGACATCACCGATCCCGCGCTGGACCCGAACGGCCCGGAGATCCGCGCGGCGCGCGCCGCGCACTGGTGTGCCCGTACCCCGATGGGCCTGGCGGTGCTGCGCCACGACAAGCTCACCATGCTGCTCGGCGACCGCCGCCTGGTGCAGGGCAGCCACCGCATCCTCACCGCACAGGGGCTCACGACGGGCCCGCTGGTCGAGTGGATGAACACGATGATCCTTTCCATGGAGGGCGACGACCACCTGCGGGTGCGGCGGCTGGTCAGCCGGGCGTTCACGCCCCGGGCGGTGACGGCGTTGCGGCCACGAATGCGCGAGATCGCGCACGAGCTCGTCGACGGCTTCCCGGCCGGGGGCGGTGGCACCGTCGAGTTCATGGCGGCGTTCGCCGACCCCTTCCCGGCCCGGGTGATCTGCGAGCTGCTGGGTGTGCCGCCCGACCTGCAGGAGACCGTGCGAGGCTGGGCCAACGACCTCGGGCTGGCGTTCAGCTACACGGCCGCGGCCAACCTCGAGCGGATCGAGGCCGCGCTGGCCCCGGTGTTCGCCGCGACCGACCGGCTGTTGGCGGCGCGCCGGGCCGCGCCCGCCGACGACCTGCTTTCCGCGCTGCTGGCCGCCGAGGCCGACGGTGACCGGCTCAGTCCCGACGAGCTGCGCAGCATCGTCGCCTCGTTGCTCTTCGCCGGGCAGGACACCACCCGCCACCAGCTCGGGCTGGCGCTGGCGCTGTTCCTGCGCCATCCCGACCAGTGGGCGCTGCTGGCCGCCCGGCCGGAGCTCGCGGGCGGGGCCGTCGAGGAGGTCGTCCGGGTCGCGCCGACGACCCCCGTGACCGGTCGGATCGCCGTCGAGGATCTCGAGGTGGACGGCGTACCGATCCCGGCCGGCACCCACCTCACGATGCTGCTCGCCGCGGGCAACTCAGACCCGGCCCTCTTCGTGGACCCGTACGGGTTCGACATCACCCAGTCGCGCCCGGCGCCGCTGACGTTCGGCCCCGGGCTGCACTACTGCCTCGGCGCCAGCCTGGCGCGCGCCGAGATGGCCGAGGCGCTGCCGATCCTGGCCCGGCGGCTCGGTCCGATCGCGCCGGGCGGCGGTGCGCGGTGGCGCCCGGCGTTCGGGATCACCGGGCCGGTCACGCTCCCGCTCCGCTGCGGGCCGCCCCGC
>JAQSWF010000091.1 GCA_029266775.1 Pseudonocardia sp.
AAGCACGACTACGTCGCCTGGGGATACGCCCGCCGGGCCGACCAGGCCGGCGTCGACATCATCCAGGACTGTGCGGTCACCGGGTTCAGCACCGACGGCGACCGGGTCACGGGGGTCCGGACCACCCGGGGCGACATCGCGGCGGGCCGGGTAGTGCTGTGCGCGGCGGGCAACACGACGGTGCTGACCGACATGCTCGGGCTGCGTGTGCCGGTACAGAGCCACCCCCTGCAGGCGCTGGTGTCCGAGCTCCTCGAGCCGGTCCACCCGACCGTGGTGATGTCGAACTACGTGCACGTGTACGTGTCGCAGGCCCACAAGGGCGAACTGGTGATGGGCGCGGGCGTCGACTCGTACAACGGCTATGGCCAGCGCGGCTCCTTCCACATCATCGAGCGGCAGATGGCCGCGGCGGTGGAGCTGTTCCCGGTGTTCGCCCGGGCGCACCTGCTGCGGATCTGGGCCGGAGTCGTCGACGTCTGTCCCGACGCGTCGCCGATCGTCGGGAAGACGCCGTACGAGGGGTTGTACCTGAACTGCGGATGGGGCACCGGCGGCTTCAAGGCGACGCCGGGTGTCGGCTGGTGCCTCGCCCACATGATTGCGAACGACGAGCCGCACCCGTACAACGCGGCATACAGCCTCGACCGCTTCGTCACGGGAAGACTGATCGACGAGCACGGCGCCGCGGGCGTCGCGCACTGACGCCGGAGGACTGGTCGATGCAGCTCATCACGTGCCCGTACTGCGGGCCGCGCGAGGAGGTCGAGTTCCACTACGGCGGACAGGCACACGTGGCCTACCCGGCGGATCCGAGCGCGCTGTCCGACGAGGAGTGGGCGCACTACCTCTTCTTCCGGGACAACCCCCGCGGGCCGTTCGCGGAGCGGTGGGTGCACGCACTCGGCTGCCGCCGCTGGTTCAACGCTGTCCGCGACACCGCCACCTACCGCTTCCACCACATCTACCGCCTCGACGAACCGAAGCCGGAGACGACATGAGCGAGCTCGGTTCTCCCGCGTCCGCGGCCCCGCTGCGCCTTCCCGAGGCCGGCCGGATCGACCGCACCGTCACGTACGGATTCAGCTTCAACGGGCAGCGCCTGATCGGGCACCCGGGTGACACGCTCGCGTCGGCGCTGCTCGCCCACGGCGTGCACCAGACCAGCACGAGCATCAAGCTGGGGCGCCCACGGGGGATCGCCGCGGCCTGGGCGGAGGACCCGAGCGGGCTGGTTCAGATCGAGGAGCCGTTTCCCGAGCCGATGCTGCTCGCGACCACCGTCGAGCTGATCGACGGACTCGTTGCGCACGGCATCCCGGGGCAGGGTCGACTCGCCGAGGTTCCCGACTCGGCCCGCTACGACGCCCGGCACGTTCACGCCGACCTGCTCGTGGTCGGTGCCGGCCCCACCGGTCTGAGCGTCGCGCTCGCCGCGGCTCGCGCGGGAGCCCGGGTCGTGCTGGTCGACGAGCAGTCCGAGGCGGGCGGTTATCTCCTCGGGAGCAACGAGCGGATCGACGACCGGCCGGCGCTCGACTGGGTCGCGGCGGCCACCGCGGAGCTCGCCGGTTTCGCCGACGTCCTGCACCTGCAGCGCACCACGGCGTTCGGACACTTTCACGACGGCTACGTGCTGGCGCTCGAGCGACGTACCGACCACCTCGGCGCTTCTGCGCCGCGCAACCGGTCCCGGCAGCGGGTCTGGCGGATCCGCGCCCGGCACGTCCTGATCGCGGCCGGCGCGCACGAGCGGCCCATTGTGTTCACCGACAACGACCGACCGGGGATCATGCTCGCCGGCGGCGCCCGGACCTTCCTGCACCGCTACGGGGTGCTGGCCGGGCGCGACGTCGTCGTGTTCACCACGAACGACAGTGCGTACGCGGCCGCGGTCGACCTCGCCGATGCGGGGGCCCGCGTGCACGCCGTCGTCGACGCCCGCGCTGAGGCACCGGAGGCCTGGAAGGAGGAGTGCACGCGCCGGGACATCCCGGTGCGGACCGGTCAGGTTGTGTGCGGAACCGAGGGGGTCGATCGGGTCACAGCTGCCTCGGTGGCCAGCCTCAGCGACGGCGCCCTCGGCGAGCGGGACCGCATTGCTTGCGACCTGCTGCTGGTCAGCGGCGGATGGAACCCGGCGGTCCACCTGTTCAGCCAGGCCGGCGGCAGACTCCGCTACGACGAGAGCCTCGGTGCGTTCGTACCGGGCGAGGACCGGGAGGACACGACAGTCGCCGGCGCCGCCGCCGGAGTCCTCGAGCTCGGCGAGTGCCTGGCGGACGGCGGTCGGGCCGCCGAGGCGGCACTCACCGCACTCGGTATCCGGCACGGGGGGTTGCAGGCGATTCCCGCCGCTGGAACGGGGTCCGGCCAGACGCCCCCGCTGGTGCTGTGGCGGGTGCCTGATCCGGACGGCGACGGAACGGCCCAGTTCGTCGACCTGCAGCGCGACGCCACGGTCGCGGACATCGCCCGCGCGGTCGGGGCCGGTATGCGGACAGTGGAGCACATCAAGCGCTACACGACGATCGGCACCGCGCACGACCAGGGCAAGACCTCCGGCGTCATCGCGTCGGGGATCGCCGCCGAGCTGATTGGCCGGCCAGTGGGCGAGCTCGGTACCACGACCTTCCGGCCGCCGTACACGCCCGTAGCGTTCGCCGCGCTCGCCGGCCGGGACCGCGGGTCGCTGTTCGACCCCGAGCGCACCACCGCCGTGCACGCCTGGCACCTCTCCCGGGGCGCGGTGTGGGAGGACGTCGGGCAGTGGAAGCGTCCGCGGTACTACCCGCTCCCCGGCGAGGACATGGAGGCCGCCGTGCTGCGGGAGTGCGCGGCGGCCCGCGGAGGCGTCGGCATCCTCGACGGCTCGACCCTCGGCAAGATCGACGTCCAGGGCCCCGACGCCGCGGAATTCCTGAACCGTCTCTACACGAACATGATGGCCACCCTCAAGGTCGGCTCCGTCCGGTACGGGGTGATGTGCGGCGCGGACGGCATGGTCCTCGACGACGGCACCGTCCTGCGTCTCGCCGACGACCACTTCCTCGCGTACACCTCCACGGGAGGCGCGGCCGCTGTCCTGGAGTGGATGGAGGAGTGGCTACAGACGGAGTGGCCGGACCTGCGTGTGTATCTCACGTCCGTGACCGAGCACTGGGCGACCTTCCCGGTCGTCGGGCCGCGCTCCCGGGATGTCGTCGGAGCAGTGTTCCCCGACGTGGACGTGTCGAACGACGGCTTCCCGTTCATGACCTGGCGTGACACGACGCTCGGCGGTGTACCGGTGCGGCTCGCCCGCGTCAGCTTCTCCGGCGAGCTCGCCTACGAGGTCAACGTCGACACGTGGCACGCCCAGGCCGTGTGGGACCGGCTGATCGCCGCCGGGGAACGCCACGGGATCACGCCGTACGGGACCGAGACCATGCACGTGCTGCGCGCGGAGAAGGCCTACCCGATCGTCGGGCAGGACACCGACGGCACGGTCACTCCGCACGACCTCGGGATGGCATGGGTGGTGTCCAAGAAGAAGCCGGACTTCATCGGGAAGCGGTCCTTCGCCCGTGGCGACAACCAGCGGCCGGACCGCAAGCAACTGGTCGCGCTGCTGCCCGAGGATCACGACCTGCTTCTGCCTGAAGGCTCGCAGGTCGTCGAGGGACCGAACCTGTCCGAGCCGCCGGTGCCCATGCTCGGGCACGTCACGTCCAGCTACCACAGCGCCGAGCTGCAGCGGACCTTCGCCCTCGCACTGGTCAAGTCCGGCCGCAGCCGCATCGGGCAGGTCGTGCACGTTCCCGTCGGCGGTTCCCTGGTGCCGGTGGAGATCAGGGAACCCGTGCTGGTCGACCCGGAAGGGGCCCGTCGTGACGGCTGAGACGCTGGCTCGGTCCGGCCCACTGCAGCAGTTGACTGATCGCTTGGCTGAGCTGCCCCGGACCGTCCAAGTGGTGCCCGAGTCGTTCGTCGCAATGATCGACCTCCGACTCGACCCGGCAGGTGCTGCCGGCTCGGACGTCGTCAGCTACCTGGGCGTCGACCTGCCCACGACGCCGTCCACTTGGGTCGAGACGGACGCGGTGCGGGTGATCTGGCTGGGACCGGACGAGTGGCTGGTCACCAGTCTTTCCCGGACGCCGCAGGACCTCGAGGCGGGGCTGCGGGATGCGGTTCATGGACGCGGGGCGGTGGTCGACGTCTCGGGCCAGCGCACCGCCCTGCGGCTGGCCGGCGAGCACGCCCGCGATGTGCTCTCCGCCGGGTGCGCGATCGACCTGCACCCGCGCTTCTTCCGGCGGGGTGCCGCGGTGCAGACCCTGCTCGGGCTCGCGAGCGTAGTGCTGCTCGCCCTCGACGACACCGGGACCAGCTACCACATCCTCGTCCGCTCCTCCTTCGCCGAGTACCTGGCGAGATGGTTGCTGGACGCTGCGATCGAGCACAGCGACAGCTGACTCACCCCTGACCACCGGTCGACGAGCAGGAGAACCTCGTGCCCACTTCAGCACACGTTGTGATCATCGGAGCAGGCATCGTCGGAGTCAACCTGGCCGACGAACTGACTGCCCGCGGCTTCGACCATGTGACCGTTGTCGACCAGGGCCCCCTGCCGACGACCGGCGGCTCGACGTCCCACGCGCCCGGCCTGGTGTTCCAGGTCAGCCCGTCCAAGACGATGACGGAGCTCGCCCGGTACACCGTTGAGAAGTTCATGAGCCTCGACCTCGACGGTCAGTGGTGCTTCAACCAGGTCGGCGGTCTGGAGGTCGCAACCACGCCGGAACGTCTGGCCGACCTGCACCGCCGGCATGGGTGGCTCACCTCGTGGGGTGTCGAGGGGACGGTCATCGACCCCGAGGAGTGCGTCCGGCTGCATCCGCTGCTGAACCGAGACGAGGTCCTCGGGGGCCTGCACGTCCCGACGGATGGCCTCGCGAAGGCCGCACGGGTGGTCGTCGCCCTCACCCGGCGCGCCCAGTCCCGGGGAGCGCGATTCCAGGGGTCCACCCGCGTGGTTGCCATCGAGCAGTCGGGCGGCCGGGTGACGGGTGTCCGGACGCAGGACGGGGTGCTCCCCGCCGACATCGTCGTCTGCTGTGCCGGCTTCTGGGGACGTGCCGTGGGCGGCCTGGTCGGCATGGAGATCCCGCTGCTGCCGTTGGCTCACCAGTACGCGAAGACCGGGCAGGTCGGCGAGCTCGTCGGCCGGGTCGACGAGCTCCGCGAGGCCGATCTGCCGATCCTGCGCAACCAGGCGGCCGACCTGTACTTCCGCCAGCTGGGCGATCGCGTCGGCATCGGCAGCTACGGGCACCGGCCGATGCCGGCGCGCTTGAGCGACGTCGACGGCCGTGAGGTCACCGCCACCTCGATGCCGTCGATGCTCCCGTTCACGGAGGAGGACTTCGCGCCGGCGTGGGAGCGGTGCAAGCAGCTGCTGCCGGCGCTGGCCTCGGCGAAGGTGGAGGAGGGGTTCAACGGAATCTTCTCCTTCACCCCGGATGGGGGCCCGCTGATCGGCGAGTCGCCGGACGTCCGCGGGTTCTGGATCGCCGAGGCGGTCTGGGTCACCCACTCGGCCGGTGTTGCGAAGGCGGTCGCCCAGCTGCTGACCGACGGCCGCAGCGAGTTCGACCTGCACGGTTGCGACGTGCACCGCTTCGAGGACTTCCAGCTCGCCGACGAGTACGTCGAGGAGACCTCGGCGCAGAACTTCGTCGAGGTCTACGACTTGCTGCATCCCCTGCAGCCGCGGCTCTCGCCGCGCAATGTGCGGGTGAGCCCGTTCCACGAGCGCCAGGTTCAGCTGGGTGCGGTGTTCCTGGAGGGAGGCGGGTGGGAGCGGCCGTACTGGTACGAGGCGAACGCCCCGCTGGTGGCCCAGCTGCCGAGCGCCTGGATTCCTCCGGAGCGCGAGGCGTGGGCAGGGCAGTTCCACTCGCCGATCGCTGCGGCCGAGGCGTGGCGTACGCGGGAAGCGGTCGCGATGTACGACATGACCCCGCTGCCCCGCCTCGCGGTGAGCGGGCCCGGTGCGCTCGCGCTGCTGGAACGGCTCACGACCGGCAAGATGGACAAGCCGGTCGGGGCGGTGACCTACACCCTCGCCCTCGACGAGGCAGGCGGAATCCGCAGCGACTGGACCGTGGCGCGGCTGGGTCCCGACGAGTTCCAGGTCGGCGCCAACGGGCACCTCGACCTCGACTACCTGCAGCGGCAGCTGCCGGCCGACGGCAGCGTGCAGGTGCGTGACATCACCGGCGGCACCTGCTGCATCGGCCTGTGGGGGCCGGCCGCGCGCGACGTCGTGCAGCCGCTGACCCGGGACGACTTCTCGAACGAGGGCCTGCGGTTCTTCCGGGCGCGGCGGGCCCACATCGGCGGGGTTCCGGTCGTCGCCATGCGGCTGTCGTATGTAGGCGAGCTCGGCTGGGAGATCTACACCAGTGCCGACAAGGGCCTGCGCCTGTGGGACGTGCTCTGGGCGGCAGGCCAGCAGCACGGCGTCATCGCGGCCGGGCGGGCGGCCTTCAACAGCCTCCGGCTGGAGAAGGGCTACCGGGCGTGGGGCCACGACATGACCACCCAGCACAACCCGTATGAGGCCGGCTTGGGCTTCGCGGTGCGGCCGGACAAGGGCGAGTTCGTGGGCCGTGACGCGATCGCGGGGTTGAGCGCCGAGAACGTCAGCCGGAGGTTGTCGTGTCTCACCGTCGACGACGGCCACAGCGTCGTCCTCGGCCATGAGCCGGTCTTCCTCGACGGCAACCCGGTGGGGTACGTCACCAGCGCCGCCTTCGGCCACACCGTCGGCAAGCCCATCGCCTACGCCTGGCTGCCGGGGAGTGCCACAGCGGGTTCGTCCGTGGAGATCGAGTACTTCGGACGCCGTATCCCGGCTACCGTTGCGAAGGAACCGCTGGTCGACCCGGAGGGGACGCGGATTCGCCGCTGATCGGTGCTCACTCGGATCCGCCCGCACGCCCGGCCTCGGCCGAGACCGGGCTCGGTACCACGGGAGGGAGCGCTCGTGCGCAACGACACGATCGAAGGATTCCTGCACACGCTGGCCGACCGGGTGCCCGCACCCGGAGGCGGGGCATCTGCAGCGCTGCACGCCGCACAGGCCGCGGCTCTCGTCGCGATGGTGGCGCGATACACCGATGGTCCGAAGTACGCCGAGCACGCGGAGCTGGTACACAAGATTCGGGACACCGCGGATCAGCTGCGCGGTGAGGCGCTCAGTCTCGCCGAGGACGACGTCGCCGCGTTCACGGCCGTGACCGAGGCGTACCGCCTGCCCAAGGGGGACGAACGCCTGGCGGCGGAGCGCACCATCGCGATCGAGGCCGCCACGCTCGGCGCGGCGCGACCGCCGGAGGCACTCGTTCATCTGGTGTCCCGGGTCCTCGCCCTGGCCGAGGACCTGCTGCCCATCGGCAACCGGAACGTGATCAGCGACGTGGCCGCGGCCGCCGAGGCCGCCCGCGCGGCGGCGACGACGGCCCGGGTCAACATCGAGATCAACCTCGGGGGAATCTCCGGGACTGCGGCACGGGCGGAGCTGGTCGCCGCCGCGGATTCGGTCGACCGTCTCGCCGAGCGCGCGGACGGGCTGACCGCGGCGGTGCGTGCGGAGCTGGCCCGATGACCGCCGGGGAGCGAGCCGGCTACGGCGTCCGATTGACCGGAGCAGAGCTCGCTGCAGGCATCCGTGCGCAAGTGTCGGCGTCGGCCGCAGCCCTCGCCGCAGCAGGCCGGCCGCCTCGGCTGGCCGTCGTCGTCGCCACCACGGACGAGTCCACCGCCTGGTATGTCCGGTCCATCGCCGGTGCGGCGTCGAAGGTGGGGATTGCCTGCGACATCATGGAACTCGCGGACACGGCGGACAGCGAGGAGATCCAAGCTGCCCTGCGCCGACTGAGCGACGACCCGTCGGTGCACGGCATCATCCTGCAGACGCCACTTCCGACCGGGGTGAGCTTCGCGCGAGCGGCGTTGGCCATCGACCCCGCAAAGGACGTGGACGGGGCGAACCCGACCAGCCTCGGCCGTCTCGCCGCCGGTATCGACGCCTTCCCACCCGCTACGGCACAAGCCGTTGTCGCGCTGCTCGAGCACTACGACATCCCGCTCGCCGGCCGCACCGCGGTGGTGGTTGGCCGGTCGACGGTCGTGGGGAAGCCCGTCGCGCACCTGCTGCTCGACCGCCACGCCACCGTCACGGTCTGCCACTCCCGGACCGCGAACCTCGTCGAGGTGACGAGCCGGGCCGACATCCTGATCGCCGCCGTCGGACGGCCCGGCCTGATCGGGAACGAGCATGTCGATCCCGCTGCGGTGGTGATCGACGTGGGGACGAACGCCACCGATGACGGTGGCCTCGTGGGTGACGTCGACCCCGGCGTCGAGAGTCACGTCGCCGCACTGACACCGGTTCCCGGCGGCGTCGGTCCCGTCACGACGGCCCTCCTGCTCGAGCACACGGTCCGCGCAGCGGAAGAAGGGGCGAGTTGACCGTGACGACCAAGTACGTCTTTGACTTCTCCGAGGGTGACAAGGGCCAGAAGGACCTGCTCGGCGGCAAGGGCGCGAACCTCGCCGAGATGGTGAAGCTGGGCCTGCCGGTGCCACCGGGGTTCACGATCTCGACCGAGGCATGCCGGGCGTACCTGACGTCGGGGGCGGTGCCCGAGGGGCTGACCGCGCAGATCGCCGAGCACCTGGCGGCGTTGGAGGACTCCCGGGGGAAGAAGTTGGGCGACCCGGGGGACCCGCTGCTGGTGTCGGTGCGATCCGGGGCGGCGTTCTCGATGCCCGGGATGATGGAGACGGTCCTGAACGTCGGGTTGAACGACGAGTCGGTGCACGGGTTGGTGTCGCAGTCGGACAACCCGCGGTTCGCGTGGGACTCGTACCGCAGGTTGATCCAGATGTTCGGCAAGACGGTGCAACACATCGAGGGGGAGCGGTTCGAGCACGCCCTGGACGAGCTGAAGGGTCGCAAGGGGGTGGTGGGCGACCTGGATCTGGGCGCGCCCGACCTGGAGGAGTTGGTCGGGGCGTACAAGGAGATCGTCCGGGAGCACACCGGGGAGGAGTTCCCGCAGGATCCGCGGGAGCAGCTGACGCAGGCGATCAACGCGGTGTTCTCGTCGTGGAACTCCGACCGTGCGGTGCTCTACCGGCGGCAGGAGCGGATCCCGAACGACCTCGGGACCGCGGTGAACGTGGTAGCGATGGTGTTCGGCAACACCGGGCCGGATTCGGGGACCGGCGTGTGCTTCACCCGCGACCCCGCGACCGGGGCGCCTGGGGTGTATGGGGATTACCTGCAGAACGCCCAGGGTGAGGACGTCGTGGCCGGGATCCGGAACACGGTGCCGCTGGCGGAGCTGGAGCAGATCGACAAGGTGTCGTACGACCAGCTGCTGGAGATCATGGCCCGGCTCGAGGGGCACTACCGGGACCTGTGCGACATCGAGTTCACCATCGAGCGCGGCACGCTGTGGATGCTGCAGACCCGGGTCGGCAAGCGCACGGCCGCGGCGGCGTTCCGGATCGCCACCCAGCTGGTCGACGAGGGCCTGATCAACGGCGACGAGGCCCTGCGCCGGGTGTCGGGAGCCCAGCTCGTTCAGCTCATGTTCCCGCAGTTCGACACCTCGGAGAAGCTCACCATCCTCGGCCGGGGCATCCCGGCCTCGCCGGGTGCGGCGGTCGGCAAGGCGGTGTTCGACTCCTACACAGCGGTCAAGTGGAACCGGTCGGGGGAGAAGGTGATCCTGGTGCGGCGGGAGACCAACCCGGACGACCTGAACGGGATGATCGCCGCCCAGGGAATCCTGACCAGCCGGGGCGGCAAGACCAGCCACGCGGCGGTGGTCGCCCGGGGGATGGGCAAGACGTGCGTGTGCGGGGCCGAGGAACTCGACGTCGACACCAAGCGGCGGCGGCTGACCGCGCCGGGCGGCGTCACGGTCCACGAGGGTGACGTGATCTCCGTGGACGGTTCCTCCGGGCTGGTGTACGCCGGGGAGGTGCCGGTGGTCGCCTCGCCGGTGGTGGAGTACTTCGAGGGCTCGCTGGAACCGGATGCGCCTGAGGCAGACGAGCTGGTGCGGGCGGTGCACCGGATCATGGGGCGGGCCGACGCGGTGCGTCGGCTGCGGGTGCGGGCCAACGCGGACACCGTCGACGACGCCGAGCGGGCGCGCCGCTTCGGGGCGGAGGGGATCGGGTTGTGCCGCACCGAGCACATGTTCCTCGGCGAGCGCCGCCAGCACGTCGAGCGGCTGATCCTGGCCGAGGACGACGAGCAGCGGTCCCGGGCGCTGGAGGCGCTGCTGCCGCTGCAGCGGTGGGACTTTCTGCAGATCCTCACTGCGATGGACGGGCTGCCGACCACGGTCCGGCTGCTCGACCCGCCGCTGCACGAGTTCCTGCCGAACATCACCGAGCTCTCTGTACGGGTCGCGCTGGCCGAAGCCCGCGGGGAGAAGAACGAGAACGACCTGCGGCTCATGCAGGCCGTCCACTCCCTGCATGAACAGAACCCCATGCTCGGGCTGCGCGGAGTCCGCCTCGGTCTTGTGGTGCCGGGTTTGTTCGACCTGCAGGTCCGCGCCATCGCCGAGGCCACCGCCCAGCTGATCAGGATGGGCAAGGACCCCCGACCGGAGATCATGATCCCGCTGGTGGGGTCGGTGCAGGAGTTGGAGATCATCGAGACCGACGCCCGCAAGGTCCTCGCCCAGGTCGCCGCGCAGACCGGCGTGCCGGTGAACCCGCCGCTCGGCACGATGATCGAGCTGCCGCGGGCGGCGATGACCGCGGGACAAATCGCGGAGGTGGCGGAGTTCTTCTCCTTCGGCACCAACGACTTGACCCAGACCACCTGGGGGTTCTCCCGCGACGACGTCGAGGCCGCGTTCTTCTCCACCTACCTGGAGATGGGCATCTTCGGGATCAGCCCGTTCGAGACC
>JAQSWF010000092.1 GCA_029266775.1 Pseudonocardia sp.
TCGTCGGACGTCTGGCTCA
Organism: Pseudonocardia sp.; assembly: GCA_029266775.1. Classification (GTDB taxonomy): domain Bacteria; phylum Actinomycetota; class Actinomycetes; order Mycobacteriales; family Pseudonocardiaceae; genus Pseudonocardia. Next base: position 20 of record JAQSWF010000092.1, read on the forward strand.
TCGCTCTCCCTCTCCGCGGCGGGCCGGTCGGGGCCGGCTGCCGCAGGGTCGTCGCGAACGGGCACGACGGTACGACAACGCCCCGCGGGCTCCCGCGGGTCCCCCTCCGCCCGACTCGGGCGGGTGAAGGTCAGCGCCTGACCTGCGCTATTGCCGCGCGATGACCTCGCGCATCAGCGCCGCGGTCTCGCTCGGGGTCTTCCCGACCCGCACGCCGGCCGCCTCGAGGGCCTCCTTCTTCGCCTGCGCGGTGCCGGCGGAGCCGGACACGATGGCGCCGGCGTGGCCCATCGTCTTGCCCTCGGGCGCGGTGAAGCCGGCGACGTAGCCGACGACGGGCTTGGTGACGTTCGCCGTGACGAACTCCGCCGCCCGCTCCTCGGCGTCCCCACCGATCTCGCCGATCATGACGACGGCGGCGGTGTCCGGGTCCTCCTGGAACGCCGCCAGCGCGTCGATGTGGGTGGTGCCGATCACGGGGTCACCGCCGATGCCGATCGCGGTCGAGAAGCCAATCTCGCGCAGCTCGTACATCATCTGGTAGGTCAGCGTGCCCGACTTGGACACCAGGCCGATGTTCCCGGGGCCGGTGATGTCAGCCGGGATGATTCCCGCGTTCGACTTTCCGGGGCTGATGATGCCCGGGCAGTTGGGGCCGATGATCCGGGTGCGGTTGCCGGTGGCGCAGGCGTGCGCCCAGAACCACGCCGAGTCGTGCACGGGAATGCCCTCGGTGATGATCACGGCCAGTCCGATGGCTGCGTCGATCGCCTCGACCACCGCGCCCTTCGCGAACGCGGGCGGAACGAACACGACGCTGACGTCCGCGCCGGTCTCCTTCATGGCCTCCTCGACGGTGCCGAAAACCGGAAGGTCGCGCCCGCCGATCGACACGCTCGTGCCGGCCTTGCGGGAGTTGACCCCACCGACGATGTCCGTGCCCGCCGCCAGCATCTTCGTGGCGTGCTTGGTGCCCTCTGCGCCCGTGAGGCCCTGGACGATGACCTTGCTGTGCTCGTTCAGGAAGATCGCCATGATCAGGCTCCCGCCGCCAGTTCCGCCGCCTTGTCCGCCGCGTCGTCCATGGTCGCCACCTGCGTGACCAGCGGGTGGTTCGCCTCGTCGAGGATCCGCCTGCCAAGGGCGACGTTGTTGCCGTCCAGCCGCACCACCAGCGGCTTGGTCGCCGAGTCCCCCAGGATCGCCAAGGCCTCGACGATGCCGTTCGCGACGGCGTCGCACGCGGTGATCCCGCCGAAGACGTTGACGAACACGGCGCGCACGTCGTCGTCGCCGAGGACGACATCCAGCCCGTCCGCCATGACCCGCGCCGACGCGCCCCCACCGATGTCGAGGAAGTTCGCCGGCTTGACCCCGCCGTGGCGCTCCCCGGCGTACGCGACGACGTCCAGCGTCGACATGACCAGGCCCGCGCCGTTGCCGATGATCCCGACCTGGCCGCCCTCGAGCTTGACGTAGTTCAGGCCCTTCGCCTTCGCCTTGGCCTCGAGCGGGTTCTCGGTGCGCTCGTCGACCAGATCGGCGTGACCCGGGTGGCGGAAGTCGGCGTTGCCGTCGAGGGTGACCTTGCCGTCCAGCGCGACGATCCGGTCCTGCGGGTCGCGGACCAGCGGGTTCACCTCGACCAGGGTGGCGTCTTCGGCGACGAAGGTCTCCCAGAGCGTGACGACGACCTCGGCGGTCTGATCGGCGACCGCGGCCGGGATCCGCGCGGTGGCGACGATCGCGTCGGCCTTGGCCCGGTCCACCCCGGCGATCGCGTCGACGGGAACGCGGGCCAGCGCGTCCGGCCGCTCCACCGCCAGCTGCTCGATCTCCATCCCACCCTCTGCCGAGCACATCGCGAGGAACGTGCGGTTGCTGCGGTCGAGCAGGAACGACAGGTAGTACTCCTCGGCGATGTCGCTGGCCTCGGTGACCAGCACCTGGTGCACGGTGTGGCCCTTGATGTCCATCCCGAGGATCGCCGCGGCCTTCTCCCGCGCCTCGTCCGGCGTCGCGGCGAGCTTGACGCCGCCTGCCTTGCCGCGCCCGCCGGTCTTGACCTGTGCCTTGATCACGACGGTGTCGCCCAGCTCGGCGGCCGCGGCGGCGGCTTCCCCAGCGGTCTCGACCGTCCGGCCCGGCAGCACCGGAACGCCGTGCGCGGCGAAGAGCTCCTTCGCCTGGTACTCGTAGAGGTCCACTCGGTCTCCTCGCGGCAGCGATGCACTGCGACGTCGCGGCGCCCCTGCTGTAGGAGCGCGCTGAACAACTCGGCCCCGACCCTAGCGACGCCGCGCGTACCCGCTCTGACCTGGTCCGGTGATGGTTGTCACCCCTGTTGCCTTCAGCTTCCCACGCCAGTTCTCGCCCCCTGGGTTGATCGGCGATCTTCGAACACGCTACGGTCCGCCCGTCCGAGTCGTGAGACGTGACCGGAGACGACGGCGCCTGCCCCGAAAGGCGTCATGGGTTCCCCCGACCCGCGTCCCCGCCGCGGCGACGAGCGAGAAGGGCAGGTCTTGGCGCGTCACCGCTCCCCGAGCGACGCACGACCGGGTGCTCTCCCGCGCGCAGCGCACGAGCCGCCGCGCGCAGCGCAGCAACCCGCGGTGCACCGGCTGCCAGCGCCGCCCGCCTCGTCGCTGCGCGGGCGCGGGACCCTCGCCGCCGCGGCGGCGGGCGCGGTGGTCGCCGGCGGGCAGACGCTCGTGACGGCCGTGTACGGCGCCCCGGGTGCGGACCTCCCGGTGGCGGCGCTGCTGCCCGTGGCGGACGCCCGACCCGCACTCCCGGCCGCCGCCGTCGTGGACGCCGTCGGCGGGGACCAGCAGCCGCCCAACTCGTTGCGCCTCGGGCCGCTGGCGGACGGCCCGGGCGCGGCGGCGCTGGACCCGCGTACCGAGGTCGACGTGCGCAACCTCACCAAGGCCGCCGACATCGGCGAACAGCTGGCCCGGCGCACCGCGGTGCTGCGCGCCGCGCTCGCCCACGGCGCCCCGGAGGCGACCGTGCTGGGCAACCGGGCGTTCGTCCGACCCACACTCGGCCGCCTGACGTCGGGGTTCGGCGCTCGGTGGGGGGTGACCCACGACGGCGTCGACATCGCGAACGCGATCGGCACGCCGATCTACGCCCTGACCGACGGGGTGGTGGAGGAGTCGGGTCCGGCGTCGGGGTTCGGCATGTGGGTGGTGGTGCGCCACGCGGACGGCGAGAAGACGGTCTACGGCCACGTGAACCGGACGTACGTGGGCATCGGGCAGCAGGTGCGCGCGGGCGAGCGGATCGCCGACATCGGCAACCGCGGCTTCTCCACCGGGCCGCACCTGCACCTGGAGGTGTGGGCGCCGGACGGGACGAAGCTCAATCCCATCCGCTGGCTCGCGGCGCACGGGATCCGCTTCTGAGACCGCGCCGCGTGGCGCACGGAGCTGTGCGGCGCGCGCCACGCCTCAGAGCTTCGTCAGCGGGACCCCGCCGATCAGCATCAGCCGCACCGTCCCCGCGCTGCCGAAGTCGATCGTCACCGTCGCCCGCGGCCCGACCCCGTCGCTGGCGGTCACGGTGCCCAGGCCGTACTTGTCGTGGTTCACCCGGTCGCCCACCTCCAGGTGCAGCGACGGGGTGAGCGTGCGCTCCGGAACCTTCCACGTCCCGCGGTCCTTGCCCGGAGCATCGACGCTGCCGCCCCGCCGGCCGAACCCGAACCGGCCAACGGGCGCCGACCGGTCCGGCGCGGAGCGCTTCCACTCGACCAATGCGTCCGGCACCTCGTCCAGGAACCGCGACGCCGGGTTCGCGCTGGGCTGGCCGAACGACGACCGCATCAGCGCGCGGGAGAGGTAGAGCCGCTCGCGGGCGCGGGTGATGCCGACGTAGGCCAGCCGACGCTCCTCGGCCAGCTCCGCCGGGTCGGCCAGCGTGCGCATGTGCGGGAACATGCCGTCTTCCAGGCCGCTGAGGAACACCACCGGGAACTCCAGCCCCTTCGCGGTGTGCAGGGTCATCAGGGTGACCATGCCCTCGTCGCTGTCCGGGATGGAGTCGGCGTCCGCGACCAGCGCCACCCGTTCGAGGAACGCGGCGAGCGACCCCGGCTCGGGCTCCCCGGCCGCGCCGGCATCGACGTCGACCGGATCCAGGCCGGCGGCGTCGACCGCTTCCTCGACGGCGAGGTCCGCGACAGCGGCGTCGCCGGCGAACTCGCGCGCGACCGTGACCAGCTCGGCGAGGTTCTCCAGCCGGGAGGCGTCCTGTGGGTCGTCGCTGGCCTCGAGCTCGGCGGTGTAGCCCGTGCGGGCGTAGACGGCCTCGAGCAGCTCCGCAGTGCCCTCCCCCTGCTCGACGAGCTCGCGCAGGTCGTCGAGCAGCCGCACGAAGCCGGCGATGCACCGTTGCGACCGCGTGGCCAGCGCCCCCATCCGCTCCGGGTGCTCGGCCGCGACCCGCAACGCCGCGGCGAACGGGATCCGCTCCCGGTCCGCGTACTGCGCGACGATCTCCTCGGCCCGCTCGCCGATGCCGCGCTTGGGCACGTTCAGGATCCGCCGAAGGCTCACCGTGTCGTCCGGGTTCGACAGCACGCGCAGGTAGGCCAGCGCATCCCGGATCTCCCGACGCTCGTAGAACCGCACGCCGCCGACCACGCGGTACGGCAGCCCGACCCGCAGGAATACGTCTTCGAACACCCGCGACTGCGCGTTCGTCCGGTAGAACACCGCGACGTCGCAGTTGCGGGTGCCACCGCCGTCCACCAGCCGGTCTATCTCCGCGGCGACGAAGGCAGCTTCGTCGTGCTCGTTGTCCGCGACGTAGCCGATGACCTTGGGCCCGTCGCCCGCGGCCGTCCACAGCCGCTTGTCGCGGCGGTCCGGGTTCCGGGCGATGACGGCGTTCGCGGCCGACAGGATCGTCTGGGTGGAGCGGTAGTTCTGTTCGAGCAGCACGGTGTGCGCGTTCGGGAAGTCCCGCTCGAACTCCACAATGTTGCGAATGCTCGCGCCGCGGAAGGCGTAGATGGACTGGTCCGCGTCGCCGACGACGCACAGTTCGCCCGGCTCCGTCGATGCGGGCTCCGCCTGCGCTCCGCCCGGTAGGCCGACGTGCGCGGGCGCCACCAACTCGCGGATGAGCACGTACTGCGCGTGGTTCGTGTCCTGGTACTCGTCGACGAGCACGTGGCGGAACCGCCTGCGGTAGTACTCGGCGACAGCCGGCAGCCGCTGCAGCAGCGCGACCGTCTCCATGATCAGGTCGTCGAAGTCGAACGCGTTGGCCGACCGCAGCCGCGCCTGGTAGATCGCGAAGACCTCCGCGACCTTCCGCTCGAACTCGTTCGTCGCGCGCTCCGCCGCGTCGTCCGGTCCAAGCAGCTCGTTCTTGAGGTTTGAGATCTGCGCGGCCAGGCCCCGGGCGGCGAACTTCTTGGGGTCCAGCTCCAGGTCCCGGGCCACGAGCCCGACGAGACGCCGCGTGTCGTCGGCGTCGTAGACGGAGAACTGGCTGCGCATACCGAGGTGCTTGGCCTCGCGGCGCAGGATCCGCACGCACATCGAGTGGAACGTCGACACCCACATCGCGGCGGAGCGGCGGCCCACCAGCGCGTCCACCCGCTCCTTCATCTCGGCGGCGGCCTTGTTCGTGAACGTGATGGCCATGATCTCGCCGGGGTGCACGTGCCGTTCGGCGAGCAGCCAGCCGATGCGGTGGGTGAGGACGCGCGTCTTCCCCGAGCCGGCGCCTGCCACGATCAGCAGCGGCGAGCCGGCGTGCACCACGGCCTCGACCTGGCGCGGGTTCAACCCCTCCAGCAACGCCGCGCCGCGGGCGGTGCGGGGCTGCGTCGTGCCGGCTGAGCCCGAGGTCGCAGAGGGCAGGTCGTGGAGCGCGCTCATCGCACGCCCTCGCTGCGCTCGCGCGGCGCTTCGCGCGCAGGACGCGGCTGTGACGTGGATTCGCTCGCAAGCTCGCTCATCTCGTGTCGGAACGGTACGCCCGTTCCCTGACGGTCCCTGCATGTGGCACACTGCCGCGCATGGCTCAGCGTCGGCGATTTTTCTACGGGTACCGGACACCGGTTCCCGTGGCCGCCTGAGCATCAAGCCCCACGACGCCCCGGAGTCCGTCGGACCCGGGGCGTCGTCGTGTCCGGGCAGGGAGGACTCCGGACACCAGGAGGAGACAGTGACTGTGACCGGCGAAAGCGTGACCAGCGACGAGAGCGTTCCGGTTCCGACCGCCGAGGAGATCGACGCGCTGCGTCAGGAGATCGACCATCTCGACGCGGAGATCCTGCGGCTCATCAAACGGCGCACCGAGGTCTCCCGACAGATCGGGGCCGCCCGCATGGCCGCAGGCGGCCCCCGCATCGTCTACAACCGCGAGATGGCAGTGCTCGCGCAGTTCCGGGAGCTGGGCGCCGAGGGCCGCGAGCTCGGGATGTTGTTGCTGCGGCTGGGCCGCGGACGCCTCGGGGGCCGCTGAGCTCGCTGGGGGTCGAGGATCCCGAGCGAAAGCGGCTTTCGCAAAGTTAGACCTTGCCAACGCCGCTTTCGCTCAAGTGGAGGTGAGACCTTGACGCCCACCTCGCGCCGCTTCACATCAGCACGGCGCGCGACGTGGCACTCTGGATGCCATGGGAGCGGTTGTCGGGATCGTCGCGGCGCTGATCGCCCTGGTGGGACTGCTGGTCGCGCTGGGCAACGCCGGCTACCTGGCCATGCTGAACTCGGCCGCCCGCAAGCGGGGGTTGGCCGGGGAGGGCACGGCGCTGTACGTCAAGGAGCGCCGCGCGGTCGCGGCCGGCACCACCGCCGTCGCGGCGCTGGGGCTGCTTCTCACCATGGGCGGCTCGGTGCCGGTGGACGTGCTCGGCGCGGCGCTGGCGGCGGGCGGCGGGCTCGCCGCCAAGAAGGCACTCGACGGTACCCGGGAGCGGTTCCGCAGCGGTGGCTGAGCGGTCTTGTCAGACCAGCCGACGGTCCGACGCCCAGCGCGAGAGCTCATAGCGGTTCGACAGCTGCGTCTTGCGCAGCACGCTGGACACGTGCGTCTCCACCGTCTTCACCGAGATGAACAGCTCCCCAGCGATCTCCTTATAGGCGTATCCCCTGGCCAGGAGCCGCAGGACGTCGCGCTCGCGACGGGTGAGCCGGTCCAGCTCGGGGTCACCGGGCGGCGCTGCTCCGGGGCGGTCGGAGAAGGCGTCGAGCACGAACCCGGCCAGTCGCGGGGAGAACACCGCGTCACCGGCCCGGACGCGGCGCACCGCTGCGGCGAGCTCGCGCCCTGAGATCGTCTTGGTGACGTAGCCGCGGGCGCCTGCGCGGATCACCGCGATGACGTCTTCCGCCGCGTCGGACACGCTGAGGGCGAGGAACACGACATCGGGCTGCGCGGGCCGCACCCGACGCAGGACCTCCGCGCCCCCGCCGTCCGGCATGTGCACGTCGAGCAGGACGACGTCGGGGCGCAGGTGCGCGATCCCGGCCACTGCCTCGGCGACGGAGCCGGCCTCGCCGACGACCCGGACGTCCGGGACGCTGCGGTCCAGCTCGGCTCGCACCCCCGACCGGAACAGGGCGTGGTCGTCGACCAGGAAGACCGTGGTAGGTGCCGGGGTGGGGGTGGTCATGCCGGCTCCTGCTCACGTGGTGGGGGATCGAGGACGCCGACAGGCACGCCACCGGTCGGCGTCGGCATGTGCAGATGCACCTCGGTGCCCTGACCGGCGGCCGTGCGGAGCTCGACGGTGCCGCCGTGCCGCGTCATCCGACCGCGGACGGAGTCGGCGAGACCGTGCCGGTCGTCGGGAACGGAGTCCGGGTCGAAGCCGGCGCCGCGGTCGCGCACGAACACGTTGATCTCGTCCGGCTCGACCTCGGCGTAGACGCTCACCTCGTCGACACCGGCATGCTTGGCCGCGTTCACCATCGCCTCGCGGGCGGCGAGGACCAGGGCGCGCAGGGCGTCGTCCAGCGAGCGGTCCCCGCCGACGACCACCGGGCGCACAGTGAGCGCGTAGGTGTCTTCGACCTCGCCTGCGGCGACGGCCAGCGCATCTGCGAGGCCCTCCTGCCGCGCAGGATCGTCGGTGTCGCCGGCGCGGCGGTAGCCGCCGGGGCCGTAGAGCCAGTTCCGCAGCTCGCGCTCCTGCCCGCGCGCCAGGCGCGCCACCTCGCGGGGCGAGGCCGACTGTCGCTGGATCAACGCGAGCGTCTGCAGCACGGAGTCGTGCAGGTGGGCGGCGATCTCGGCGCGCTCGGCCTCCCGGATGCGCTGGCGACGCTCCTCGCCCAGGTCCCTGACGAGCCGCACCCACCAGGGCACGGTCAGCACGACGACGCCGACCAGGGTGGCGAGCACCGCGAGCAACCCGAACTGGACCTGGCCGAGGTCGAGGTTGCCCAGCAGGAACACCGCGATGCCACTGGCCACGAAGAGCGCACCGGCCACCACCCGCACGAGCGCGGCCCGCCAGCCGCCGCTGGGTCGGGCGCCCGCCGTCCACCGACGGCGCTGCGCCTCGTCGGCCTCCCGCCACACGACGGCAGCTCCCGCGACGGCCACCCCGAGCGGCCCGACGATCCAGCCGAGCGCCGAGTTGCCCAACGCCGATGCCGCCAGGCCCACACCGAGGCCGAGCACGACCAGCCCGAGTGCCTGCTGGCGCTCGCGCCGCGGCACGTCGCGCACGACCGAGGCGTCCTCCTGCGGCATGAAGATCCACAACAGCCCGTAGGCGACCACTCCGGCGCCGGTCACGGCCGTCAGCGCGACGAACGCGGCACGCACCCACAGCACGTCCGCGCCGAGGTGGTCGGCCACCCCGCCCGCGACGCCCGCCAGCACCCGGCCGGACCGCCTGCGGCGCAAGGCGATCGGTGCGGCGGCGGCCGGGGCGGGCACAGGACCAGCGCGTGTCTGATGGATCAACGCCGCAGCGGAGCGAGGCGGAGGTCCATCACTGGGGTTACTGGACACCACCACATGGTCACACGCCCCCGAGCCTGCGACATCGGGGTCGCGCACGCGATTTCTCAGGGACCTCCCCGATGTCGCTGGACCGCCGTGCCTCCACGCTGGACGCCATGAACGGTTCCGACGTGCAGGCCACGGTGCGGGAAATGTGGGACACGCGTCCCACCCGGCCGCAGGAGGGCCGCAAGATCGCCGGCGTCGCCGCTGCGGTCGCCCGCCGCTACGACCTCGATCCGGTGCTGGTGCGCGTGGCCTTCGTCGCCGCCGCGATCACCGGCGTCGGTGTGCCCCTCTACATCCTCGGCTGGGGCCTGCTCCCCGGCGAACCTGCCGGCGGCGGCCTGGCCGACCGCAAGCGGCCCCGGACGTGGGTGCTCGTCGCGCTCGGCGTCGCGGCCGCGCTGAGCCTGATCGGCACCGGACCGGGCGGCATCCTGCTGCCGCTCGCGGCCGTCGCGGCCCTGCTGTTCCTCCTGCACCGCAGCCGGGGACGGCGTGGCCTCGCGGCAGCGGGCGCGCCCACCACCGCCGCCGACGGGCTCCCGCCCGTCACCGAAGCCGGCGCAGCGGTGGTCGGCGAGCGGACCACCCCTCCCGCGTGGGACCCGCTCGGCGCGGCGCCGTTCGCCTGGGACCTGCCCGAGCCGGGCCCGGCACCCGCTCCGCCGCCCCGCCGGCGGTCGAAGGTCACGCCCGTGACCCTGGCCGTCGCGCTGCTCGCCGGAGGGGTGACCGCGCTGGTGCTGCTCGCAGCCGGCGGCGTGACCGACCTGCCCGTGCTGTTCGGCGTGCTGCTCGCGGTGCTCGGTGCCGGCTTGGTGGTCGGGGCGTTCACCCGCTCGGGCCGTGGTCTCATCCCGGTGGCACTGCTCGTCGGGGCGCTGACCTGGGGGGCGCTCGCCGCGCCGCTGGATCGGATCGACGACGCCTCGACCGGCGAGCTGCGGGTGGCGCCGGTCAGCGCCGCGGCGCTGGCGCCGCGCTACGAGCACGCGGTCGGTGCTGTCGAGATGGACCTGCGCGACCTCGACCTGAGCGTGCCGCCCAACGAGCGCGTCACCCCGGTCGCGACCCGGATCGAGGCCGGCATGGGCAGCGTGGACATCCAGGTGCCCGAGAACGCCGACGTGCGGTTCACCGGCACTGCCGGTCTCGGCTCGGTCGAGTTCGACGACCGGGAAGTGGGTGGCCCGGACGCGCGGCTGACCGTGGACGACCTGGGCGAAGACGGGGTCCGGTCCGGCCGGCCGCTGGTGCTGGACGTCCACGCCGGCATGGGTTCAGTGGCGGTGCACCGTGACTGACCAGAACCAGACCGACCAGAACCACTCCGACCGGGAGCAGGCCGTGGACGAGACTCGCGAGGAAGAGCGCCCCACCGAGATCGTGAGCACCGGGATCGGGCCACCCGCGCGCCGTCGCGGCCCCGACCCCCTGACGCTGATCGTCGGGCTCGCCACGCTGGCGATGGCGGTGTTCGCGTTCACCGGGGAGCTGCCCGGGGGCATCGGGCTCGACCCGCGCTGGCTGCTCGCCGGCGGCGCGGCGGTGATCGGGCTGGCGCTGCTGGTCGGCAGCATCCGCGGGAGATCAGGACGACGACCCGGCGGCTGACCGCTCGTCGGTACACGTCGGGCCGGTCCTGGGGAGCACCGGCCCGTCCGGGGGGATCGAGCGGCGGTGCGGATATCCGCACCGCCGCTCGATCAGGTGGACGACGGTGCCCGCGCGAGGTGATGGTCAGGCCACGCCGTCGCCGGCTTCCCGGACCAGATAGGTGTGTCCGAACACCACCGGCCGGCCGTTCCCTCCGGTGGTCAGCGGGGGGAACGATGTCCGCCGCACCGCCTCCTGGTCGTTGATGTCGATGACGTCGGCGAGCCGTCCGTACAGCCGCTCGAGCGCGGCGCGGGCGGTGTCGAGATCGGCGAGGGCGGCGGCGCGACCGGCCTGGTAGC
>JAQSWF010000093.1 GCA_029266775.1 Pseudonocardia sp.
GCCAACACGGCGAGTCCGCCGGTGGTGGCCAGCACCATCGAGAGGGCGATGGTGGCGACGATCGCGACCCACGGCGTCCGGCGGCCCGGCAGGACCCGCGCGAACACCGAGGGCAGCAGCCCGTCCCTCGCCATGCCGTAGGTCAGCCGGCTGGCGTAGATCCCGGTGAGCAGGGCGCCGTTGGCGACGGCCACGAGCGCGATGAGGGAGAACACGCCCAGAGGCACGCCGATGTCGGCGACCCGGACCACCTCGAGCAGCGGCCCCGTCGACCCCACCAGCGTCTCCAGCGGCACCATCAGGCTCACGACCAGCCCGACCGCCACGTACAGCACGCCGGCCAGCAGGACCCCGCCGATCAGAGCCCGCGGGAAGTTCCGTCGCGGTTCACCGTCTCCTCCGCCAGGTTCGCCACCGCGAGCCCGGCGACGCTCGTGACGCCCGCGGCGATGCCGCACCAGCCGACCAGGAACGACACCAGGTCGCTGCGGTACGCCCGGTGCGCGAGCAGGGCCGCCCCGCCGGCGCGCGGGAAGCGCGTGACCAGCTCGACGTACGACGCCGCGGTGAGCAGCGCCAGACCCAGCGCCACCGCGAGCGCCAGCCAGCGCCAGACCCAGCGCCACCGCGAGCGCCAGCCAGAGCGCGTTGCCCGCTCGGCCCGCGACCTCGCCGACCAGCGTGTAGATTCCGGCGCCGAGCACATCGCCGAGGACGAACAGCAGCAGAGGGCCGCCGACCGCGCGGGTCAGCGAGGTGGACTCGGTGGTGGTGGTGGTGTCCTGGCCTGTCACGGGCAGTGGCATTACCCCGGCGGTGCCGGTGGAATCGTCTCCCGTGCCCCGGTGAAACGGACCCGAAGGGGTACGCCCGTGACATGGCCGACACCGACCCCGTCACCTCGCCCGACACCGACCCCGCCTACGCCGAGGGCGACCAGGACGCCGAGCCCTCGATGACCGCGCCACCCGGGCAGCGCCCGGACGCCGCGACGGACCCCGAAGCGTCCGCCGGCCGGACCGAGCCCGCCGACGCCGAGGGCGCTTCCTGACGACCGTTTCCGTCGCGCCGGCACGGGGCAGAATCTGCGCGTGACGAGTGCCACGGGGGCCGGCACCGTCGAGACCGCCGTGCCGGCGCGGATGGACCGGCTGCCGTGGTCGCGCTGGCACTGGCTGGTGCTGGCCGGCCTCGGCACCGTCTGGATCCTCGACGGCCTCGAGGTCACCATCGTCGGGGCGCTGGCCGAGCGGCTCACCGAGCCCGACAGCGGCCTCGCGCTCACCGAGACCGAGGTCGGCGCCGCCGCGTCCGCCTACGTCGCGGGCGCCGTGCTCGGCGCGCTGCTGTTCGGCTACCTGACCGACCGCCTCGGGCGCAAGAAGCTCTTCCTGCTCACCCTCGGGCTGTACCTGGCCGCGACCGTCGCCACCGCCTTCTCCTTCGACGCCTGGTTCTTCCTGCTCATGCGGTTCCTGACCGGGGCCGGCATCGGCGGGGAGTACGCCGCGATCAACTCGGCGATCGACGAGCTGGTGCCGGCGCGGGTGCGCGCCACCGTCTCGCTCGCGGTCAACGGCTCGTACTGGGCGGGCGCGGCCGTCGGCGCGGCGCTCACGCTGGTGCTGCTCGACCCGGAGCTGTTCGCGCCGAACGTCGGCTGGCGGGTGGCGTTCGGGCTCGGTGCGGTGCTGGGGCTGGGGATCCTGCTGGTCCGCCGGCACGTCCCCGAGAGCCCGCGCTGGCTCTACACCCACGGTCGCAACGACGAGGCCGAAGAGCTCGTCGGGGCGATTGAACGGCGCATCGCGGCGGAGGGCCACCGGCTGGAGCCCATCGACCCGGAGCGAGACACCCTGACAGTTCGCCAACGCACGGCGACGGGATTCGGCGAGGTCGCCAGGACGGTGCTGCGCACCTATCCGAAGCGCACGGTGCTGGGGCTGGCCCTGTTCGTCGGGCAGGCGTTCCTCTACAACGCGGTCTACTTCACCTTCGCGCTGGTGCTCGGCACGTTCTTCGGCGTGCCCAGCGCCCTGTCCGGGCTGTACCTGATCCCGCTTGCGCTCGGCAGCCTGGTCGGGCCGCTGCTGCTCGGCCGCCTGTTCGACAGCGTCGGCCGCCGCCCCATGATCACCATCAGCTACGTCGGCTCGGGCGTGCTGCTGGTCGTCACCGCCTGGCTGTTCTCCGCGGGCGCGCTGACGGCCTGGACCCTGGCTGCCGCGTGGGCGGCGATCTTCTTCCTGGCCTCTGCCGGGGCGAGCGCTGCATACCTGACCGTGTCGGAGATCTTCCCGATGGAGATCCGCGCGATGTGCATCGCGCTGTTCTACGCGGTCGGCACGGGCCTGGGCGGCATCATCGGACCGGTCCTGTTCGGGGCGCTGGTCGAGACCGGCGACCCCGGGAACGTCGCCATGGGCTACTACCTGGGCGCGGCGGTCATGATCCTCGGTGGGGTCGCGGAGCTCGTGCTGGGCGTCGAGGCGGCGAAACGGTCGCTGGAGGACGTGGCGACGCCGCTGTCGGCCGCGCCGGCGGACGAGCCGACCGCGGAGTCGTCGGGGCAGCCGCCGACGACAGGGCGGCGCGCGGCCTGGGGGAAAGGGGACGGCGACGCCACCAGGCAGCCACCACCGCGGCGGCGCTACACCGCACCGACCCTCGTCGACGACCCGCAGCGGGAGGCGCACCTCGGCGCCGTCCTGCAGGCGCTGGCCGGTGGCCCGCTCGAGCGCGCCGAACTCGGCCACCGGGTCGGCGCGGAGGAGTGGGGCCCGGGACGGTTGGACGCCGTCGTGGAGCACGGCGTCGCGACCGGGGTGTTGCGCACCGAGGGCTCCCTCGTGCGGGCCCGCTACACGGATTGACCGGACCGGTCCGGCACCTCGTGGTGAGCACTGACGAGCGCCAGCGCGAACGGGACCGCGACCGCACCCATCACCACGCCGCCGACGAGAGCCGACCCCGGCCGGTCGAAGAACACGAGATGGGCGAACACCGACGAGCCGAAGGTCCACAGGTACAGGGCTGCGGCCGGACCGGACGGCCGGATGTGGGGCGCGAGCAGTCGGTCCAGCAGGCCGATCATGACTACGGCGACGAGCAGCCATCCCGCGTAGTTCGTCAGCGGGACGCCGGGCACGAGCGGAAGCGCCGGCTGCGGATGCATCCACGTCCAGTGCCGGGCGTCGACCATCTGCGGGTCGAGGAACAGGTCCCACGCGGCCAGCGCGACGCCGCCGACCAGCGCGACCGGAGCTCGCCGGGCCAGCGTGCGACCGACGACCAGCGCGGGCCAGGCCATCATCGTCCACGCGAGCGGCACGACGACGGGGACGCCGAACAGCTCCGGCCCGAGGTCGCCCGTGTAGGAGTAGGTGCCGAACGGTACGCCCGTGCGGACCCCGACGGCCTCCACGAGCAACCCGCCGCCGCCGGCGACGACCAGCAGGATCGCCGCCCCGCGTGGTCCGTATACGCGCGCCGCGTCGGCGACCGACGCGGCGCAGAACATCAGCACCGAGGCGACCGTCACCTCGGTGCGGAGGGTGTCGGTCATCAGCGGGTAGACGATCTGGGTGAGGACCGTCGCGCCCGCCAGCACCCACACCACCGCTCCGATCCCGATGCGCAGCCCGCCGGACGGCACGCGCTCCGGGGAGACGGTGGGACGGAGCATCGGGGTCCTCCGGTGTGACGGTTTTTCAGGTGGCCGCGAGCCCTGGTGCGGCCGGTGGGGCTGCCGGCCGATCGGGCGGGATCGTGTCGATCCACTGATGGATCTCCGCCGTGCTTCGCTGCGGCGTTGATCCACGACACGCATTAGGCTCGCCGCAATGCCTCGATCCTGCCGTTGCCCCCTGCGCACCGCGCATCGGACCCCCCGCTCCGTCGCCGTGGTGGTGCGCGGCCTCGTCCGAGCGGGTACCGCGCTCGCCGTCGCGGCAACCGCACATCAGGTGCTGAACCTGCGGGCGCTGCGCGTTCCTCCGACGGACCCCCCGCCCGTCGCCGAGGCCGTATCGGTGCTGCTGCCGGTGCGCGACGAGGCGCACCGCGTCGCGCCCGCACTGCGCGGCGTCCTCGCCCAGCGCGGTGTGCCCGACCTCGAGGTGCTCGTGCTCGACGACGGCTCGTCGGACGGCACCGCAGACGTCGTGTGCCAGGTCGTGGCCGGCGACCCCCGCCTGCGGCTGCTCCGCGGGACCCCACCTCGACCCGGCCTGCCGGGCAAGCCGCACGCGTGCTCCCAGCTCGTCGCGGCGGCCCGCGGTCGGGTGCTGGTGTTCGTCGACGCGGACGTGGTTCTGGCACCGCACGCCGTCGCCGCGGCGGTGGCCGTGCTCCGCGGGGGTGGTCTGCACCTGCTCTCACCGTGGCCCCGACAGGTGGCCGACGGGCCGGCGGCGCGGCTCGTGCAGCCCCTGCTGCAGTGGTCGTGGATGGTCTCGCTGCCGCTGCGCCGGGCCGAGCGGTCCCCGCAGCCGGCCCTGTGCGCGGCGAACGGGCAGTTCCTCGTCGCCGACGCCGCCACGCTGGCCCGCGCCGGCGGGTTCGAGGGCGTGGCCGACGCGGTGCTCGACGACATGGAGGTGGCGCGCGCGGTCAAGCGTGCGGGCGGGCGCGTGGGCGTGGCCGACGGCGTCGGGCTGGCGACCTGTCGGATGTATGAGGGATGGAGCGACCTGAGCGCCGGCTACCGCAAGTCGCTGTGGGCCGCCTTCGGGCCGGCCCCGGCCTCGGCCGCCGTCGCCGCGATCCTCGCCCTGGCCTACGTCGTGCCGGCGCTGGCCGCGCTGGGCGGTTCACGGGTGGGTCTCGCCGGCTACGTGGCGGGAGTGACCAGCCGGGTGGTCGCCGCGTCCCGCACCGGTGGGCGCGTCTGGCCCGACGCGCTCGCCCACCCCGCCTCCGTGGCGACGCTGCTCGGCCTGCTCGCCGCGTCGTGGCGTGACCATCGACAGGGGCTGCTGACCTGGAAGGGCCGGCGCCTCGACGGCCGCTCGCTGCCCGCGGCGGCCACGCCGGCCCGCAGCGCCTGACGTGGCCCGCGTCGTCGTCGTCGGGGCCGGGGTCGGTGGCCTGGCCGCCGCCGCCCGCCTCGCGGCCGGTGGCCATCGCGTCGAGCTGCACGAACGCGCCGAGACCCACGGCGGGAAGCTGGGGGAGTACCAGCGCGACGGGTTCCGCTTCGACACCGGGCCGTCGCTGCTCACCCTGCCGCAGGTCTTCACCGACCTCTTCGCCACCACCGGCGGGTGGCCGGACGGGTTGGCCTTCGAGCCCGTCGACCCCGTCTGCGGCTACCGGTTCGCCGACGGCACGCGGCTGGACGTGCCGCACGACCCCGCCGCGGTCCCCGCCGCGATCGACGCGGCGCTCGGCGCGGGCTGCGGCGCCGCCTGGCAGGCGCTGTACGACCGGTCGGACCGGTTGTGGGACCTCGTACACGAGCCTGTGCTGCGCCGCCCGCTGCGGGCGCGCGACCTCGCCCGGTTCAGCCTGCGCCTACGCGACCTCGGCCTGATCGCGCCGTGGCGGACGCTGCGCAGCCTCGGCGAGGCGATGCTGCCGGACCCGCGGCTGCGGGCCTGGCTTGATCGCTACGCCACCTACTCCGGATCCGATCCGCGGCGAACGCCGTCCGTGCTGTCGGTGACCCCGTACGTCGAGCAGCGTTTCGGAGCGTGGTGGGTGCCGGGCGGGCTGCGCCGGCTCGGGGACGCCCTGATCGAGCGGTGCCGCGTTCTGGGGGTCGCGGTGCACCTGGGCTCGGAGGTCGACGAGGTCCTCGTCGAGAGCGGCCGGGTGGCCGGCGTCCGGCTCGTCGGCGGCCGTGCGGTTCCCGCGGACGTCGTCGTGTCCGACGCCGACGCGACGGTGCTGTACGGGCGGCTGCTCCGCTCCGGTCCGCGGGTGCGCACGGCGCCGGCGCGGACGGCGCTGCGGCGCGCGTCGGCGTCGGTGTCGGGCTTCGTCCTGCTGCTGGCCATGAACGGCACCGCCGCCGGACCTCAGGAGCAGGCCCGGCCACCCGCGCACCGGGTCTTCTTCCCCCGCGACTACGACGCCGAGTTCGACGCGCTCTTCCACCGGCCCCGGCCCGTGCCCGACCCGACCGTTTACGTGCACGCGCCCGCCGACCCGGCCGTCGCGCCACCCGGCTGCGCGTCGTGGTTCGTGCTGGTCAACGCGCCGTCGCAGGCTCCGGCCGCGGGCGTGGACTGGGACGACCCCGGCCTGCGCGAGCGCTACGCCGACCGCGTGCTCGAGGTGCTGGCGCAGTGTGGGTGCGATGTCCGCGACCGGATCCGGTGGCGCGAGGTACGCACGCCGGCCGACTTCGAGCGCGACTCCGGGTCGCCGGGTGGCGCCATCTACGGCACCGCGTCGCATGGTGCCCGCGCGGCGCTGCTGCGGCCGGGCAACCGCTCCCCGGTGCGCGGGCTCTATCTGGTCGGCGGGTCGGCCCACCCGGGTGGCGGGCTGCCGATCGTCGCCCTCTCGGCCGCGATCGTCGCCGACCTCGTCGGACCGGCTTGAGCGCTCGCTCCGGTGGGTGCGTCGGCTCGAGGTCAGCCGCAGCTCGGTGGGAACCGCCGCGGCGTCGCCCGGACGACCCCGATCGTCAGGTGGCCGAACCCGAGCACGCCGATCGCGACCCAGGCGACCGCCGACACCGCCCCCCAGTTCCATCCGGTCAGCGGCGTGCCATCGGGGAGGAGCCCGGCCCCGAGACAGGCGACGGCCACCAGCGCGAGCCGCGTCGGTCGTTCGGCGACGGTGACGGCGCCCGGACCGGTCATGCCGGCTGCCCCGGCGCGAGCCCGCAGGTACTCGTGCAGCAGGGCCAGGCCGGCCGCTGCGGCGCACCACGACAGCGGCGCGCCCAGCGCGGCCAGCGTCGCGGCCAGCATCAGGTCGCCCAGCCGGTCCGCGACCGCATCGACGACCGCGCCCAGCGGTCGCGCGCGGCCGGTGTGCACGGCGACCGCCCCGTCGAGCCCGTCGAGCACACCGACGAGCAGGACGAGGGCCGCGGCCAGCAGTGCCCAGCGCCCGCCCTGGGCAGCGGCGGCGAGAGCGGCGGCGGCGCAGGCCACCCCGGCGACCGACAGCAGGTCCGGCGGGATGCGGGCGATGGGCCCCACAGCGGCGAGGCGCTGCACGCCGCGCAGCCAGAGCCGTACGGGGGCGGACGGGGTCAGGCCGCCGTGCACGGCCGCCCAGCGCCGCTCGCCACTTCGGAGCTCGCGCCCCCGGAGCTGCCCACCCGCGAGGTCCCGGCCGGGAGGTCCCGCTGCCACGTGCCCAGCGTCGCACAACGGCAGCCGGTTTCCCGTCGCGGCCATCGGGCACTGACGCGTGTGTCACAACCGAGGTCGACAGGGTCCGGCGAGCTGCAAGGCGGTGGCCGACGTCCCGATACTTCACTGGTGACGGAGATGCCGCGCGGGATCATCCGGAACGGGCCACGCGAGGTCCTGCGCGGGCTCGCCCGTTCCTACCCGGACAGCGACCTCGCCCTGTGGGCCGCCGGTGCGACCTTCTTCGGCGTCATCGGGGTCGTGCCCGTCGTCCTGGTGTCCCTGCGGCTCGCCGGGGCACTGGTGGGGCCCGAGACCGTGGCCGCCGGGGTGGCCGTCGCGGTCGCCGGCATCCCGCAGGGGCACGGCACGCCCGAGGCGCTGCGCACCCTGACCGCGACCGCCCTGGCCATGTCCCCGCTGCAGACCGCCGTGGTCCTGTTCCCCGCGAGCCTGTACGGCGAGGGGCTCCGCCGGGCCTTCCTGCAGCTCTCGCCGGCCGAACCGGACCGGTTCACCGGCTGGCTGGGCCGCCTGGCTCTGCTGCCGGTGGTGGCGATCGCGCCCGTCCTCGTTCTCGCGCTGCTCGCGGCGGCTCCGGTGGTATCCCCGCTGTACATCGCGGGTGGGGGGCGCCTGGTGCTCGGCGTCGTGATCGCCTTCCACGTCACGTTCGTGCTGTTGTCGATCGGGCTGTTGCTGATCTACCGCCTGGTCGGGGAGGGCCGCATCGCGACCGGACCGCTGCTGGTGGGCAGCTTCGGGACGGGCGCCTTCGTCGCCGGGTTCCTGCAGGGGTTCCTGCTGTTCCTCGCCATCCCCATCGAGTGGTCGCTGCCGTTCGGAGGCCTGCCGATCTTCGGGGCGGTGGCCGCGCTGGCGCTCTGGCTCTACCTCATCCACGTGCTGGTGCTGGTCGGGTACCGGCTGACGCTGACCCTCGATGCCCAGCGCCATCCCGGGATGCCGGGCTGACCCGGAGGCGGTCCACGGGCCGATGCGAGCGCCATTGGTGCGCCGGTGCACCGTCGACGGGGTGGTCGCGGCCGATCTGCGCGCCCGCCCTACTTCTTCGCCGGCTCCGGGGGGTCGGCGAGAGTGTCGGCAGCCTCGGCGTCGCGTTCGCCCATCGGCTTCGGCGCGCCCGTGGTGGTGTCCTGCCGCGTCTGCTTCTCGGCCTCCGCGTTGATCTCCGCGCCGAGCAGCACGATGTAGCTGGTGAGGTAGAGCCAGAGCAGGAGCACGACGACGCCGGCGAGCGCGCCGTACGTCTTGTTGTAGCTGCCGAAGTTGTTGACGTAGAGGCTGAACCCGATGCTGCCCAACACCCACAGTGCAGCGGCCACCAATGCGCCCACGCTCGTCCACTTGAACTGAGGCGCGTCCCGGTCGGGCGCTACCCGGTAGACGATGGCGAGGGCCACGATGACCAGGACGATCAACAGCGACCAGCGAATGATCTGGACGATGACGTTGATGAAGGTGCCCAGGTTCAGCGCGTTGAGCAGCGCCGGCATGACGGCGACGAGCGCGAGGGCGAGCAGCACGAAGATGATCGCACCCAGGGTGAGCACCAGCGCGGTGCCGCGGCGCTTGACGAAGCCGCGGGTCTCCTCCTCGTCGTAGGCGACGTTGATCGCCGCCATGAGGTTCCCGACGCCACCCGATGCCGTCCACAGCGCCAGGACGATCGAGATGATCAGGCTGAAGCTCAGTGCGCCGCTGTTGCCCGCCGCGATCGACATGAGCTGGTCGCGGATCAACGGCTGCGCGTCCTCCGGCAGGGCGGACAGCACGCTCTCGCCCTGCTGCGCGATCGTCGCGGGGTCCGCGACGAGGCCGTAGAGGCTGAGCCCGGCGATGAGCGCCGGGAAGATCGAAATGAAGCCGAAGTAGGCGATGCCGCCGGCCATGATGCCGACGTTGTCCGACGTGCTCTCCTTGAACGCCCGCCGGGTCACCTGCCACCAACCCCGCGGCGGGATCTGCGTGGGCGCCTGCGCCTCCTCGCCCGGGCGGTTCCCGTTCCCGCTTGCTGCGCCGTCCGCCTGGCCCGCCGAACCACCGGCCGCGCTGCTGCTGGGTGCCGCGCCGGCGGGGGCGGCGCCGTTGGACGACACCGCCCGGGCTCGGAACGGATCGGTGCGGGCCCGGCGCTCGGTGGCGTGCTGGCCGCGCTTGCCCAGCGCAGCCAGCCCGACCACTGCCCAGGCGAGGGCGCGTGACCCGGGTACGCCGCCGGAGCGCTTCGCGGACGGTTCGTCGGAGCCGGCCGAGGATGGGGTGGGGGACGAGGGGGACGTCGCGGGGCGGGACACAGGTTCCTCCGGCGGGCAGGACGTGGATTCGTGGAGCGGACACCCCGCATCGCGGGTAGCCGCAGACCGCCCATCTCAACCCTCGGACCGACGACGGTTGCCGCGTCGTGTCCGGACAGTGATTCGCAGGTGGCGTGCCGAGCGGCTCAGGACGCCGCCTTCCGCTGGGCGAGCTCGGCGACGATCCACTCCGTCAGGCCGGGGACGAGCGCGTGGCCGTGGATGAGCGCTGTCTCGAGCGGGCCGCCGGCGACCACCTCCAGCCGCGGCCGCCGCAGCTGCTCGACGACCGTGGTCGCCGTGCGGCCGACCGACGAGTCCACTCCGACCAGCACCGTGCTCACCGCGACCCCGCGCACCCCGCCGAGGCGCAGTTCCTGTCGCAGGGCACCGGCCATCGACCGCAGAGCAGCGGCGGACATGCCGTCGACGGCGGCGTAGGGCCGGGCGACCTGCCCGACCACCGAGGAGACGACCACCAGCACCCTCGCCGCTGCGCGGTCATGTACGGCAGCGCTGCCCCGGCGCCGTGCACCGCGCCGAGCACGGTGACGGCCCACTGCCGCCGCAGGTCCGCCGACGGCACGGCCTGCAGCGGACCGACGGGCGTCACCGCGGGTTCGTCGGGCACGGCGACCCAGCCGTCGAGCCGACCGAACCGCTCCACCGCCTGGCGGGCAGCGCCGGCCACGACGTCGGCGTCGGTGACGTCGACGGTCAGCGGGAGCGCCGCCGCGCCACGGGCGACGCACTCCGCCGCGGCCTCGAGCAGCGCGTCGCCCGGAGGGCCGAGCAGCACCGGACGAGCACCGCGGTCGGCGAGCGCGAGCACCGTCGCACGGCCGATGCCGCTCGCCGCCCCGGTCACCGCGACGACGCTGCCGTCGAGGTCCAGCCCCCTGCGGTAGCCGATCACGCCGCCCGCTCGTGTCCGGAAAGCCAGATTCGGGACGTGTGGCGCCGGGACAGTGGCTTCCGAGTCGGCTGCGATTCGGCCACCCCGCTCAGCTGCTGTCGCCGACCGGCTCGAGGAGGTCGTTCTCGACCACCGCATCGAGCGCCAGCGTCTTGTATCCGTACTCGGCGAACAGCACCGTCACGCGGTCCGGCTCGCTGGACATGATCACGCCGTCTCCCCACAGCGGATGGCGGACGCTCGTGCGGGTGTCGAGACCCTCCTCCGCGGCCGCGGAGTCCCCGGTGGCATTGGCGCTGCGGGCCGTGCCGCCTTCGCAGTTGTCGCAGTAGCCGCACGGGTCGACCCGCTGCTCGCCGAAGTACCCCAGCAGCAGGCGGCGCCGGCAGTCCGTGGTCTCGGCGTACCCCCGCATCATCTCGATACGCGAGCGCACCGTCTCGCGGCGCTGCTCGGCGACCGTGGTGGCACGGTCCACCGCGGCGGTGCCGGCCAGCTCGGTGCGGCGCAGCCGCCCGTCCGGGTCGGTCACGACGCCGCCGGCCTGCTCCAGGAGGTTCACGGCATTGGTGCACCGGGCCAGGCCGAGCTCGCTGCGCGCCGCGACCTCCTTCGGGGTGAGCCCGCTCTGCGGCTCGTCGTCCCGTGCCGCGTCCAGCGTATGGACGACCGCGCGCAGGGCCTCGGGCTTCGGCCGCCGGGCCGTGAGGAACCGCTGCAGGTGCAGGTCCTTGGTGTGGTAGAGCAGCGCCGCTTCTGCGGGCGCCCCGTCCCGTCCGGCGCGGCCGATCTCCTGGTAGTAGGAGTCCAGCGAGGCGGGCGACGCCGCGTGCAGGACGAACCGCACGTCGGGCTTGTCGATGCCCATCCCGAAGGCCGACGTCGCCACCACCACCTGCAGGTCGCCGCCGAGGAA
>JAQSWF010000094.1 GCA_029266775.1 Pseudonocardia sp.
CACCCGATCGGATCGCGCACTGGTGCTCTGGGTTCCGCTAACTTTACTTAGCGGAACCCAGAACGAGATGGGTTCACGACCCCGAAAGCGGGCCCCGTGAAAACGAACAAGATCGACATAGCGGCGCTGATCGAGAGGTTCCCCGTCAAGACGGACGTGGCGCCCACCCGGATGCTGTCCCCCGAGCCGCGCGTCGACGCGTGCGCGGTCGGGACCGTCCGCGAGGTGCACCAGTTCTCGGACGACCCGCCGATGTTCCGCGTCGACTGGGAGGTCAGAAGCTTCAACGACGTGGACGTGGACGTGCGGACGTGGCACTACGCCGAGGACCTGATCACTCTTGACGAGTACTACGCCAACGGCAAGGAGTTCGGCGGGCACGAGTTCGAGTACGACCAGAGCGACGACCTGGTCCGGTGCGTGTACTGCAACGCCGTCGAGCTGATCGTCCGCGACCGCTACACGAACAAGATCACGCCGTGCGCGCCGTCCCCCGTCGAGACCACGGCGGTGTCGACCGTGGCTGACACGACCGCTCTCCCCGCCGTTGACGCCGTCCAGTTCGCGCAGCGCGTCCGCGCCACCGCGGACGCTGCCTTGACCTACCTGCACGACGACCCGCTCGTCGTCGCCCTCGTGCCCGTGCTCACCTCCTACGCCTACGCGCTCCGTGCTGACGTGCTGGGACCGCGCGCAGCGAAGACGCTCGTCAACCAGTCATCGCCAGAGGTCGAGCATCTGCTTACCTTGCTCGACGAGCGCGTCGCGCCCCGCCGCGCGGAGTTGGAGGCGACTACCGCGGAGTACATGCGCACGATGGACCTCGTCACAGCAGTCACGCGCGACGAGTACGGGTGGCCCGCGACGGGCCGGACCTCAGCGAAACTGGCCGGTGCTCTGCACGTCTTCTTGACGCCGACCCCCGCCGGCCTCCCGTCCACCTACGCGGCCGACGCACTCGCGGCCGCGCTCGTCGAGCTGTTCGGCGCCGAGGTGGTCGGCGAGGACGCTCACGCCGCCGCCGTGACACTGCTCGACCGCATCCGCACCGGACAGAAAGAAGGGGCCGACCGTGGCTGACTTCGACCGGATCATGTGCGCGGGGCACCTCGACCCCGTGCCCCTCGTCGACCTCGTCGACGACGCCGCCGGGTACCTCACCGTGTGGGCGGGCGCGGGCCGAGTGGCCTGCCACCCGATCCACAGTACCGGTGACGTGCAGGAGTGGGCCGACGTCCTGTTGCCCAGCACCGGCCAGGTGGTGCGCGGCGCGGTTCTGCGCGCGACGGACTACGGCGACGAGGTGGAGCCGGGCGACCGCGTGCGCCTCGTGCTGCACGTGGCAAGCGGCTCGATGCACGCGTTCGCGGATGTGATCGCCGAGGACGGCCCCGGCCTCGTCACCGGCCGCGCCGCCGTGCGCAGCGACCGCGCCGCCGCACCGCCCGCCGTCGAGGACCAGGACGACCCGGCCGCGGTCGAGGACCAGGACGTGTTCGAGGTCGTGCTCGACCCCGACGACCCCGCCGCCTACATGATGTTGCGTGACTGGCTCGACGACAACGTGCACCGCATCACCACCTACCTGCGCCACGAGCGCATCGCCAGCCGATTCAGGATCGCCACCGACGACCGCACGCTCCGCGCCTCCCTGGTCCGGGACGCGCCCGAGATGCGCGTCCGTGTCGTCGAGCCCGCTGCCGACAAGGAGGTCAGCTCATGAGCAGCCGACGGTGGTTCGGGTCCTTCCTGCGGTGGTCGCAGACCGATGAGGGCCGGTACGGCGCGGTGCACCACGGCGACCGCGTGCACCAGCTCGTCAAGGTGAGCGCCCGGTGGGCGCGCGAGCTCGGCGACGGCACCGCTACTGGGTGGCACTTCCGGGTGCACCCGCACCTCGACGACGAGGACTGGGCCGAGGCGCAGCACGTCGCGTACAGGCTGGGCCCGGACCTGGGATCGAGCATCACGGCCGCGCGCCGCGCCGCCGAGGCGTGGCTGCTCGTGCCGTGGAACGAGCAGCAGTATCACGAGGGGTCCGCGAGCTGGACACTCTCGATGGGCGGGGGTGGTGCCGTGCTGACCACGGCGGACGGCAGGTACCGCTCGGCGTGGCCGGATCACGACCGGGGGTGCGTGCTGCTCACCGCCGGCGGGGCGCGGCCGCCGTACACCGGCGAGGCCCGCGGCCGCTGGGCCGGTGAGCTGTGGCCGACGCTCACCGACGACCGGCTGCGCGTCACGTGGTCCTACACCACCTCGCCGGACGCCGACGCGCCGCCGATCGAGGGCGGATTGTCGTGGCCGGACGCCGTGCGGCGCCTGTCCTCGCTCCCGGACTCGGTTCTGGGCCTCACCAACGAACATGAGGTGACCAGGTGAAGGGGACCACGGTTGTCGGGGCCGTGGTCCTCACCGGCCTGCTCACGGTCGGTGGCGGCCGCGGCATCATCGACTCGGTCTGGCCGATCGACGACGAGGGCCGCTGGGTCGTCGACCGGATCCACAAGGAGTTCGGCGGCCGCGGTGACCCGATCACGAGCTACACCCTGGAGTGCTCGCTGCCCGGCGAGGAGCACACCGACGTGATGATCTCGGTGGAGCCCGCGGTCGGCGAGCCGCTGCTGGAGCAGTGGGAGCAGGTCGAGGACGGCACACGCACCGAGCCGGTGGCGTGCCCGTACGCGGTGGACGCGCGATGAGGACCCGGATCGTCATCGCGCGCCGTGCGGCGGACGGGCTGTGGCAGGAGATCCACTCGACGCCCGGCGATCTTGACTCGTTCGCGGCCTGGACGTCGGTGTGCGCCGAGCCCTACGGCCTGCGGCCCGGTGACGTCGTCGACCTGGTCCTCGTCGACGCCGTCACCGGGCACCGGCTCGACTCACGCATGATCACCGCGCGGCCGCTGCCGCCCGGCTACACCTACGACCCCGGCGACGTCGCCGAGGCCCAGCAGATCCTCGACGAGGGCAGGTGGTCGGAGTGACGGACCTGCCTGACTGGCTGGAGAACTGGCTGGAGGGCGTGCTGGGCGTGGAGCTGGACGACTGGCAGCGTGCGCTGCTCGACGCCGGCGTCGACGAGCAGCGGGCGCTGCTCGACGCCGGCGACGAACGCGAGCAGACCTTGGCCGACGTGGCCGAGGACTGCCGAGAACGATGGAGGCCGTGATGACCGAGCTGGAGCGCGTGGTCGACGGCGAAATCGTCGTCCGGCCGCGCGCTGGCGAGCTGGTCGAGACGGCAGCGGACCGGACGCTGTCGGAGGAGACGCTGCGGCGCCTCGAGCGCAGCGTGCCCGAGTCCACGCGCCGCAACTACGACCGGGCGCTGCGCGAGTACTCCACCTGGTGCCGGTCGGAGGGACGCACCGCGCTGCCCGGCACGGCCGAGACGCTGGCGGAGTACCTCGCCCACCTGGCCGAGAGCGGCCGCGGTGCGCCGACGCTGGAGCAGCACATGGCGGCGATCCGGACCGCGCACCGGCTCGCCGGGTACGAGGGCCAGCCCGGCAACGGCCTGGCCCGGCAGATCCTGCGCGACCACCGGCGCAACGAGGGCGCGCGGCGCGTCCGGCGCGTCGAGCCCATCACGCTGCGGCTGCTGCAGCAGATCCTCGACGTGCCCACCTTCGACCTGGACACGCTGATCGGCCAGCGCGACCGGCTGATCCTGCTGCTGGGCATCGGCGCGTTCCTGCGCCGCTCCGAGCTGGTCGCGCTCGACTTCGACGACGTCACCGAGCTGCCCGAGGGCTTGGACGTCTACATCGCCAAGTCGAAGACCGACCAGGAGGCCACCGGCACGGTCGTGTCCGTGCCGCGCGGCCGCACCAAGGCCAGCGGCGAGCCGTTCGACACCGACCCGTGCGCGGCCCTGCGCCGCTACCGGGCGATGCTCGCCGACGCCGGCGTCCGCGACGGCGCGCTGTTCCGCTCGGTCTCCCGCCACGGCCGTCCCGGTGGGAGGCTCAGCGCCAGGGCCGTGGCCCAGGTGATCCAGCGGCGCGTCGGCGCCGTGCCGGGCCTGGATCCGGCTGTGTTCGCCGGGCACTCGCTGCGCGCCGGCGGCGCGACGTCGGCGGCCGAGGGCGGTGCCGACGCCGCGGCGATCCAGGCCCAGGGCCGCTGGATCACCGCAGCGATGCCGCTGCTGTACGTGCGCCGCTCGGACCGCTGGAGGGACAACGCCGCCGGAAAGATCGGATTCTGATGGACATTCCTTCGTCCCCGTCCCGCGAGGCGATCGTCGCCCTGGTCGTCGGCGCGCTCGCCGACCTGCAGCGCCGGTTTCCGGCGGAAACCCACGCGCGCGGCGGCGAGGACCTGGCGGTGCACAGCGTCGAGCTGGTGCCGTGGATCGCCGGGCTGCGCGACCTGCTCGTGCCCGTGCCGACCTGCCGGGTGGGCCTGGCCGGATGGGATCCGACCCGGTTCTCCCCCACCCGCGACCCGGTCACCTGCGGCACGTGCCTGCGCGGCGGCGCCGGCCGCGCAGCGCCCGAGCCGCCCACCGACCTGGACCAGCTGCAGCTGTTCGACACGGAGGAGGACCGTCCCGATGGCCGAGCCTGATCGCGACCTGACCGCCGACGTCGACGAGCGGGAGCCGGCCGCGAGCGAGCGGCGGCTGCCTCCTGGCACGCGGCTGTGCGGCCGCCGCGGCGCTTCGGCGGCCGATCTGGAGAAGCTCGTCCAGTTCGCCGAGTTCCTGCGCCGACACCCGAACGCGCCTTCCTAGGAGACGTGCCGACACGAGCCGCCTGTGCTCGCCGGGGCCTTCTCGTGTCTCGTGCGAGGATGAGCGCGCCGGTCCGGTGGTGGACGCCTCGACAGCAACCTCTCCCGGACCGGTCTCTTTACCCCATAAATGCGCAAAACGAGTTGCGTATTTATGGGAGGTGCGGCACAGTGGGGCCGTCGAGGCAGCCCGCGATCAGCGGGTCCACCACCAGCACGGGAGAGCGCGAGATGACCGATCCGAAACCCGTCCACGAGAGCATCGCCCTGGACCGGGCCTGGCAGATCGGCCGCCGGATCTACGTCCGGTGCGGCTACGAGTCCACCCTCGGCGCGCAGCTGCGCGAGATCGGCGCGAACTGGGACCGCGAGCAGAAACGCCTGTGGGTCGGCTCCGGGAAGAAGGCCCGGCTGATCCCGCTCGTCCAGGCCGCCGACGAGCGCGTCCGGCGGATCGAGGAGATCAAGCGTGAGGGCAGGTGGGTGCGCATCCCCTACCACGCCCAGGACATCCGCGAGGCCGCGAAGAGCCGCCGTGGGATCTGGGACCCCGCGCGGCAGGAGTGGGCGTTCGCCACCCACGAGGACTACGTCGCGGTGCGGGATCTGGTGGTCGCGCTCGCCCGCCGCGAGCAGCAGGCGATCGAGGCCGAGCGCCGCGAGCGGGCGCGTCAGCGGCAGGCCGCACGCGCCGCCGAGGCCGCGGCCGAGGCGCAGGCCGCCGTCGACCAGCGCGCCCGCGTGCTCGCCGCGTCGGGGCGCACTCCGACCGGCGAGGAGGCCGAGCACCGCGTGATCTCCACCCGGCGGATGAACAAGGCGACCGCCTGGGACTCCGCGCACCCGCTGGGCAAGGTGGTGCGGCTGCGCGACGGGCGCCGCGGTGTCGTGGTCGAGCGCAAGGTGTGGTTCACCGGTGCGGACATGGCCTCGTCGGTGTGCTGGCACCCGCAGACCCACGACGAGGCGCACTGGGACCTGCTGCACGTCCTGGCGATCGTGGAGCCCACCGCCGACGAGCGCGCCGCCGACGAGGCCGAGGCCGCCGAGCGCGCCGACACGGCCGAGCTGCACCAGCTCGCGCGCGAGATGCAGTCCAGGTCCGACCACGCACAGCTCACCGAGGGGTGGAGCGAGATCCCCGACTCGCTGCAGGTCGGTGTCGTGCGCTGCTGGTACGGAACGGCCGATCGCCACGACGGCGGACGACTGCTGCTCACCCGCGACGACCGCGTCGTGTTCCAGCACCCAGGGTTCTACGACGAGTGGGTGCGCACCGAGCGGATCACGACCGACCCGGAGCTGCTCGCGCGGGTCCGCGCCGTGTTCGACGCCGGCGGCCGCACCCGGCGGTACGTCGACCAGATGAACTACGACTACGAGGTGGTGGTGCACGGTGACGCTCCCTGACCCCGGTCACTGGCCGATGACCCGGGCCGAGCTGGCACGGCGCTACGGCGTCAGCCCGTCCACGGTCACCCGCGCCCTGCAGCGAGCCGAGGACCAGCACCACGCCGACCCGACGCGGCCGGCGCCGCCCCGGCCGGTCAACCCCGGCCAGCCGATGCTGCGGTACCTGCCGTCCGAGGTCGACTCCTGGTGGCAGGCCCGCCCTGGAGTCGGCCGCCCCCCGAACCCCGTTCCCGCTTCACGACCACATCAGGAGGTGGGCGATCGTGGGTGACCACGTCGACCCCGAGCACCAGGCCGTCGATCCGCAGTACCGCTACGCGGTCGGCGAGCTGTACCACCCGGACGTGACCCGCTGGCCGGACGGCTCGGTCCAGTGGCGGCTGTCCGACCAGGGCGTCGAGCTGCTGCTGTTCTACACCGACCCCACCGACAGCGAGGTCCAGGCGATCCGGACCGGTCAGGCGCGGTTCGCGCTGCTGCCCGGTGAGCACGCGCTCGTGCTCGCCCACTGCTTCGGGGACCAGCCCTGGGGCGACGCTCCCTGGCAGGCGTGCCGACAGGTCGACGCGGTTGCCGGCCTGCCGATCGTCGGTGCCGGCGAGCGCCTCGCCGTGACCGTCATCCTGGTCGACGCCGCCACCGGAATCGTCCGAGTGCTGCGGGTGGTGTCCTGGCCGCACAGCCTCGCCGAAGCCGTGCGGCACGCGATGCGAGCCCAGGCCCGCAACGCGTCCACCGAGGCGCAGGGCGCCGCCGAGATCGAGAGCTGGTACCGGCGTTACCCGGCAACGCCGGACCTGGTGCGCGCGGCGACGCTCAACGTTCGCGCATGACGGCCCTTCGTTAGCGCGCGCCGAAAAAACAACGATCGGCCGCGTCTGATCCGGCCCGAACGACGAGGCCCCGTGCACCAGCTGGTGCACGGGGCCTCATCGTCGTGTGGTCAGATGGTGGCGGGGACCGGCATCTCTTCCGGGGACGCCGGTCCCTCCTGCGTCCGCAGGTCGGTGCGCGCCCCGCGCCCCGGCGCGCGCTCGATCGCCTCGCGGACCCGGACCTCGTCGTACACGGCCTGGCCGCCCGGGCCGTGCAGGCCCTCGACGCGCTCGATCCCCCAGCGGCGCAGCTGCCCGCGCACGCTCTGCGGCCGCCACCCGGTCAGCTCGGCGACCTCGTCGCGGGTGAGCGTCCCCTCGTGCGGCCGGCTCACCGGCGCACCGCCACGCGCGGCCGCGCCTCCTCCTCGCCGGTCGACGGGTGCGGCCGCGTGGCCTGCGCGCCGAGCGAGAGCAGCACCAGGACCAGGACCACGGCGAGCACCATCCCCGCCCACCGCCAGCCGCCGGCGTACCCGGCCAGCGTGGCGAACATGCTGATCCCCAGCACGAGATCGGCGCGCCTCGCGGTCACGCTCCACGGCTCGCGGCCGCGCCGCGTCGCCGACAGCAGCGCCGCCGCGCCCAGCGCCCACACGCCCATCCAGACCACGGCTCTGAGTGCCTCGGGAGTCATCCCGCAACAATGAACCGGGGTGGTGCGAAGTGCAACCCGCCGCGCCGCCCGACTGGCGAAGCGCGCGTGCGCCTGGTGCTCGTCGACGAGCACCAGGCGCACGACGAGGGCCTCGGCCGACCAGGTCGACCGAGGCCCTCGCGCTCGCTCACTCACACACTCACTCACCTGCTCACTCACGTCCCCTGACCTGCACGTATGGGGGTGTACCGGGGTGTGTGTGAGCGAGTGAGTGAGTGCCTACGCGGCGACCGTCGCCTCGACCAGGCGCCACCGCTTGTCCGACTGCTGGGCGACGCGGCCGGCCTTCGCGAGCTGGCCCAGCACGTTGTAGATCGAGCTGCCCTCCCAGCTGTACTCGTCGCCGAACCGCGCCTCCAGCGCGGCGCGCACGTCGGCGCTGGGCATCGGCCCATCGGCGAGGATCTCCAGCACGCGGTCCGCGCGGGTGGGCCGCGGCTGCTCCGGAGCGGCCACGGACACGGGTGCCGCGGCGATCACGGGGGAGGAGGTCTTGCCGAGCAGCGCGTCGATCGTCGCCCGTGCCTCGGCGCGGGTCCGGTCGTAGGTCGACTGCGCGCCGGGCGCGCCGATCGCCGCGGTGCTGCCGGTCGGCACCTCGGCCGGCGTGCTGCCGGTCTCGGCGTGGCGCAGGTACTCCCGGAACGCCGGCGTGTTTCTCCGGTGCCGGGCCGCGTACACCGAGCCCGCGGCGGCCGCCGTGCCCGGCTCCAGCGTCGTCACCAGGTCCCGACGCGCCCAGAACGCCTCGTCAACCGGGGTGCCGTCCGTCTGCGGCGCGGTCGCCTTGCCGATCTCCTGCACGTAGCGCATCTTCCCCTCGCGCGGAGGGGCGCCGTCGATCGCCGCGTAGAGCTGACCGGGGTGCTTGAGCGGCTTGGCCTTGTAGTCACCGGTGCTGCGGCCGATCTCCGAGAGGTCGTTGGAGCGCATCACGACCGTCCAGTCCATCGCGCTCTTGACCTGGCCGCCGGCCGAGCCCATCGCGCTGTTCACACCGCGGTGCACCACGCGAATCATGATGACCTTCGCGCTGGTCAGCACCCGTGAGCCCTTCGCGTCCAGGTCGACGGCCGACCAGTACTTGCCCCGCCAGCAGACCTTGACGCTGGTGTCCTCGGCCACGTCGGTGTACTCGTCGATGATCACGACCAGCCAGGGCATCGGCCCGCGCTCCTCGATGGGCACCGCCTGGCGGTGCTCCACCACCAGCAGCATGGCCAGCAGCATGTCGACCGTCCGGGCCTGCCCGGCGGCGATCCAGTCGATCGGCATGTCGACGTCGACGCCCTGGTAGCGCAACAACGCGCTGCCCCAGGTCTCGTACATCTTCGTGCGGCCGCCGACCCACACCACGGCCGCGTCGTCGAGGGTGAGCAGCGGCACCTGCAGGGCGCACGACGAGTAGTGCAGCACCAGGCGGTAGAGCAGGTTCGTCTTCCCCGCGCCGGTCTTGGCGATGACCTGGCCGTGGCCACGCGGCAGCAGCATCGGCTCGCCGTTGGCCCACAGGCCCAGGTCGATGGGGGAGCGAGCGCTGCGAGGGGTCGGATCGTCGTAGTACGGGATCACATCGGCCATGACGTCGCGGGTCATGACCGTGATCTCCCACTCGCCGTAGCCCTCGCCCTCGGTGATGGTGACCCAGCCGCGGTCGATCCGGCGGCGCAGGACCTCCGACAGCGCGATCCCCACAGCCTCGGCCGACTTCTCACCGAACGTGGCGAGCCGTTGCTTGCTGGGAGCCTGACCTGCGGCAATCGCTGCTGCAGCGCTCCGCTCGTCGTGCATGATCTGCGCCGCGACCCGCGAGGGCACCACGACCGTGACCCGCAGCTGGTGCGCGCTGAGGAACCGGTACTCCCGCACCTGCAGGTACGGGAAGTCCGCGCGCTCCAGCGCCCTGGTGAGGACCCGGATCGCGGCCGCGCGCTCGTCGTGCCCCAGCGTCGTGGCCACCTGGGCCTGGGCCTGCTTCTGGGTGCGGCCGAGCCGGGCCGTGCGCCGGCCGACCATGTCGGCGACCAGGTACTCCAGCCAGCTCACCGCCAGCAGGCCCACGGTCCACACCCACCACGACTCGGGCAGCGCGGCCAGGGCGACGATCCAGGCCGCCCGCCACACGCCGGCCGCAGTCAGCCACCTGACCAGGGCATCCTGCCCGGCCGCGTCCCGGCCGCCGAACGCCCGGCCGGTCAGTACCTCCCGGCGCACCAGCGCCCTGGCCACCAGCAGCAGCCCGCCAGCGGCGACGGCGGCGAGCAGCGGCCCGAGAGATGCGTACAGCGCGGCCGCGCCGAGCGCTACGGTGATCACGCCAGCCGTGATGATGACGACGGTCTTGAGCTGCAGCACGAGGTCTCTCCTCGGGTCAAGGAGGGGGCCGCGGTTGCGACGCGGCCCCCTCGCTCACTCACAGGTGGTCGATCAGCTGGTCGGGAGCAGGCCCTTGGCCGCCTCGTCAGCGTCCTGCTGCCATGCATCCGCCCAGGCCAGGCACGCCTGCGCGTCATCCTCGGCCGCTTCGGCCTCCTTGAGCAGCGCGGCGTGCTGCTGGGCGAACCCCTCCGTCTCGGCGATGGCGGCTGCGCGCCGGCGGAAATCGTCGGCCGCGTCCTGCTTCTCCTGCACGGCCAGGCGCGCTCGGTCGGCGCACTCCTGCAGGGTGCGGGCCTTGCTCTCCGCCGTGCTGGTGTCGACCAGTTCCTCGTACATTCCCGTCATCTCCCTTGTGATCTGGGTGTTCTTCTGAGGGATCGGTGCCGAGCTGGCGCTGGGCACCGAAACCGGAACGGGCCTGGGCCTGGGCTTCGGCACCGCACCAGCGGGCACGCTGGGCGCCGGCCGCGGCGCGGCCGGTCGCCGGGTCGGCTGCGGGGGAGCAGCCTCGACCTCGGCTGCGCGCTGCTCGGCCTCGGCCGCCTTCTTCTTGGCCTCGGCCGCCTTCTTCTTGGCCTCGGCCGCCTTCTTCTTGGCCAGGGTCTCGATCAGCTCGCCGGTGGCTTGGGCGCCCTCGCGCAGGTCTTGAGACACGTACCGGACGCCGTCGCCGATGAGCGTGGCCGTGGCCATCCAGCCGGACTTGGCCTTGGTCTTGGCCGTGGCCATCCAGCTCGGCTTGTCCTCGCCACCGGCGAGCAGGCCGTCCAACTTGGCGTCCTGCTTCCTGGCCCGGCGCTCCTCGCGCGCGGCCAAGCGCGCGGCCTTGCGCTCCTGCTTGGC
>JAQSWF010000095.1 GCA_029266775.1 Pseudonocardia sp.
GCTCGGCAGCGTCACACCGCGGGCATCAGCTCGGCAGCGTCACACCGCGGGCATCAGCTCGGCAGCGTCACACCGCGGGCATCAGCTCGGCAGCGTCACCCACCGACGGGCTGGGCATCGGCGTGCTCGCGGCACGTCGCGACCTCGGGGCGCGCCTCGAGCCGCTCGTCGTCGATCTCCCGCCCGCATACCGCGCACCGGCCGTAGCTGCCCTGGTCGAGCCGGTCCAGCGCGTCCCGCACCCGGCGCCGCTGCACCTCGATGGTCTGGACCAGCCCGTCGCTCTCCATCCGGTTCGCGATATCGGTGCCGTAGTCGGCGGGATGCTGCTGCATCCCGCCCTCGTTGGCCGAGAGGTCGCCACTGGCCACCTGAGCCGCGGATTCCGCGGCGAACTCCGCCCGCTCGTCGAGCGCCTTGAGCTCCGCGGTCAGCATGTCGCGGGCACGGTCGGGGTCCACGGCAGGTCCTTTCGTCTTTTTACGCGCGGGCCCGGTACCCGACACATCCGGACCCAGCGATACCCGACGACTCCGCGCGCCGAACCCAGGTGTTGCTCAGCTGCCCGGGTGTCGCGCCTGCGGAGCCCGCCCGAACGGCTGCTCGACCGGCTCGACGTGCGGCGGCTCCGGAAGCGGACGCGACACCGGCGCGTCGGCGAGTGCCAGCGGCTCGCCGTGATGGCGCAGCCGCATCGGCGGCCCGCTGACCAGCCGGTACTCGGCGCTATCGGCAGTGATCGACACCCGCAGCTGGCGGCCCTGCCAGCCCAGCCCAAAGCTGATCTTACTCAGCGCCGGTGGCAGCTGGGGGGCGAAGGCCAGGCCCGACGAGTCGAACTCCATCCCGCCGAAGCCTGCGACCACCGCGTTCCACGCACCCGCCATCGACGCGATGTGCATCCCGTAGTGGGTGTTGCCGGCGAGGTTGTTGAGATCGACCAGCGCCGCTTCGGCGAGGTAGTCGTAGGCCAGGTCGAGGTGCCCGGTGCGGGCCGCGACCATCGCCTGGGTGCACGCCGACAGCGTCGAGTCACGCACGTTGACGGCCTCGTAGTAGGCGAAGTTGCGCGCCATCTGCTCTGCGCTGAACGCGTCCGGCCGCAGCTGCATCGCCAGCACGACGTCGGCCTGCTTGATGACCTGCTTGCGGTAGAGGTCGAAGTACGGGTAGTGCAGCAGCAGCGGGTACTTGTCCTGTGGGGTGTTGTCGAAATCCCACAGCTCGTGGTGGGTGAAGCCCTCCGACTGCGGGTGCACTCCGAGCACCTCGTCGAACGGGATCCGCATCGACTTCGCCGCGTCGCGCCAGCTCGCCATCTCCTCGGCGTTCACACCGAGGCGGGCCGCGGCCCGGGCGTGCCGGGCGGCCGCCTCCGCCGCGTAGCGCAGGTTCAGCTGCGCCATGAGGTTGGTGTAGACGTTGTTGTCGACGATGGCGGTGTACTCGTCGGGGCCCGTCACCCCGTCGATGCGGAACTCGCCGGCCGAGTCGTGGTGGCCCAGCGAGCGCCACAGCCGCGCGGTGCCCACCAGGATCTCCAACCCGACCTCGCGCTCGAACGCGGTGTCGCCGGTGATGAGCACGTGCCGGCGCACGGCGTCGGCGATGTCGGCGTTGATGTGGAACGCCGCGGTACCCGCCGGCCAGTAGCCCGAGCACTCCTGGCCGCGGATGGTCCGCCACGGGAAGGCCGCGCCGGAGAGCCCCAGCTGCTCG
The DNA here is from genome assembly GCA_029266775.1 of Pseudonocardia sp. Taxonomy (GTDB): domain Bacteria; phylum Actinomycetota; class Actinomycetes; order Mycobacteriales; family Pseudonocardiaceae; genus Pseudonocardia. Next base: position 1,720 of record JAQSWF010000095.1, read on the forward strand.
GCCCGCTCGTAGGCCAGCGGCAGGATCGACTGGCGCCAGCGCAGCGCGTCCGCCGCCGCGTCGGGGGCCAGGTGCGACAGCACCGGCAGGCAGAATGTCTCGGTGTCCCAGAACGTGTGCCCGTCGTAGCCCGGCCCGGTCAGGCCCTTCGCGCCGATCGCCCGCCGCTCGGCCCTCGCTCCTGCCTGCAGCACGTGGAACACCGCGACGCGCACGGCCTGCTGCAGCTCCGCATCGCCCTCGATCTCGACGTCCGCAGTGGTCCAGAAGGCGTCGAGGTACTCGCGCTGCTCGGTGAGCAGCCCCTCCCACCCGGTGTAGCGGGCCGCCGCCAGGCCCGCACGCACCTGGTCGTTCACCGCCGGCAGGGACCGGCGCGACGACCAGCCGTAGGCGACGTACTTCACCACCCGCAGCACGGTGCCCGGCTCGAGCCGGCAGATCACCGTGGTCCGGCCGATGTCCTCGCTGGCCTCCGACGTGATCTTCGTGCCGTCCGGCCCGCGGACCTCGTGGTCCATCGCCGCGGCGACCCGCAGCCCCGAATGGCGGGTCCGGTGCACCAGCGTCGCGCCCGCGTCGTCGCTGCGGAACATCTCGCTGACCAGCGGGTGGTGCAGCGCCGCCTCCACTCGCGGGTCACCCTCGTGCTTGACCGGCAGCTGCTCGTTGGCCACGAGTTCGGACTGCACCACGATCAGCGCGGGTTGCTCGACCTCCACCTCGTAGCAGATCGCGGCGACCGCCCGCTGGGGGAGCGAGACCATCCGCTCGCTGCGCACCTTGACGGTCTTGCCCGCCGGACTGCTCCACCGCACGTCGCGGGTCAGCGTGCCGGACTGCAGGTCGAGCACGCGTTGGTGGCTGTGCAGCTGCCCGTAGCGCAGGTCGAACGGCTCGTCGTCCACCAGCAGCCGGATGATCTTGCCGTTGGTCACGTTGATGATGGTCTGGCCGGACTCCGGGTAGCCGTACCCGCCCTCGGCGTAAGGCAGCGGGCGCCGCTCGTAGAAGGAGTTCAGATAGGTCCCGGGCGTGTGGTGCGGCTCCCCCTCGTCCAGGTTGCCGCGCAGACCGATGTGGCCGTTGGAGAGCGCGAAGACCGTCTCGCTGATCCCCATCGAGTCCATGTCGAGGGTTGGCTCCCGGACGACCCAGGGCTCGACGGTGAACGGACGCCCCGGGTCGGGACTCATGACTCCTCCTCCAGCAGGTCGGCGAGGTCGCTGACGACGACGTCCGCGCCGTGCTCGCGCAACGCCTCGGCCTGGTCCAGCCGGTCGACCCCCACGACGAATCCGAACCCGCCCGCCCGGCCGGCCGCCACGCCGGCCAGTGCGTCCTCGAACACCACCGCCTGCTCCTTTGGCACGCCGAAGTCCGCGGCCGCGGCGAGGAAGGTGTCCGGCGCCGGCTTGCCGGGCAGGTGCCGCTCCTTGGCGACTACGCCGTCCACGCGGTGGTCGACGAAATCGGTGAGCCCGGCGACCGTGAGCACCAGCTCCGCGTTGGCCGACGACGACACCACGGCGATCTTCAGCCCGGCGTCGCGCACCGCGTGCAGGTAGCGCACCGAGCCCGGGTAGACGACCACGCCGAGCTCGCGGATCTTCTCGTGGACGAGCAGGTTCTTGCGCATCGCCAGCCCGTTGATCGTTTCCGCGTCGGCGGGGTCGGTCGGCTCGCCGTCGGGCAGCTCGATGCCGCGGGAGCGGAGGAAGCCCCGCGTGCCGTCGAGCCGCGGCTTCCCGTCGACGTACGGCCCGTAGTCGGCGACCTCGTCGAACGGCTCGAACGGCGTCCCGAGGCGCGCGGCGCGGGCACGGAGGTAGTCGTCGAACATCTGCTTCCAGGCCGCGGCGTGCACGCTCGCCGTGTCGGTGAGTACGCCGTCGAGGTCGAACAGACAGGCGCGGGTCGCGTCGGGAAGGCCGAGCATGAGCCGAAACCTACCGACCCCGTTGTTGCCGGCGGGTAGCAGCCCAATGGATCAGCCGGGACGGACGACGGTCGGCTCGCCGCGGCGGCCGTCGCTGTCGCGCTCGTCGATGCGGACCACGCAGCCGGCGCCCGCGCGCTCGGCCGTCACGGTCACGGTTCCGCCGCCCGGCCGCGGCTCGATCCGCTGCTGCACGGTGGCGCGGACCGCGTCCAGCACGCGCCGCGGCGGCATGGGCAAGCGGCGCACGTCGTCGTCGACGACGATCTCCACCTGCAACCGGGGGCCGAACCGGGCCTGCTCGAGCTCGAGGTAGGCCCGAATGGCGTCGAGCTCGTCACCCACCGTGCCGGGGGTGCCCTCGGGGCGGTCGGCGGCGCGGGTCAGGTCGGCGAAGCCGAGGAGCAGCTCCCGGGCGCGGCCGGTGTCGGTCCGCATCAGCGCCGCGATCGTGTTCAACGCGTTGTAGACGAAGTGCTGCTCGAGCCGCCGCGCCTCGACGGCCGGCGACGGCGCGGCGTCGCCGCCGCGCTCTGCGTGCGTCGAGCTGGCGGCTTCAGCCGTTCCGAGGCCGTCGACAGTCGGCTCGGCCGGCGCACCGCGTCCCGCCTGCGCCACCACGTCGGTCGCTGCGGCCGCCGATTCGGCGGCCTCACTGCCCGGTGCCAAGCCGCCGGTCCCCTGCTGCAGCCCGCGCCACACGGGCAGGCGCAGCCGGCCGTCCGCTGTCCAGTCGGCGAACTCCACCCGACCCACCAGCCCGGGTTCCGCCCACCGTGCCCCATCCGCGACGGCCGGCGGCAGTGCCGCCGTGAACGGCGACGCCCGTCGACGCCGACCCGCGAGCAGCGCCGCGATCTCCCTCTGCTCCTCCCCCGCGCCGATCCCGACACGCCCGACGTACCGCAGCCCGCTGCTTCCCGGTTCCGTGGAGGGAACGCCGAGCAGCAGGGCGGCAACGCCGGAGCGGCCGCCCGGTCCGGCGGGGTTCCAGCCACCGACCACCACCAGGCCCGAGCGGCGCAGCGGCACCCGCAGCCAGGCCCGCGACCGTCTCCCGGGGCGGTAGGGCCCGTCGAGGCGCTTGGCGTGCAGGGCCTCGGCGCCGTACTCCTCGGCGGTGCGCATCACGGCTTCGGCCTCGGTCACGGGGAACGACGGCGAGACGACGACCGGCGGGCGGATCAGCTCCAGCTCCTCGAGCAGCTCCCGCCGCCGCCGGTACGGCAGGGCGACGGTCGCGTGCCCGGCCAGCCACAGCAGGTCGCCGACCACGAGATCGACCGGAGTGCGACGCACCGCCGCAGGCGACGGCCGGGCGATCGCCACTCGCCGCTGCAGCAACCGGCGCCGCGGCATCCCGCCCTCGCCGACCGCGACGACGGTGCCGTCCAGCACCATGCCTCCGCGCGGTGCCAGCCTCGTCAGCGGCTCGCGCAGCTCGGGGAACGAGGAGGTGACGTCCCGCCCGTTGGCCGTGCGCAGCACCAGCCGGTCCGGGTGGACGTGGCAGATGCAGCGCAATCCCTCCCACGCGAACTCGACGGCCCAGTCGCCCCCGTCGGGCAGTGCACCCGGGGTGGCGAGCATGGGCGGCACGAGGTCGGGCATCGGTCCCGTTCCCCCCTTGCCCTGCGCTGCCGCAGCCGGGCGTGCGGAATCGCTCCGAGCTGCCCCGGAACGGGCAGGCGCACCGCGCACAGCACGCACGCCCGTCCTCGGCGTCCCCCTGCCCGGCACCACGCGCACACCGTAGCCGCAGCACAACCGCAGGTCGGAGCCCTCACCCTGTCCGGAATGCCACGTTCAGGACGCGACACGTCGGGAACGTGGCCGTCTGGACAGTGGCGACCGGGGGCGTCCCGGCGCCGGGCGGTCACGTCGAGGAGGACGATCGGTCTCACCATGACGCTCACCGACCGGCTGCCGCCTGCTCCCGACCCCGACGTCCTCGTGGAGGCGTTCGCCGACTGGGCGTTCGAGGAGCAGGGCCTGTCGCTCTACCCGGCGCAGGAAGAAGCGCTGCTGGAGATCGTCACGGGCGCCAACGTCATCCTCTCGACGCCGACCGGGTCGGGGAAGTCGCTGGTCGCCATCGGCGCGCACGCCGCGGCGCTGGCCGCCGGACAGCGAGCGTTCTACACGGCGCCGATCAAGGCGCTGGTCAGCGAGAAGTTCTTCGCTCTCATCGACGTCTTCGGCCCGGACGACGTGGGCATGCTCACCGGCGACGCGGCGGTCAACGAGACGGCGCCGATCATCTGCTGCACGGCCGAGATCCTCGCCAACATCGCACTGCGCAGCGGCCCGCGCGCGGACGTCGGCTCGGTCGTCATGGACGAGTTCCACTTCTACGCCGACCCGGAGCGCGGGTGGGCCTGGCAGGTGCCGCTGGTCGAGCTGCCGCAGGCGCAGTTCCTGCTGATGTCGGCCACGCTCGGCGACGTCACGTTCTTCTCAGACGACCTCACCCGCCGGACCGGCCGGTCCACCGCGCTGGTCACCTCCGTCGAACGCCCTGTCCCGCTGCACTACCGCTACGTGCTGACCCCGCTGCACGAGACGATCACCGAGCTGCTCGAGACCCACGAGGCGCCCGTCTACGTCGTGCACTTCACGCAGGCGTCCGCGGTGGAGCGCGCGCAGGCGCTGATGAGCATCAACGTCACCACTCGCGACGAGAAGCAGGCCATCGCCGACCTCATCGGGAACTTCCGGTTCACCGCCGGCTTCGGCAAGACGCTGTCCCGGCTGGTGCGCCACGGCATCGGCGTGCACCACGCCGGCATGCTGCCCCGCTACCGACGACTCGTGGAGACCCTCGCCCAGGCGGGGCTGCTCAAGGTCATCTGCGGCACCGACACCCTCGGCGTCGGGATCAACGTGCCGATCCGCACGGTCCTGTTCACGGCGCTGACCAAGTACGATGGCGTGCGCACGCGCGGGCTGAAGGCCCGGGAGTTCCACCAGATCGCGGGGCGCGCCGGGCGGGCCGGCTTCGACGTCGCCGGCACCGTCGTCGCGCAGGCCCCGGAGCACGAGGTCGAGAACGCGCGGCTGCTCGCCCGCGCCGGGGACGACGTGAAGAAGCGCCGCCGGATCGTCCGCAAGCAGCCGCCCGAGGGCTTCGTCAACTGGTCCGCCACGACGTTCGAGCGCCTGCAGAACGCCCAACCCGAGCCGCTGACGAGCCACTTCACGGTCTCGCACGCGATGGTGCTCAACGTGATCTCGCGGCCGGGCGACGCGGTGGCCGCGATGCGGCACCTGCTCGAGGACAACCACGAGCCGCGGTCGCGGCAGCTGCGCCACATTCGTCGAGCCATCGCGATCTACCGTGCCCTGCGCGGCGCCGGCATCGTCGAGGAGCTCGCCGAGCCGGACCCGGAGGGCCGGCGGGTGCGCATCGTCGGCGACCTGCAGCTGGACTTCGCGCTCAACCAGCCACTGTCCCCGTTCGCCCTCGCCGCGCTCGAGCTGCTGGACCGCGCCTCCCCCGACTACGCGATGGACGTGCTCTCGGTCGTCGAGGCGACTCTCGACGACCCGCGTCCCGTGCTGTACGCCCAGCAGAACAAGGCCCGGGGCGAGGCCGTCGCTGCGATGAAGGCCGAGGGCATCGAGTACGAGGAGCGCATGGCCCTGCTGGACGACGTCAGCTGGCCCAAGCCCCTGGACGAGCTGCTCGGCGGTGCGCTGGAGACCTACCGCCGCGGCCACCCCTGGGTCGCCGATGCCCGGCTGTCAGCCAAGTCCGTGGCCCGCGACATGAGCGAGCGGGCGATGACGTTCGTCGAGTACGTCGGGTACTACCAGCTCGCCCGGTCCGAGGGCCTCGTGCTGCGCTACCTCGCCGACACCTACCGCGCGCTTCGCCAGACGGTGCCCGACGAGGCGAAGACCGAGGAGCTGACCGACGTCGTCGAGTGGCTCGGCGAGCTGGTCCGGCAGGTCGACTCCAGCCTGCTCGACGAGTGGGAGAAGCTCGCGGCCGGGGACGACGCCGTGGAGGAGGGCCGGCCCGCGCTCGACACCGGGCCCGCCGGTGTCACCCGCAACGTGCGCGCGTTCCGGGTGCTGGTACGCAACGCCCTCTTCCGCCGCGTCGAGCTAGCCGCGCTGCGCCGGTGGAGTGAGCTCGGCGGGCTCGATAAAGCCGCGGGTTGGGACGCCGACGCGTGGCGCGAGGCGCTGGAGCCCTACTTCGCCGAGCACGGCGAGATCGGGATGGGCCCGGACGCCCGCGGGCCCCAACTCTTAACGATCACCGAGGAACCTGGCCGGTGGCAGGTCCGCCAGGTCCTCGACGACCCGGCAGGCGACCACGACTGGGCCATCCTCGCCGAGGTCGACCTGGCGGCGTCGGACGAGGAAGGCACGGCCGTGGTGTGGGTGACGGCGGTGGAGCCGCTCGGGGGCGGGTAGGGGCGGCGTCCGAGCAGAAGGATCTTCTTCGGGTCCGGACGACGGGTCGTAGGTGCGCGTCATCCGCACGGTCCCCGGGCAGCCGCCCGCGCTGGCGCACGAAGCCACTGCAGAAAACCGCGCATCCCACTGCGCTCGACTCAGGTGCATAGCGCAGGCCGAGGTAGATCCCGAGCGCGAGGCCGGCAAGGAACGCCCACACCGCCAGCTTCGCCAGAAAGCCCACGATCTCTCCGAGCATTGCCGTCACCTCTCCGACCGAGCCCGCCAGACCGAGGATGCAGAATGAGTGACTGACCGGTCTGTACACGGGCGGCCGAGAATGCGACCGCGTGCGGAAAGGTGTCCATAAATCGTCATTGATCGGCTGTGAGCGGAACCTCCGTCCAGTCCCTGTACAGGCCCCCCGGCTTAGCGAGACAACTGTCCAGTATCCGGACAAATCCGTCTGTCGGATAGATTCCATGATCATTTCTAGGGACTCGCCATGTTAGAGTCCGTCTGTGGCCGACATGATCGCGTTGCGCGACCGAATCCGTCAGCTGGCTGACGATACCGGCCGCGCCGGCCACGTACCCGTTACCACGAACGGTCTTTACGAACGCCTGGCGGCCTGGTACCAGCACCGCGCCGAGGCCCCACCGGTGAGCCGGGCGCTCTTTTACCGCTGGTTCGGCTCGGAGCTCGGCAACCCCTCACACCAGCTGCTCGAGTGCGTTCCCGGCTTTGCCTCGATCCTTGGTGTCGAGGAGTACGAGCTGTTCGCCGCGGCCGGCCTGTTGCGGCCCGGCCTCGATGCGCCGTTGACGATCGCGTCCGCCGCGCGTCAGGTGCGGCAGGCTTCCCGGCTGATCTTTCGCGTGCTCGCCGACGCGGCGGTGCCGAGCTCCGGAGAAGCCATCATCGCCGACCGCATTCTGCATCACAAGCTCGACTACCAGATCGCCATATGGCCCGTGGTGCGCGGCCACACCCGACCACTGCACCTGCATTCACCGATCGCGTTGCGACCGCTGGAGCCCGATCACAGCAAGCAGCGCAAGAAGACCGCCGACATCGAGCGCATGCCACTGTACGAACGGCGCGACCACATTCGCCACCACGTAATCTCTGACGGCATATGGCGCTCATTCGGCATGATGTGGCGCGAGCCGGACAACGAATGGAACCTCGGCAAGGTGCCACTGACGATAGAGTTGCCGATTGAAGAGCGGAACCGTCCTTCTCTCGACGAGCTCGTTTTCCCAGAGCTGCAGGTGAGCCGCATTCTCGTGCTGGGACCACCGTGGGGGCACGCCGAGCTGATGGCCGCCCTGCTCTCCGACGCGCTGCGCTTCGGCAGCCTCGACTTGCGCTACCAAGGCTTCACCCTGCAGGCCCGCCGTGACGATAAGCATCGATTCTGCGTCGACCGGCTGCGCGAGGCCCCCGAGCAGCTGGTCTGGTCGATCGCCGAGGGACCGTGGCTCATGCCGAGGCTGGCGCCCGAGGTCCTGAAGTATGGACGCACCGCGCTGGTGGTCGTGCTCTCGTACGGTCCGCGGATGCGCAACCAGGCCGCCCGCATCTTCGATGAGCGGGTTCGCTGGATCGACCTGGCCCAGCTCCAGCTCGACGACTTAGCGCTGGAGCTCAACCGCGAACGGCCGATCATCCGCGCATACTTGGACGACGCCGACGTCTGCCCACCGACAGGCTTGCCTCGCGCCGGTGTCGTCGACCGCAACCTGGTCGCCGACGCCATGCGGCACCTGACCGCGCAGGTCCTCAACCTGCTCTACAACCACCGCTGCGGTCCGGCGGCCGCGCAGTGGGGCGACCGGTTCGACGACGTCCGAGATGCGGGACGCCGCCGGGCGAGAATTCCCGAGTCGGCCTCATGGGCGCGCTGGTTCGACGTCGACGAGCTCGCCGCCGGCTGAGTCCGGCTCTCGCTCCACCCGCTTGTACTCCGGGCAGCCGGTCGCAACGTTGACGATCGGCGCGTCCAGCTCGGCGGGCGGCATGCCCGCAGCCGAGGCGTACCGCTGCAGGGCCTCGATACGCTGTGGCACTACCCGGGCCCGGTCCGAGGATTGCGACCCGCTTCGCTTGTGGTGGACATAGGTCACGGTGGATAGGATGTCGAACGCATCCGTCGCCGGCAATGCTCGAAAGAGTCGGCGGAACCAGTCCACCAGCTTGGCATGGCTGAAGCGCGGGTCGAACCCTCCGGTTCTGCGGAACAGATCTCGGCGCACGAGGCCGCCGTGGGTGTTGAACACCACGTGCGCCAGCGGGTCGTCCTGGGATGCCCGCTGTCGCCGCCATGCGTTCAGGTAGGGCACATTGCTGTGCACCTCGCTGACACCCCACGGGTACACGACACGGCACTGCCCGATGGCGTATGGATTTTCGGACCGCGCAACCGCGGCGACCAGGGAGCTGATTGCGTCAGAAGGCAGCTCGTCGTCGCCGTCCAGCCACAGTAACCACTGGGCGCCGGCACGGGCGACCGCGTCGTTCCGGGAGCGCGCAATTCCTCGCTGCTCCTGCGTACGGTGGGCGGCGACGACGCGGTGACCGGCTGGAACGCTCGCGCTATCCGGCCAGCTTTCCAGCGCGGCGTAGGCGTCGCGGCGATAGGGGTTACGGGAGCCATCGTCCCAGAGGATGGTCTCGATGACGCCGGCATAGTCCTGTCTGTGCACGCTGCGAAGCGCACGACGAACCAGCGTCATCGGCATGTCGTGGACGGGCATCACCACCGAAACATCGGGAAACAGCAGTTTCCCGTGCTCCTTCGAGGACATTCGTGACCCCAGGAATACGCGCCCGC
>JAQSWF010000096.1 GCA_029266775.1 Pseudonocardia sp.
GGGGGTCGAAGGTGCAATGTCCACAGTGGTCGGACATGCGGTTGATGTAGGCACCGCCCGCCGAGTACGGCTTGGTCGCGAGCATCCCGCCGTCGGCGTGCTGGCTCATGCCGATGACGTTGGTCGGCATCACCCACTCGAAGCCGTCCACGAAGGCCTCGCGGAACCAGTCCGAGAGCGCCCGCGGGTGGTAGCCGCGCTGCAGTGCGTGGTTGCCGAGGACCATGAGCCGCTGGATGTGGTGGGTCCAGCCGCGGTCGCGGACGCCCTCGAGGGCCGCGCGCAGGCAGGCGGCGGTGACGGCGTCAGCATCCAGCGTGGCGAACCACTCCGGCAGCGGGGTCCGTGCGTGAAGCGCGTTGCGGTCCAGGTAACTGCGGCCGAAGTGCCAGTACAGGTGCCAGATGTACTCCCGCCAGCCGATCACCTGCCGGATGTAGCCCTCGGCGCTGGCGATCGGGACGTCCCCGCTGTAGTAGGCGGACTCGGCCTCGCGAACGACGTCGAGCGGAGCCAGCAGGCCGAGGTTGAGCTGCACGGACAGCAGCGAGTGCGCCATCGTCCAGTCGTCGTGCAGCATCGCGTCTTCGGGCGGGCCGAAGTGCGGCAGCCGGTGCTGGACGAAGTGCGCGAGCGCGCGCCGCGCCTCGTCCGCGGTGACGGCGAACCAGCGGGGGCCGTCGCGGCCGATCGTGGGCAAGTCGAGCGCGTCGAGGTCGTCGCGGACCTGCTGGTCGATCTCGTCCTCGGAGGGCTGCCACGGGTCGACGACGCCGAGGGTGGCACGCCCCTTCGGCGGTGGCTCCCGGTTCTCGTGGTCGTAGTTCCACCGCCTGCTGACCGGCTCGCCACCCTCCATCAGGATGTCGAAGCGGCGGCGCTGGGCGCGGTAGAACTCCTCCATCCGGAAGGTCTTGCGATGACCGGCCCACTCCTCGAACTCGGTGCGTGGCAACGCGAAGGTGGGCGTGGGCAGGATCTCGGCGACCAGCCCCTCCTTCTGGAGCTGCTCAACGAAGGCGAGGGCGGCGTGCGACGTCGGCTCGTGCACGACGACCGGACGGCCGACGCGCTCGAGCGCCTCCCGGTAGGTCTCGGTGCGCAGGAAGGTGGCCCGGTCGCCGAGCTCGGCGGCCAGATGACGCATCCCGGACCAGACGATGTGCAGCTTCTGGCGGTGGAAGCGCTTCCGGTGGAGCACCCGGGTCGACTCGATCAGCACGACCTCGCGGTGGCGGTGCTCTTCGGTCGCGTGGACGTGCGGGCCGAGCTGGTCGCCGAAGAGCAAGCGGCTCGGCAGTCATCACATGAGTCTGGTACCCCGGACGGCGCCTCGCGACCTGATGCATTCGGACCGAGGAGTCCTACTCTCGATCTCATGACGACCGCCGAGCATCACGGCGACCACACCCACCAGGACGTCTCCGGCGGTGCACTGCGGGCCGCCACCTTCGGCGCGATGGACGGGCTGGTTACGAACATCGCTCTCATCGCCGGGGTCGGCGGTGGGGGCGCCGACCGCAACATGATCATTCTTACCGGGATGGCCGGGCTCGTTGCGGGCGCCTTCTCCATGGCGCTGGGCGAGTTCGCCTCAGTGCAGACGCAGAACGACGCCGTGCAGGGCGAAGTCGCGGTCGAGCGCGCCGAACTCGCCCGCCACCCGAAGGCCGAGCAGGCCGAGCTCGTCGCGATGTACGAAGAGATGGGCCTGTCACGGGCGACGGCCGAGTCGGTCGCGGCCGAGGTGCACGCCGACCCGGAGCTGGCGCTGAAGGTGCATGTCACCCAGGAGCTCGGCGTGGACCCGGACGAGCAGCCGTCGCCGTGGACCGCAGCGGTGTCGTCGTTCTTCTGCTTCGCGGTCGGCGGGCTGGTGCCGCTGGTGCCGTTCCTGCTCGGCAGCTCCTCGTTGGCGGTCGGCCTGCTGGTCGGGGCGGTGGGGCTGTTCCTCCTGGGGGCGGTGACGTCGCGGTTCACCAAGAAGCCGTGGTGGTTCGCCGGGCTGCGGCAGCTGCTGTTCGGTGCGATCGCGGCGGGATCGACCTACGCCGTGGGTTCGTTGATCGGCGTGACCACGTCCTGACGGTTCAGTCCCGCGGCAGCGTCTCGGGGGCGCGGGCCCACAGCACGAGCGCCACGACGGCGACCAGCCCGGTCAGCCCGAACGCCGCGCCGAAGCCCGCCACCTGCGCCACCGCGCCCGCCACGAGGGGACCGGTGATCGCTCCGACGTCCGCGGCCATCTGGAAGCCGGCCAGCACGGTTCCGCCGCGAGCGCGGTTGCCTACCACGTCGGCCACCGCGGCGTTCATCGGCGGGTTCAGCAGCCCGCCGCCGAGGCCGGCGACCAGCGACAGCGCCAGGAACAGCGGCAACGTCGGGACGACCCCGAGCAGCCCGGTCGCGACGGCGGAGACCGCGAGGCCGACCAGGATCGGAGGACGTCGCCCACGCCGGTCGGAGAGCCGGCCGGCCGACAGGAGCGTGACGGCGTTGCCCGCGGCGAACACGGCGAGCGCGATCCCGGCCAACGCCTCCGTACGTCCCAGCACCTCGACCACGAACAAGGGCACGAGCGCGACGCGCACCCCGAAGACGGCCCAGCCGTTCGCGAACGCTCCCACGAGCGCCGCGCGATAGGCAGGGTGTTCGAGCGCGGTGCGGATGGTCAGGTCCGGCACGGTCTGCCCGTTGTCGGCCACTCGACCTGCCCGCCCACGCAACAGCAGCCCGGTCAGCGTCATCGCGACGAGCAGCATCACCGCGTATACGACGAACGGCGCCCGGAGCCCGAACGTCACGAGCCCGCCGCCGACGAGTGGTCCGGTGACGTTGCCGAGCAGGAACCCTGTCGCCCACAGGCCGGACGCCCGCCCGCGCATGGTCGGCGGCGCGAGCCGCACGAGCATCGACACCGACGCGACGGTGAACATCGTCGACCCGATGCCGCCGAGGGAGCGGAACACCAGGAGCTGCCAGTACTGCGCGGCAAATGCGCAGGCACCGGTCGACAGCGCGACGATGGCCAGGCCGACGAGATAGGTGCGCAGCTCGCCGATCCGCCCCACCAGCCGCCCGCTGAGCGGCGCGAACCCGAGGCGGAACAGGGCGAACGCGCTGACCACCGCGGACGCTGCGGTGATCCCGACGTCGAAGCTCCGGGCGAAGGCGGGGAGGGCGGGCGCGACCAGGCCGTAGCCGATGGCGATGACGAACGCGGCCGCGGCGAGCACCCGGATCTCGCGGGGCAGCCGCAACCGTGGGCGAACAGCCGGGTCCGCCTCGACCACGGCGTCCCCTTCCACTCGCCTGCGGCTTCACGCTACGTGTCGGTAGCCGGGTGCGCCGCAGCGGTGGGTCGCGCTCTGCACGCGTGCAACGCTGCGGTCTCGCGGAACTCGTTGGAAGGAGCACACCGTGCTGCTGGACGGCATCAACCACGTCGCGTGGATCTCGACGGACGTCGCCCGGCTCGGCCGTTTCTACGCGGAGGTGTTCGAGGCCGAGGTGGGGCCGACCCGCCCGCACGGCCAGGATCCCGGCGAGACCATGACCGTGATCCGGATCGGCCCCCACACGGAGCTGAACATCGTCACTATCGACGGCAACACCGAGCCGGACCGTCTGACCCCGATGTGGGGGCGGGGCCGCATCGACCACCTCGGGCTGCACGCGGCATCGCCCGACACGTTCGCCACGATCCGGCAGCGGCTGATCGACGCCGGAGCGAGCGACGGCACCGTCAACGATTTCCGGCGGCGTCCACAGCATGTTCTTTCGCGACCCCGATGGGCTGGAAGGGGAGGTGCTCGTGCCGAAGTCGTAGCGCGTGCGGGTGCGGCGCCCGGGGTACGGGGTGCGCATGGCGGAGTTCGAGGTGGAGCGGCGCATGCCCGCCGATGCCGAGGCGGTGTTCACGATCGTCGGGGACCTGGACCGGCTCCCGGAGTGGATGCCCCCGGCGGTCGGGGTGCGGCCCACGGGTGATGGCGAGGTGCACGCCGACGTCGGGTCGCGCGGGGTGCACAGTGACGGCCTGGTCGGCGTGCGGCCCGAGCAGCTGCGCGTGGAGTGGGGCAGCGAGGACTCCCCGGACTACGCCGGCTGGCTGCAGGTCTTCCACGCGGAACCGGGGCACTCGTCGGTGACGATGCACCTGTCGTTCCTGGGGCACCAGCCCGAGACCCGCCACCACGGCAACGCCGCGGACGAGGTGCGCGCGTGGATGGACGACGCGCTGTCGCGGCTCGCGGACGTGGTTGCCGGAGCTTCCTGACCCCGCATCTGCCAGGCTGGACCGACAGATCCGGTTCGCCGGTGTCGGGAGGGAGTGTCGTGACGGCTCAGCCGACATCCCGGTCGACCGCCCGGTCACCGGCGGTGTCGACCGGGGCAGGCGCGCTCGTGGCGGCGAGCCTGGTCGAGCTGGCCGTCCAGCGACTCCGCGGCGAAATCGTCAGCGGCGCGTTCCCGCCCGGCGGGCGACTCGTCGAGGAGCAGCTCACGCGCCGCTTCGGGATCAGCCGCGCGCCCGTACGCGAGGCGCTGCGCCTGCTCGGACAGCAGGGGCTGGTGGAGCACCTGCCGCGCCGCGGGGTGCGCGTGGTGCAGCTGTCGAGCCGTGACATCGACGAGCTGTTCAGCCTGCGCGACGTCCTCGAGCGCTTCGCCCTGGAGTGCGCGCTCGGACACGGCGGCGCGCCGGACCCCGGCGCCCTCGCGATGGCGGCAGCGGCCGTCGAGCACATGGAGCAGGCAGCGGGTGACGCCGCCACCCAGGCGACCGCGCACCGGGCCTTCCACCTCGCCCTGGTCGAGCTGGCCGGCCACCGGCACCTGCTGGGCGTATACGAGCCGGTGCTCCTGAAGCTCCAGCTGTACATGGCGACCAACATGTACCGCGAGTCGGAGCGCCGGCCGGCCGCCGAGGGCGCCCGGCGACACCGGCGCCTCTACGAGGCGGTCGTGGGCGGGCACCTGCCCACCGTTCTTGACGAGCTGGCCCGGCACGGCAGCCGGACGTACCTGGCGCCCGAGCTGGACGGGGAGGCGTAGCACAGCCGTAACGGAACGAGACTGCTGCCGACACGGATCTGTCGACAATCGACGAGGTGACGGTTGCACCGCTCCCGCCGGGCCTCGCAACGCTCGCGGACGAGCGTGGGCGCCCGCACGACATCGTCGACGACGTGCTGGAGCGGCTCGCCGCGCGCGCCGGGGACGTGGCATTCATCTCGCTCGTCGACCGCGCGAGCCTGCACGCTCGAGCCGACGAGCTGGAGCTGCTGCGCCGCCGGGGCGTCGAGCTGCCGCTCTACGGCGTCCCGTTCGCCGTCAAGGACAACATCGACGTCGCGGGCCTGCCGACGACCGCCGGCTGTCCTGCATTCACTCGGTATCCGGACCGCGACGCGCACTGCGTGCGTCGACTGCTCGACGCCGGGGCGATCGTCGTCGGGAAGACGAACCTCGACCAGTTCGCCACCGGGCTCACCGGGACCCGCTCACCCTTCGGCGTCCCGGAGAGCGTCTTCGGACAGGACCTGATCTCCGGCGGGTCCAGCTCGGGTAGCGCGGTGGCGGTCGCGTCCGGCACCGTCGCGTTCGCCCTGGGCACCGACACGGCCGGCTCCGGGCGGGTACCAGCCGCGATGAACGGCGTGGTCGGGCTCAAGCCGACGCGCGGCCTGGTCGGTACCACGGGCATGCTGCCGGCCTGCCGGTCCCTCGACTGCGTGAGCGTCTTCACCCGCGACGTGGTCGGTGCGGCGGCCCTGCTGCCGGTGCTCGCGGGTCCCGACCCGGACGACCCGTGGTCCCGCACCCCGCATGTGTCGGAGTGGTACGACGGCGCGCTGCGGCTCGCGCTCGCCGACGGCCTCGACTTCGCGGGCGACGCCGCGATGGCCGCGGCCTTCGCCGCGGTCGCCGCCCGAGCCGCCGACCACGCGATCGAGACCGTGCGCGTGCCGGTCGAGCCACTGGTCGAGGTCGGCGACCTGCTCTATGCGGGCCCGTGGGTGGCCGAGCGGCTGGCCGGTCTGGAGCCGTTCGTCGACGCGCACCCCGACGACGTCCTGCCGGTGATCCGCGCCGTCCTCGAGCGGGGCCGGGACTTCACCGGCGTCGACGCCTTCCGCGCCCGGCACCGCCTTCAGGAGCTGCGAGCGGGCTGCTCCCGGATCTGGGAGCGGTCCGACGTGCTGCTGCTGCCGACCCTGCCGACCACCTTCACTCGAGCCCAGATCGCCGAGGAGCCGATCGCCCGCAACCTCGTCCTCGGCCGCTACACGCAGAGCGCGAACCTGCTCGACCTCGCCGCGATCGCCGTCCCGGCCGGCACCACCGCCGACGGGCGCCCGATCGGCGTCACCCTGCTCGGGCCCGCGTTCTCCGAGGCCCGCCTGTTGCCCGCCGCGCTCGCCCTGTTCCCTCCCGAGGAGATCGCATGACCGTCGAGACCCCGCTGGCACCGCCGTTCGCTCGCGTCCGCATCGGTCCGGTCGCAGCGAACCCGTACCCCTGGCCCTACGACGGCGCGGTCGACGCCGCGAAGGTCGCCCTCGTCTGCATCGACTGGCAGGTCGACTTCTGCGGGCCCGGCGGCTACGTCGACCGGATGGGCTACGACATCGGCCTCACGCGCGCCGGGCTGCCGGCGACCGCGTCGATGCTCGCGCACGCCCGCGCCACCGGCATGCTCGTGATCCACACCCGGGAGGGCCACTCCCCCAACCTGTCCGACCTGCCGGCGAACAAGCGCTGGCGCTCCGCCCGAATCGGTGCGGAGATCGGCGGGGCGGGCCCGTGCGGACGCATCCTCGTGCGGGGAGAGCCCGGCTGGGAGATCGTTCCCGAGGTCGCGCCGATCCCCGGCGAAGTGATCGTCGACAAACCCGGCAAGGGCGCCTTCTACGCCACCGACCTCGACCTCGTGCTGCGCACGAACGGGATCACCCACGTCGTGCTGACCGGGATCACCACCGACGTCTGCGTGCACACGACGATGCGTGAGGCCAATGACCGCGGCTACGAGTGCGTGATCCTCTCCGACTGCACGGGCGCCACCGACCCGGGCAACCACGCCTCCGCGCTGCACATGGTCACGATGCAGGGCGGGGTCTTCGGGTGCGTGTCCGACTCGGCATCCGTGATCGACGCGACCAGTTACTCCACTGATGGACCTCCGCATCGCTCCGCTGCGGCGTTGATCCATGAGTCACGCGTTGGCTGGGAGGACCCGTCGTGAGCATCGTCGACGCCGAGCCGTACGCGTTCACCTTCGATCTCGCGAGCACCGCATTGGTGATCATCGACATGCAGCGGGACTTCGTCGAGCCGGGCGGGTTCGGCGAGACGCTCGGCAACGACGTCTCGCACCTGCAGGCCGTCGTCCCGCCGCTGCGGTCGGTCCTGGCCCGCGCCCGCGAGGTCGGGCTGACCGTCATCCACACGAGGGAGGGACACGTCCCGGACCTCTCCGACTGCCCGCCCGCCAAGCTCACCCGCGGCGAGCCGACGCTGCGCATCGGCGCGCCGGGCCCGAAGGGACGGATCCTCGTCCGCGGGGAGTACGGCCACGACATCATCGACGAGCTGGCCCCGCTGCCGGGCGAGCCGGTGATCGACAAGCCGGGCAAGGGGTCGTTCCACGGCACGTCATTCGGGGCCCTGCTGGAGGAGCGAGGGATCACGAGCCTGATCGTCACCGGCGTGACCACCGAGGTCTGCGTGCACACCACCGTCCGCGAGGCCAACGACCGCGGCTACGAGTGCCTCGTGCTGTCGGACTGTGTCGGGTCCTACTTCCCTGAGTTCCAGCGCGTCGGCCTGGCCATGATCGCCGCACAGGGCGGCATCTTCGGCTGGGTCACGCCCTCTTGCGCGTTCCTGTCCTCGCTCGCCCCCTCGGAGGTTCCGGCATGACCGCCACAACAGAGCGCGAGGCGCTCCGGCTGCCCTGGTGGGTCGCCGGCGACACCAACGCCTTCTTCGGACTCGGGTTCAACACGCTGGTCAACGTGCTCGTGCTGTCCGGCCTCTGCGTGGGGGTGCTCAACATCCCGGGCGCGGACGTCTTCGGTGTGGTCCTGCCGGCGCTCGGCGTGCAGCTGTTGATCGGCAACGTCTACTACACCTACCTGGCTCGCCGGCTCGCGCGCCGCGAGGGCCGCACGGACGTCACGGCGATGCCCTACGGGCCGTCGGTGCCGCACATGTTCATCGTCGTCTTCGTGATCATGCTGCCGATCTACCTGCAGACCAACGACCCCATGGTCGCCTGGGCGGCCGGCCTGGCCTGGTCGTTCATCATCGGCCTCATCGTGCTGGCCGGTGCGTTCGTCGGGCCCTACATCCGCCGGTACACGCCGCAGGCGGCGATGCTCGGGACGCTTGCGGGCATCTCGATCGCGTTCATCTCGATGCGGCCCGCGGCGCAGATGTTCGAGGCGCTGTGGATCGCGCTGCCGGTCATGGTGATCATTTTGATCGGGTTCTTCACCGACCTGAAGCTGCCGGGCAACATCCCCGTCGGGCTCGCGGCGCTGCTGGTGGGGACGGCGATCGCGTGGGTCGGCGGGTACATGTCGGTGCCCGACGTCATCGCGGCCGGGCGGGACGTGGCGATCTCGCTGCCGACGCTCGACCTCGCGCGGTTGGGGCAGGGGCTGGCCGACGTCGCCCCGCTGCTCGCGACCGCGATTCCGCTGGGCATCTACAACTTCACCGAGGGGATGACGAACGTGGAGTCGGCCGCGGTCGCCGGCGACGAGTACAACCTGCGGTCGATCCTGCTCGCCGACGGCACCGGTGCCGTCGTCGGTTCCGCGCTCGGTTGCCCGTTCCCGCCGGCCGTCTACATCGGCCACCCGGGCTGGAAGGCCGCGGGCGGGCGCACCACCTACTCGCTGGCGTCCGGCATCGCGATCGCCCTGATGTGCTTCCTCGGGATGTTCTCGCTGCTCGGGGCGCTGCTGCCGCTTCCGGCGATCGTGCCGATCCTGCTCTACATCGGGCTGCTGATCGGGGCGCAGGCCTTCCAGGAGGTGCCGAAGGCGCACTGCGTGGCCGTCGTCATGGCGATCATTCCCAACATCGCGGCATGGGCGACCGGGCTGATGAACAACGCGCTGGCCGCGGCCGGCACGACCCCCGCGCAGGTGGGCGAGGACGCCCTGACCGGCGCCGGGCTCGTCTATCACGGGACGGCGCTGCTGGGCGGTGGCGCGATCCTGGCCGGGCTCGTGCTGGGCTCGATCGTGGCGTTCATCATCGACAAGAACTTCCTCGCGGCCGCGGCCTACTGCCTAGCCGGTGCCGTCCTCGGCTTCGTCGGGCTGATCCACGCCGAGCAGGTGGGCTGGAACGTCGGCGGTCAGATCGCGCTCGGCTATGTGTTCGCGGGCCTCGTGCTGCTGGCGTATTGGGCCGTAGACCGGCGCGTGGGCGACGGTGGCGTGCGCGTCGACCAGCCCGTGGCCGCGGACCTCGCGGCGCCGGAGCCCGGTGCGGGCGTCCCGGCGGAGTCCCCGGTCGGTGACGGACGTTCGGCATCCGCGTGACGGTCGGGCTGCACGCCTCGGTCGAGGACGGCACCGGCGCCGTCCTCGACCGACCCGAGGTGCTCGCGCAGGTGCAGTCGGCGTTCGAGCGGTACGAGCGCGCGCTGGTCGAAGGGGACGTCGCGGTACTGACCGAGCTGTTCTGGCAAGACCCGCGCTGCGTGCGCTACGGGGTCGCCGACCGTCAGCAGGGCGCGGCGCAGATTGCCGCGTGGCGACGGGTGCACCCGGTGGTGCCGGCGGGTCGGCAGTTGCGCGAGACGGTCGTGGTCGCGGTCGACGACCGCACGGCGGTGGTGAGCACGGTGTTCGGCTACCCCGGATCCGCCGTCGAAGGGCGCCAGACGCAGACGTGGGCGCGGCTGCCCGAGGGGTGGCGGATCATCGCGGCGCACGTCTCCGAGGTACCGGTCGGCTGATCGCCGCGTGTGAGGTGCGCACCGTCGCCACTGTGATCGTTCCGAGCGTGACACCACTGCTGTCCGGACAGCATTCTTGTCACCCTCGAATCGATCACCCGGCGTCGGGCGCCAGCACGTGGCTGCCGGGCCGGCATGTCCTGAGGGGGCCTCACAATCCGATGAGCAGCGCTGACGACCTGCGCCTGCTTCCCGCACTCGTCGGCCTCGCCGCGGCCGGCTTCTCGATCGCCTACGTCGTCGCGGATGTGATCGAGCTCGTCCAGGGCGGGTTTCCCCCTGTCCAACTCGCGCTTACCTACGCCGCCGACGCGGCGCTGCCGCTGTTCGTGATCGGCCTCTTCGCGGTGCAGCGACCGCGCATCGGCCGGCTGGGCCTGGTGGGCGCCGTGGGATACGCGTACGCGTACATCGCCTTCACCGCGACGGTCGTCTACTCGCTCGTCGAGAACGTCGACGATTGGGCCGTGCTCACTCAACAGCTGGCACCGTGGTTCGTCGTCCACGGCGCGATCATGGTCGCGGCGGGCATGTGCTTTCGGCCTGGCCGTCGTGCGGGCGGGCGTGTTCCCGCGCTGGACCGGGTGGACCCTGATCGCGGGTGTCCTGCTGGTCGCCGCCACCACCGGGCTTCCGGATTCGGTCCGGACACTGGCGGCGGCCGTGCGCGCCACGGCCTTCATCGGGATGGGCCTCTCGACGCTCGTGTCGTCGAAGCGCGAAGACCCGAGTCCGCAACCTTTCCGGCCGGGTGACGGCAGGCCCACTGGGTGAATCGCCGACGGCGGGGCCAAACCCACCGACAGACACGAACGCCCCGGTCAGTGACCGGGGCGTTCGTGAACGGTGGAGGTGCCGGGAATCGAACCCGGGTCCTCCGTCACATCACGAGGGCTTCTCCGTGCGCAGTCCGCAAGGCTCGCTGCGCCGGGAGGGCAGCAGTGCGCTTATCAGCGGCACTTGTTTTTTTGCGACGCATGGTTAACGAGCTCATCGTCGCCTTCCTCGGCACGCTTCCCCTCGATCCATCTCCGGAGTCGAAACCGTTCACCCCCTTGCCCGCCGATGTGGCGGCACTCCAGGGTAACGCCTGGGTGGCGTCGCATCATCCCGGATGCGGGACGGCGTCGGTGTGCCGCGGAAGGCGCGCGGCAGTCTCAGCGCTACGACGTCGCCCTGCTGGCGGTCTGACCAAGCATCACCGCAGCTCTCTGACCCGGCCCTTCGCCGCCCGCCCGTACGCGCGGGAGATCTCGCGGTCCGCATCGCGCTTGGCCAGGTCCTGGCGCTTGTCGTACGACCGCTTGCCGCGGGCCAGCGCGAGCTCGAGCTTGACCTTGCCCTCGCGGAAGTACAGTGCCAGCGGCACGAGCGTCAGGCCGCCCTCGCGGGTCTTGCCGATCAGCCCCTCGATCTCCTCGCGGTGCAGCAGCAGCTTGCGGTTGCGGCGAGGCTGGTGGTTCGTCCAGCTGCCGTGGCTGTACTCGGGGATGTGCAGGCCGCGCAGCCACACCTCGCCGTCGTCGATCGTGGCGTAGGAGTCGACGAGCGAAGCCCGTCCCAGCCGCAGGCTCTTCACCTCGGTGCCGAGCAGCGCGACGCCGGCTTCGTACGTGTCGAGGATGGTGTAGTCGTGGCGCGCCTTGCGGTTCTGCGCGATCGTCTTGCGGCCTTGCTCCTTCACCTGACCAGTTTACGGACCGCTACAGCCGCACGTAGAGCCGCAGCGTCACGTAACCGGTGACCGCGGCGATCCCCGCCCCGATCATCAGCAGGATTGGCGAGGCCCACAGCACGTCCGCCACCTCGACCGGCGGCACCACCCCGTTGCTCACAACACCCGAGAGCACCTGGTCGAAGAACAGCACCTTGCCCACCAGCAGGCCGACGGAGGCGATCACCGCGCCGACCACACCGGTAACCACGGCCTCGATGAGGAAGGGAAGCTGCGTGTACCAGCGGGTGGCGCCGACCAGGCGCATGACCCCGACCTCCACCCGCCGGGTGAACGCCGACACCTGCACCGTGTTCGAGATCAGCAGCAGCGCGGCGATCGCCTGCACCAGCGCCAGTGCGAAGGCGACGTCGCGCACGCCGCCGAGGAAGTCGAAGAGCTTGGCGACGACCTCGCGCTGGTCGATCACGTTGCGCACGCCAACCTGGTCCGTCATCGCCTGCCGCACGGCCTGGGCACCGGCGGGCTCGGTCAGCTTCACCCGCAGCGTCGCGGGCAGCGACTGGGGCCGGACCACATCCGCGAGCGACTGCCCCTCGAACAGCTCCAGGTAGCGCTCGTAGGCCTGCTGCTGGCTCTCGAAGCGCACCGACGCCACCAGCGGAGTGCTCTCCAGGGTCGACCGCAGCCGCATGCAGATCGGCTGGCTGCAGTCCGTGTCGGCCGAGGAGATGTCCTGGGTGAGCGCGACCTGCACCTCGACGCGGTCGCTGTAGAGCTGCTCGGTGCGGTCGATGGTGCGCACGGCGAGCAGACCCGTGCCGACCATCACCAGCGAGATCGCCGTGGTCAGCACCATCGCGATCGTCATCGTCACGTTGCGCCGCAGGCCGGTGACGACCTCCCGGACGACGAAGTCGGTGCGCATCTACCGCGTCACCCCGTAGACGCCGACGACGTCGTCGCGCACCAGCCGGCCCATGCTCAGCTCGACCACCCGGCGGCGCATGGAGTCGACGATCGAATGGTCGTGGGTAGCCATGATGACGGTCGTGCCCTTGCGGTTGATCCGCTCCAGCAACAGCATGATCCCCTGGCTCGTGTCGGGGTCGAGGTTCCCGGTGGGCTCGTCGGCCAGCAGCACCAGGGGACGGTTCGCGAACGCGCGGGCGATCGCGACCCGCTGCTGCTCGCCTCCCGACAGCTCGTGGGGCATCCGCTCGGCCTTGCCGTCGAGCCCCACCAGCTCGAGCACTTCGGGGACGAGCCTGCGCACCATCTGCGGCGGCTTCCCGATCACCTCGAGCGCGAAGGCGACGTTGCCGTGCACGGTCTTGTTCGGGAGCAGCCGGAAGTCCTGGAAGACGCAGCCGATGCGCTGGCGCAGCTGGGGGACGCGGCGTCGCGGCAGCTTCGCGACGTTCAGGTCGGCGATGGTGATCGTGCCGCGGGTCGGGATGTCTTCGCGGAGCAGCAGCCGCAAGAACGTCGACTTGCCCGAGCCGGAGGGCCCGATGAGGAAGACGAACTCGCCCCGCTCGACCTCGACCGAGACGCCGTTGAGCGCGGGCCGGGTCGACTTGGCGTAGACCTTGGTGACGCGTTCCAGGCGGATCACAGCGGTGGAGGCTAGTGCGCGATCACCGGTCGGAGGGCGAGCGACGCGCCCCTGAAGGGCCGCCGCAACGCGATGGTGACGCTACGACGCGGCCGTTTGCTGGCGCCGCCAGCGGATCGCCGCCTCGATGAAGCCGTCGATGTCGCCGTCCAGGACCGCCGTCGGGTTGCCCACCTCGTGCTCGGTGCGCAGGTCCTTGACCATCTGGTACGGATGCAGCACGTACGAGCGCATCTGGTTGCCCCAGGACGAGCCGGTGTCCTTGAGCGCGTCCATCCTGGCCTGCTCCTCCTGCCGGCGGCGCTCCAGCAACTTGGCCTGCAGCACCAGCATCGCCGAGGCCTTGTTCTGCAGCTGCGAGCGCTCGTTCTGGCAGGACACCACGATGCCGGTGGGCAGGTGCGTGATGCGTACGGCCGAGTCGGTGGTGTTCACGCCCTGCCCGCCGGGGCCCGACGAGCGGTAGACGTCGACGCGCAGGTCCTTCTCGTCGATGTCGACGTGGTCGCTCGACTCGACGACCGGGGCGACCTCGACGCCGGCGAACGACGTCTGCCGGCGGCCCTGGTTGTCGAACGGGGAGATGCGCACGAGCCGGTGCGTGCCCTGCTCGACCGAGAGGGTCCCGTAGGCGAAGGGCGCGTGAACGGCGAAGGTGGCCGACTTGATGCCGGCCTCCTCCGCGTAGGAGGTGTCGTAGACGTCGATCCCGTAGCCGTGCCGCTCGGCCCAGCGCAGGTACATCCGCATGAGCATCTCGGCGAAGTCGGCGGCGTCCACCCCGCCGGCCTCGGCGCGGATCGTGACAAGCGCCTCCCGCGGGTCGTACTCCCCCGACAGCAGGGTCCGGACCTCCAGGGACTCGATCTCGTCGCGCAGCCTCACCCGGTCCGCCTCGGCGTCGGCGAGCGATCCTGCGTCGCCCTCCTCCTCGGCCAGCTCGTAGAGCACGGGCAGGTCGTCGAGGCGGCGGCGCAGCTCCTCGACCCGTCGCAGGTCCCCCTGGGCGTGCGCCAGCCGGCTCGTGACCTTCTGCGCGGCCTCTGGGTCGTTCCACAGGTCCGGGCGTCCCGCCTGCTCGGACAGCTCGTCGATCTCGGTGCGCAGCGCGGGCAGGTCCGTCACGGCCTCGATGCTGTCGAGGGTGGCGGACAGGTCCTTCAGCTCGGCTGCGACGTCGGGATGCACGGCTCCCAAGGTACGCGGCGGGCCTGTGGCGGCCGCTCCCCGACGTCCCTAATCCAGGGGAATCGCGTCGAGCAGCTTCACCATCGCGCGGTTGTGGGCGACGGCGAAGTCGGCAACCGCCCGGCGGAAAGGGTCGGCCTCGCCACGAGCGGCGGCGCGGGCCGACGCCAACCGGGTGCTGAACGCCTCGCGTCCGGCCGAGACGAGCTCGGCCCGCTGCCGCACGGTGAGCGAGCCGGCGTGCAGAAGCCGCAGCACAAGCGGGCTGCGCAGCGCGTCCGAGCCCCCGCCGCTGGTCAGCCACGCCCGGAAGGCCCGCTTCCCGGCCGCGGTCAGGACGTACTGCTGCGACGCGCGCGGGCCCTGGTCGCCGAGCTTCAGCAGGCCGGCCGCCGTGAGCGCGGGCAGCTCCCGGTAGACCTGGCTGCGGGTCAGGGAGAAGAACGCGCCGAAGCGCTCGGCGGCGGCGTTGACGAGCTGGCCGCCGGTCATCGGGCCGGTGTGCAGCAGCGCGAGCAGGGCGGCCGCGGTGGCGTTGACGTCGGACGCTCTCCCGCGCGGCGGCATTCTGTAACGGTGGCACGGAAGCACGACGGCCGCGAGACGATCGCCTCCACTGTGGGCGCTACGGAGTCCTCAGTGGGCGCGCGCTCATTGCCGGAAGGCCACCTTCACGCAACCAGGTTGCGTGAAGGTGGCTTTCCTGCAACGGGGGGATCAGCGGCCCGTGAGGCGCTCGCGCAGCCGGGCGAGCGACGCGTCGTCCAGCCCGTTCGCCCGCAACCAGCCTGCCGCGCCGTCCCGGCCGCTCTCGCCGTGCTGCTGGTCCAGCTGGGCCAGCACCGTCGCAATGACTTCGGCGCGGGGCAGGTGCGGGGTGAGGTCGTCGGGCATCGGCACCTCGGCGGCGGCGGTCCAACGCCGGAACATCGCCTCCACCTGCTCCGCGGAGAGCGCGTAGTCGGCGATCACCGCTTCGCGCTCCACTCCGATGGCGTCGAGCACCAGCGCGACGAGCACGCCCGTCCGGTCCTTGCCGGCCGCGCAGTGCACGAGCGTGGGACCGGCGTCCTCCGCCGCCAGCAGGCGGACGGCCGTCACGACGTTCTCGGTGCGGTCGACGAGGTAGCCGAGGTAGGAGCGCAGCAGGGGGTCGCTGTCGTCACCGGTCTCGGGCAGGGCCGTGCCCTCCTCGGGGATGAAGCTCAGCGCGACGGTCTCGATGCCGGCATCGGCCACGGCGGTCGGGCCGTCCCGGTCGATCTCCCGCGCGGTCCGCAGGTCGATCACCAGGCGCAGCCCGAACTCGTCGACGAGGTGCGCGACATCGGCAGGCGTGACGTGGCGCAGGTTCGCGCTGCGCAGCAGGACCCCGAACCGGGTGCTTCCTCCACCCTCGACCGGCAGGCCACCGACGTCGCGGACGTTGTCCAGGCCCTCCAACGTCAGGTGCCGCTCACGTTCGGTCTCCAGGGTCTCCTGCACCGGGTCCACCCCAGGACGGTAACCCGGCGCCGGCACGGTTCGGCGAACGGCGGGTGGGCGGCGCCCGAACGCACGCTGCCGGCTTGTCGCCCCCGGGGGCCCGTTCCTACGCTCGGTGGCGAGCGTCAACGCGGGCGCGCGCTCCCCGACCCGGCCCCGCGTCACCCGTCCCGAAGGGCAGGCTCGTGGCCGATCATCGTGCGTCGCGTGGGCGACGTCCGCATGCGACAGCCGCACCGGCGAGGCGCGGCGCCGATCGCGCTCCCTCGTCGCGTTCGCCCAGCGCCGGAGCGTTCGTGGCGGCCACAGCCGCAGGAGCGATGGCCACGGGAGCCGTCGCCGGGTTCGCGGCCCATACCGCTGCCGACACGGTCGCGACGGTCCACCCGGCGACGCCGCCGGAACCGGCAGCGCACGTGGTGCCCGTGGCCTTCGCCGTCCGCGACCAGGACCGGACGGCGGCCACGGAAGAGCGGGTCGCGTCGGTGGAGAAGGCCGGCCGGCTCGCCGCACAGCTCGCCGAGCTGCACGCCCGCCAGCAGACCGCCTCGGTCATCGCCGTGGGCGGGCTGGACGGATGGATCGCGGAGGCGCTGCAGACGATGCAGTTGCCGCAGGCCTTCGCGCCCAGCGTCAAGCGGATCATCCTGGCCGAGTCGGGCGGCAACCCCCGGGCGATCAACAGGTGGGACAGCAACGCCCGCCGCGGCACGCCGTCGCGCGGGCTCATGCAGACGGTCCCGGCCACGTTCCGGGCCTACGTCCATCCCGACCTCTCCGCACGTCCGATCGTCGACCCGGTCGCCAACATCACCGCGGGCGTGCGCTACATGATCGACCGCTACGGGATGGAGACGCTCGAGGCGGGCGGGCGCACCGACGCGCGCGGACGCTACGTCGGCTACTGACCCGCCGCGGGCGGAGAGACGGGGCCGAGCGCCCTCAGCTGCGCGTACGTCGCCCAGGCCACCGCGACCATCGGCACCGCGACCACGGCCCCGATGATCCCGGCCAGCACCGTGCCGCAGGCGACCGAGACCGCGACCACGACCGGGTGCAGCTTCACCGCCCGGCTCATGATGATCGGATGCAGCACATGGCCTTCGATCTGGCCGATCACGACGATGAGCACCAGCACGGCCAGCGCGGTGAGCGGGCCCCGACCGGCGAGCGCGACGAGCGTGGCGATCCACATCGCGATCGGGGCACCGATCAGTGGGATGAACGCGCCCAGCAGCACCAGCAGGGTCAGCGGTAACGCCAGCGGCACCTTGAGCAGGTGGAGCGCGATCCCGACCAGCGTCGCGTTGGACACCGCCACGATCACGATGCCGCGGGTGTAGCCGGCGAACGCCGTCCAGCCCGCCCGGCCCGCTGCGTCCCAGCGGGTCCGGCGGACGGGCAGCTGGTCGATCCCCCAGCCCCACAGCCGCTCGCCGGAGTGGAGGAAGAACAGCGCGCAGAACACGGCGAGGGCCAGGCCGGCGAACAGTTCGGCGATGATGCTGGCCTCGCCGGCGGCCTGCGCCGCGAGCTGGCCGCGGTTCTCCGACAGCCAGGCGAGCCCCTGGTTCGTCAGCCGGGTCAGCTCGCCCGCGGGAAGCCGTAGCGGCGGCCCGGAGAGCAGCGCCTCGATCTCGGCGATGCCGGTGGCGAACTGGCTCGCCAGGCCGCCGAACTG
>JAQSWF010000286.1 GCA_029266775.1 Pseudonocardia sp.
GGAGACAGCCACCGGGCAGCGTGACCTCGGCCGGCGCGTCAGCCGGCGCGCAGGACGACCCGATGACCTCGGCCGCCGAGTACCCGGACAGCACCCCTCCCGTCCCCGCGACGAGCAGGTGCGCCGCCCGTGACCGCAGGGCCAGGTCGACGGGCGCCGAGGCGGACACGTAGACGTCGTCGAACAGTCGACGGAAGCAGGGCCCACGGAGCTGGCCGCGCGTGAGCAACCCCGCTTCGATCGCGGCTGATCCACGGAAGGGGCGGTCGAAGGACATGCCGCTCCCGACGGAGCTCGCCGCGCGCCGGTTCCCCCACCCCGCATGATCGCCGCGACTGTCGCCGAGCGGTCGCGGCGACAGCCGTGGAGCGACGCTCACGGCGATCACCGGCAAGGGATGAGCACGTGCACGGTGAGCACGTTCACAGGACTGCTCCGCCCCGCCGGGAGATACTGCGAAGACCCAGCGCCGGGTGCGTGCCCGGTTTGTCCGCCAGGAGGATCCATGGCCCGCCTCGCCCAGACCGCCGGGCTCACCGACATCCAGCGGGAGATCCTCGCCACCGTCAAGACGTTCGTGGACAAGGAGATCATTCCGCACGCGAACGCCCTCGAGCACGCCGACGAGTACCCGCAGGACATCGTCGACGGCATGAAAGAGATGGGCCTGTTCGGGATCACCATTCCTGAGGAGTACGGCGGGCTCGGCGAGTCGCTGCTGACCTACGCCTTGATCGTCGAGCAGCTCGCGCGCGGCTGGATGAGCGTGTCCGGGGTGATCAACACCCACTTCATCGTGGCGTACATGATCGTCCAGCACGGCACCCCCGAGCAGAAGCAGCGCTACCTGCCGGCGATGGCCGAGGGCGAGGTGCGCGGGTCGTTCTCGATGTCCGAGCCGGACCTCGGATCGGACGTCGCGGCGATCAAGACGAAGGCTGTCGAGGAGGGCGACGGGTACCGCATCGACGGCACCAAGATGTGGCTGACCAACGGCGCAACGTCCAACCTCACCGCGGTGCTCGTCCGCACCGACGAGGGAGCCGAGCAGCCGCACCGCAACCTCACCTGCTTCCTCGTCGACAAGCCCCTCGGGTACGGCGAGGTCGTGCCGGGCCTGACGGTGCCCGGGAAGATCGACAAAATGGGCTACAAAGGCGTCGACACGACCGAGCTGGTCTTCGACGGCTTCCGGATCCCCGGCGAGCAGATCCTCGGTGGCAAGCGCGGCGGCGGGTTCGCGCAGATGATGGACGGGGTCGAGGTCGGCCGGGTCAACGTGGCCGCCCGGGCCTGCGGCATCTCGATCCGCGCGTTCGAGCTGGCCGCCGAGTACGCGCAGCAGCGCAAGACCTTCGGCAAGCCGATCGCCGAGCACCAGGCCGTCGCGTTCAAGCTCGCGGAAATGGCCACCAAGGTGGAGGCCGCGCACCTGATGATGGTCAACGCGGCGCGCCTCAAGGATGCGGGCACGCGCAACGACGTCGAGGCCGGGATGGCCAAGCTCTTGGCCAGCGAGTACTGCGTGGAGGTCACCCAGGACGCGTTTCGGGTCCACGGCGGGTATGGCTACTCCAAGGAGTACGAGATCGAGCGGCTGATGCGCGAGGCACCGTTCCTCATCATCGGCGAGGGCACGGCCGAGATCCAGAAGATGATCATTTCGCGGGGTCTCCTGCGGGAGTACCGCCAGCGCTGAACGGGCCTTTCGCTGCACGAGAGACCGCAGCGCGTGATGATCAACGGCGTGGGCACTTCGCCCCGGCCTGTCGCGTTGGCAGGATGGACGCCCGGGGTAGACCCCGGTCGTCGCACTGTCGGAGGAGGCCTCTCCAGTGAGCACACCGTTCGGCGGCCCCGCGCGCACCGCGCCCGGTCTGCCCAACCTGCCGACCCCACCCACCGGCTGGCCCGTCGGCTCCTACGCGACCTACGTCGAAGCGCAGCGAGCCGTCGACCACCTCGCCGACAACGACTTCCCCGTCGGGGACGTGACCATCGTCGGCGTCGATCTCATGCTCGTCGAGCGCGTCATCGGTCGGCTGACGTGGGGCCGCGTCCTGCTGTCCGGTGCGGCGTCCGGCGCCTGGTTCGGTCTGTTCGTCGGTCTCCTGCTGGGGTTGTTCAGCCCCGGTACGACCGTGTTCGGGCCCATCCTCGTCGGCCTCGTCAGCGGTCTACTGTTCGGCCTGGTGTTCGCCGCCGTCGGCTACGGCGCCAGCCGCGGGCGGCGCGACTTCACCTCGGCGAGCCAGATGGTCGCCGGCCGCTACGACGTTCTGTGCCAGCCGCGCAACGCGGAGAAGGCGCGCGAGATGCTGGCCAAGCTGGCCTTGGGGTCGTCGACCACCCCGCCGCCCACCGGCTGACCTCAACCGCTCGCCGCCCACGAAAGACGGCGCTGCCCGGTCGCCGAATCACACCGGGCAGGATACAAACCCGTGACTGATACGAACTCCTCGCGCCGGATCGACACCCGGTCCGTGCCGCGTGCGTTCGACGACCACGCCTGCGGCTACGACCGGATGGTCGGCGCCAATCCCGGGTACCACGACCACCTGCGGATGTCCGCCCAACGCATGGGCCTGCCCGACGGCGGCCGCGGCCTGCGGCTGCTCGACCTCGGCTGCGGCACCGGGGCATCGACCGCCGCCCTGCTCGCGGTCGCCCCCGCAGCCGAGATCGTCGCCGTGGACGCGTCGGCGGAGATGCTGCGCGAGGCGCAGTTCAAGGAGTGGCCGGACCGGGTGCGGTTCGTCCACGGCGACGCGCAGGACCTCGCCGCGGCCGGCGTCACCGGGCAGTTCGACGGCATCCTCGCGGCCTACCTCCTGCGCAACCTGCCCGCCCCGGACGTCGCGCTGCGGTCGTTCCTCGCGCTCCTCCGTCCCGGCGCACCGCTGGCCGTGCACGAGTACTCCGTGCGCGACTCGGTCCGCAGCCGCGCGGTCTGGACCGCGGTCTGCTGGATGATCATCATCCCGATGGGCCGGCTGCGCACCGGCTCCGGGGAGCTCTACCGCTACCTGTGGCGCAGCGTGCTGCAGTTCGACGGCGTGCGAGCGCTGG
>JAQSWF010000287.1 GCA_029266775.1 Pseudonocardia sp.
CGCTCTGGGCGACCGTCCACGGGCTGGTGTCGCTTCACCTGCGGGGGCTGCGTGCCGTCGACGACCGCGCCGCACACGGCTCCTCGGCCGAGGAGGTCTTCGAGCTGGCCCTGCGTACGGCGGTGGCAGGGTGGTTGTCCGCGTCCGGCGTTGCGGGACGGAACTAGCCCGGCGCCGATCCAGGAGCAGCGGCTCAGACCGCGCCGAACTGCCGGTCGCCGGCGTCGCCGAGCCCCGGGACGATGAAGGCCGAGTCGTTGAGCCGCTCGTCCACGCTGGCGGTGACCAGGCGTACCGGCAGCTCCCTGCCGCGCAGGCGGGCGATGCCTTCAGGAGCGGCGAGCACGCACATGGCCGTGACGTCCGTGGCGCCGCGCGCGGTGAGCAGCTCGATCGTGTAGACCATCGAGCCGCCCGTGGCGAGCATCGGGTCGAGCACGAACACCGGCCGTCCGTGCAGGGAGTCCGGCAGCGAGACCATGTAGGGGGTCGGCTCGTGGGTCTGCTCGTCGCGGGCCACGCCCACGAACCCGATCTGCGACTCCGGCACGAACGTCTGGGCCGCGTCGACCATCCCCAGCCCGGCCCGCAGCACCGGCACCAGCAGCGGCGGGGACGCCAGCGTGTAGGCGAGGGTGCGGGCGACCGGGCTGTGGATCGGCGCCGTGTGCAGCGTCGCTTCCCGCATCGCTTCGTAGACGAGCATGAGCGTCAGGTCCCGCAGCGCCGCGCGGAAGGTGGCGTTGTCCGTGCGCGCGTCGCGCATCGTCGAGAGCCGCGCCTTGGCAAGAGGGTGGTCGACGACCTGGACGTCCATGGTCGACACCGTAGCGGCCGGTCCTGGCGTTGCCCCGATCGTGCCGTGTCGGAAGGGCCGGACCGGCGAACATGGCCCGAACGGGTGGTTCCTCGGGTGCGGAGTGACGCGCGGGCCGCCTCCGACGCTCTACTTAACGACGAGGAGGTGATCCGGTGCCCGAAGAGACGGCTTCCGAAGAGGCGCGGCTGATCGCTGCCGCCGAACAGCTCACGCATTGCGACGGCTACGTCGTCCTCGCGGTCGACCCGCAGACCGGCGAGGTGGACGCGCACGGTCCGTTCGACGGGCTGACCGCGACCATCAAGGCGGACCAGCTCCGCCGCGACTTCGACCACGGCGGGCTGGAGGACGTCACGGTCGGTGTCGTGCGGCTGCACCGCTCCACCTGACGCCCTCCACCTAGACTTCCCGGTGTGACCGCGACCGTCTCGCGTCCGGAGGCCCGCGCCGCGGACGCCCCGCCGTCGGCCGGGTTCACGTCCGCGGAGATCGGCCGCGACGACCGGTCCCTGCGCCGCTTCCTGCACGGCCTCCCCGGCGTCGACGAGGCGGGTCTGGAGCGCCGCTCGGCCGCACTGGCTGCGCGGGACGTCACCGGCCCCGCCCGGCGCGACGCGATCGACCTGGTCGTCTCGATGGTCGACCTGACCAGTCTCGAGGGCGCGGACACGCCCGCCCGCGTCCGCGCACTGTGCGCACAGGCGCGCCGACCCGATCCGGCGTCGCTCGCCACCGCGGCTCCGGTCCCACCGGTCGCCGCCGTCTGCATCTACCCCGACCTCGCGGCCGTCGCCGCCGACGTGCTGCGCGACTCACCCGTCCGCGTCGCCGCGGTCTCGACCGCCTTCCCGTCCGGCCGCTCCTCCCTCGCGGTCAAGCTCGCCGACACCGCCCTCGCGCTGGACGGCGGCGCCACCGAGATCGACATGGTGATCGACCGCGGGGCGTGGCTGAGCGGGCGCTACGGGCAGGTGCACGACGAGATCGTGGCCGTGCGCGAGCTCGTGCAGGGGCGGGCCCACCTCAAGGTGATCCTCGAGACCGGCGAGCTGGCCGGCTGCGACGATGTGCGGCGCGTGGCGTGGCTCGCCCTGCTCGCAGGCGCCGACATGGTCAAGACGTCCACCGGCAAGATCTCGCCCGCGGCCACGCTGCCCGTCGTCGCGGTGCTGCTGCAGGCCGTCCGCGACTGGGCCCGGCTCACCGGCGAGCGACGCGGCGTCAAGGCGGCGGGCGGGATCCGGACAGCGGCCGACGCCATCCGCCACCTCGTCGCGGTGCGCGAGATCGCCGGGCCCGCGTGGCTCACCCCGGACCTGTTCCGGTTCGGCGCCTCCTCATTGCTGGACGACCTGCTGCGCCGGCGCCGGGCGCTCGCCGCCTGATGTGGACCTACGGCGCATCGCTCGAACCGAGCGAGGGGGCGAAACTGAAACCGAGCTACCACCCGTTCGTCGACGGTGAGTTCGTCGAGGGCGCCGCCGGAGCGACGACCCTCAACCCGGCGACCGACGCGCCGCTGGCCGAGGTCCGGTCCGCGACCCTGGCCGACGTGGACCGGGCGGTCACCGCGGCGCGCCGCGCCCGCGACGGGGAGTGGGGCACGCTGTCGGGCGCGGCCCGCGCGCGGCTGCTCCTGCGCGTCGCGCAGGTCGTCGCGGCCCGGGCGTCCGAGCTGGCCGTGCTCGAGACACTGGACACAGGTCGCCCGATCCGGCTCACCCGCGACGCGGACCTGCCCGCGGTGGTCGCCCGGCTGTTCTCCTCCGCCGGCTGGGCGGACAAGCTCGCGTACGCCGGCCACGGCCCGGCCCCGCGTCCGGCGGGGGTCGTGGGCGCGCTCGCGACGGTCGGGAGCCTGCCGGCGGCGGTCGGTCTCGTCGCTCCTGCGCTGGCGTCCGGAAACGCCGTCGTCCTCGGCCCGGACCCGGATGCCCCGCTCACGGCGCTCGTGCTCGCCGAGGCCGCCGCGGAGGCCGGTCTGCCGGACGGGGTGCTGAATGTACTGCCCGCTGCGGCCACGCTCGGGGAGCATCCTGGTCTCGACGTCCTGGCCGTCACGGGGTCACCCGACACCTGCCGTGACGCTGCCCGGCGCGCTGCCCTCCGTGCTCGCGTCACCGCGCAGCCGGTCGGGCAGGCCGTGCACGTCGTCCACGACGACGCACCGCTGGACCAGGCCGTGGACGGAGTCGTCGAGGGTCTGGGTACCGATCAGCGGATCCTCGTGGCCGAGCC
>JAQSWF010000097.1 GCA_029266775.1 Pseudonocardia sp.
GAGGAGGCGGCTCGGCTCGAACGGTCCCGTCGAGGAGCTCCCCGTCCGTCCGGAGAGCACGTGCACCTGGGCCCCCCGTTGCGCCAGCGCCTGCAGCTCCGGCAGCAGGATGGCGTCCGCCTCGGAGCGCACCCGGTACAGCACCACGGCCCCGTTTGCCGACTCCTCGAGCAGCGCCCGGATGGGCGTGATGCCGATGACGCCCGCGATGAGAAGGATGGCGTTCGTGGCTTGGTTCAGGCGGGTGAAGGCACCGTAAGGACCCTCGGCGAACACCCGGGTGCCAACGGGCAGGCCACGGAGCCCGCGGCTCGTCGCGCCAACGCCTTTCGCGGTCAGGCGCAGCGACCGTCCGTCGGGGGCCGCCGAGAGGGAGAACGGGTTGGCCTGCCACGCCCCGTAGTGAGCGGGGAACCGCCAGATGAAGAACTGGCCGGCCCGCGCCGGGAGGCGCTCGAGGTCGCGTCCGGTGACGTGGACGGACACGACCGAGTCGGACTCCGGGACGACCGCCGCGACGCGGAACCGGTGGTGGGCGTTGCGCCACAACGGCAGGCCGACCCTGCCCACCAGCAGCCCGCCGAGCACCAGGCCCCACAGCGTCCACCAGTAGGTCGCAGCGACCGGGGAGGACGCGAACGTGGTGCCCTCCAGCATCTGGTGGACGAGGGCGAGCAGGACGGCAAGGTAGAGGCCGATGTGCAGGGCGT
This sequence comes from Pseudonocardia sp., assembly GCA_029266775.1. Taxonomy (GTDB): domain Bacteria; phylum Actinomycetota; class Actinomycetes; order Mycobacteriales; family Pseudonocardiaceae; genus Pseudonocardia. The sequence goes on from JAQSWF010000097.1 coordinate 711, forward strand.
GCCAAGCCTCGTACGGCAGCCGCCGGCGCCAATACCGCGTGGAGAGGGTCACCAGCACGACGATCACGGCAGCGGCGCACATCCCGAGCAGCGAGGCAGTCACCCCGGCCAACCCCGCGAACGTCTGCACCACCGGCGCCGGGCCGAGCCGTGCGTAGCCGAGCACGACGAGGGTCGCGTGGGTGACCACCGTCCAGAGCAGCGCGAAACCGGTCCAGCGATGCCAGGCGGTGAGCCGATCCATACCGAGGCGCCGGTCCAGCCACGGCAGCCGTGACACCAGGACCAGCTGCAGCATCATGATCAACGCTGCGTGCAGCCCGAAGAACTTCGCGACCGTCAGAACCGAGTTCTTGCCGACCCCGGAGGTGGCGAACAGGGTCTCCACGATCACGAGGTTCGCCACCACGGCCGCGGCCAGCACGAGCTGCGCCGTCGACGCGGGTGGCATGACCGCACGAGTTGCGGAAGGACTCCCCGTCGCCACCGGGACCTCCTGCTGCATCAGGGGTTCATGATGATCGCGGACGTCGCCCTCGCGTGGCAACGGGCGCGAGCACTACACAGCTCAGACGACGTCCGACCGGCTACGGCGACGTTGTGCGGATCGAAGTGATGAGAGAACCTGTGCACATCGCTGCAGCGCCTGCTCCCTGGCCTGCGGCGGTTTTGGGCAACGCAGGGGGTCACGTGGAGCTCGAGTCCTGGTCCACCATCGAGGACGACTACGCCGTCTTCGTGGTGGCCGGCGCGCTCGACATCGCGGTCCGCGACGAGTTGACCGCGGCGTTGACCGACGCTGCCGAGCGGACGGAGTCGACCCTGATCGTCGACCTGAGCCGGGTCACCGTCCTCGCCGCGGCCGGGTTCCACTGCCTGGAAGGCGTGACGGACCAGCTGTCCCGGCGAGATGCACTGCTGTACCTCGTGTGCGCGCAGGGTCGACCCGCGCGGCGGATCCTGGCCATCCTCGACGACCGCCAGCGGTGGCCGCTGTACTCCGACGTCCCGGCGGCCGTTCAGTCCGTGCCTGGCTCTGCCCGTCGGTGACCCGGCTCGTCAGGTCTTGCCGCCCTCCACGGTGTGCACGATCAGGACGTCGCACGGCGCCCGTTGCGAGACACCACCGACGGAACCGACCCGAGGATGCGTCCGAGGCGGGTATTGATGCCGCGGTTGCCGACGACGATCAGGTCGGCCGCCCGCTCGTCTGCGACTTCGAGAAGGACGTGCACCGGGTCGCCCTCTACCAGGCGCGTCTCAACCCGCGGGGCGCCGCCCGCGTCTGCCCGCTGCTGCGCGGCAGCCAGCGCGCTGTCGGCCGCATCCCGGCCTATCACTTCCTGGAAACGCGTGTCGCCTACCTGCGCCGTGGCGACCGCGTGCTCCCGCCGTGACAGAGCGCTGAACGCGCACACCACGATCAACAGCGCTCCGGAGATCCCCGCCACCTCGACGGCCCGGTCCACGGCCCCGAGTGCCGAGTCCGACCCGTCGGTGCCCACCACCACGACGCCGTACTTCACTCCGCCGCCTCCCTTCCAACTCGTGCCCAGCACCCGTAGGGAAGCGTTTGCGGCACGGGCAACGGTTCACGCCGTTCAGCGGCAGGTGCTGATCTAGCCTCGCGCTGTGCAGGACACCCCCTACTTGGCTGTCGACGTCGACATACTCGACCGCAACCTCGCGGCGATGGCCGCGGCGGCGCGCGCCGCCGGGACGCGGCTGCGGCCACACGTGAAAACGCACAAGTGCGTCGAGATCGCACGGCGCCAGGTGGCGCTCTCCGGCGCCGGCATCAGCGTCGCGACCGTGGCGGAGGCGGAGGTGTTCGCCGCCGCGGGGTTCGACGATCTCTTCCTCGCCTACCCGATCATCGCGACGGGCCGGCGCGCCGATCGTCTTCGCGCGCTGGCCGCGCGGGTGGCGCTGCGCTGCGGCGTCGACTCGGCCGCCGCTGCTGTCCTGCTGGCCCGCGCCGTTCCGGGCCTGCCGGTCCTCGTCGAGATCGACTCCGGCCACCACCGAACCGGCATTGCGCCGGCGCAGGCAGGGGAGGTGGCGGCGGCGGCTGACGCGGTCGGGTTGGAGGTCGTCGGCGTCTTCACGTTTCCGGGGCACGGCTACGGGCCGGACCAGCGGGAGCAGGCCGCCCTCGACGAAGCGACCGCTCTCGCGGACGCCGCCACCGCCGTGGCGCGGGCCGGCATCTCCATGACCGTGCGGAGCGGTGGCTCGACCCCGACCGCCGGGCTGTTCGATTCGGACGTGCTGACCGAGCTACGGCCGGGCGTCTACGTGTTCCAGGACGCTCAGCAGGCGGAGCTGGGCAGCGCCCGGATGGCCGACATCGCGCTCACCGCTGTGGCGACCGTCGTGAGCCGGGCGCCGGGCCGGGCCGTGCTCGACGCCGGCAGCAAGGGTCTCGGCGCCGATCGCCCGGCCTGGACCACCGGCTTCGGCCGGCTGCCCGACCGACCCGACGCGCGTGTCGTGGCGCTGTCCGAGCATCACGCGACCGTCGAGTTCCCCGAAGGCGAGGTCCCTGCCGTGGGGCAGACCGTCCGGGTCGCGCCGAATCACGTCTGCACGGCAGTCAACCTCGCGGACGAGCTCGTCGTGGTCGCGGACGGCGTCGAGGTCGACCGGTGGGCGGTCGCCGCGCGGGGCGCGAACACGTAGCCCGCGCACTTCGTCCGGTGGTTGACTGGTCGCCCCTCGAGGGGAGGCCCGTTGTGACCGACGGTTTCGTGATGGACGGGTGCGGCGCCGATCACGCTGCTGCAGGCCGCCTCGCGCCCGCGGCGGTGCGCCATGGCTGACTGGGACGACGTGCGGCGCCTCGCGCTCGCCCTGCCGGAAACTGCCGAGAAGGCGTCGTACGGCGGCGCCACGGGCTGGACGGTCAAGGGCAAGGGCTTCGTCTGGGAACGGCCGCTGCGCCGCGCGGACCTGGCTGCGCTCGACATCCCGGCGCAGGAGGGGTCCGTGCTCGGCGCGATGGTCCCGGACTTGGGCGCCAAGGAGGCGCTGCTCTCCACCGACCCGGATGTCTACTTCACCACGCCGCACTTCGACGGCTACGCGATAGTCCTCGTCCGGTTGGACCGCATCGACCCGGCCGAGCTGGAGGAGCTCGTGGCGGAGGCGTGGCTGGCGCGGGCGCCGAAACGGCTGGCGGCGACGTTCCAGGCGGCGCGCTGACCGATGAGTTGCGGCGGCGGCGTCGGTCTGCAGGAGACCGGCCGGCCGAGGAGGAGCCATGACGGACATCTGTTTCCCGGGCGAGGCAAGCGAGTACCGCGCCGCGCGGGACCGGCTTCTCGAGCGGGAGGTCGAGCTGCGTCGCCCGACGGAGGAGGTCGCCGAGGCGCGGCGCGCGCTCCCGCCCGGCGGCCCGATCCCCGAGGACTACGTCCTCTCGGGCCTGCACGCGGACAACACCGCCGGCGGGGTGCGCTTCTCCGAGCTGTTCGGGCCGGACCGGGACACGCTCGTGATCTACAGCATGATGTTCCCGGTCGAGCCGGACGGCGACGCGCCGTGCCCGAGCTGCACCTCGTTCCTGGACGCCCTGGACGGCGCCGCCCCGCACATCACTCAGCGGGTGAACCTCGCCGTCGTCGTCAAGGCTCCGCTGGACCGCCTGCTCGCCCACGCGCGAGACCGCGGTTGGCGACACCTGCGGCTGCTGTCGTCGGCCGGCACCGCGTTCAACCGGGACTACCTGGCCGAGATCCCGGCGGACGGTGGCGGCGTCCAACAGATGCCGATGACCAATGTCTTCCGCCGGGACGGCGACGCGATCCAGCACTTCTGGGGCTCCGAGCTGCTGTACGCACCGGCCGAGCCGGGGCAGGACCCGCGGCACAGCGACACGATCGACCCGCAATGGAACGTGTTCGACCTGTGCCCGGAGGGCCGTGGCACGGACTGGAACCCGGCCCTCTCCTACACCGATGCGCCGCCCCGGTGCTGCGGCTGAGGCCTCGACTGTTTGATCACGATACGTGGGGCGCCGCTGGTGCCCGCATGGGCGGCGTGGGTAAAGTTCGGCTTTACCCCGGTCGGGAACGATGCGGGACGGTCCAGCGTTGGTATGCACGGATGCCCACATGCTCCAAGGAGGACTTAGGTGCGCACCAGTAGCAACCCGGCGTTCCGCAACCTGCCTTCCGGGCAGGGCGGCTACGCCACCTTCGACCGCGGCAGCGGCATGGCCGGTGGTACCGCTGCCTATGCCGACAGCGCGCCGGTCGGATACGGGCGCGCCGAGGCCGGTCAGCGCCCCATCACCGTGGACGATGTCGTCAGCAAGACCGCGATCACCGCGGGCGCCGCGATCGTCGCGGGTGGGTTGACGGCGTGGAGCGGTCTGTACGCGCTCGCGCTTCCCGGCTTCATCGTCGGTTTCGTCGTCGCGCTCATCATCATCTTCAAGCAGAGCAGCAACCCCGCCCTGGTACTGACCTACTCCATCGCGGAGGGCGTCGCGCTGGGCGGGATCGCGGGTCTGATCAACCTGCAGTACCCGGGGATCGCCTTCCAGGCGCTCATCGGCACGGTGGGTGTGCTCGTGGGCATGCTCGTGGTGTACAAGACCGGCGCTGTCAAGGTGACGCCGCGGTTCACGAAGTGGATGATGGGCGCGCTCATCGGCGTCGTCGTCCTCATGCTGGTCAACCTGATCGCCGGGTTCTTCATCCCCGGCGGGCTGGGGCTGCGCGACGGAGGCCCGTTGGCCATCCTGTTCAGCCTCGTGGTGATCGGCGTGGCCGCCTTCAGCCTGCTGCTGGACTTCGACATGGCAGACCAGGCCGTGCGCAGCGGGCTGCCGGCGCGGTTCGCCTGGTACATCGCATTCGGCTTGATGACCACCCTGGTCTGGCTCTACATCGAGATCCTGCGGCTGCTGACGTACCTGCGTCAGGAATGACCCGCAGCTGACCGCGCGGCCCGGCGCCCCTTGTGGGCGCCGGGCCGTTGTCGTTGCAGCGCCCGTTTTGTCGGCGGAGTCGGGCATGCTGCGCTGCATGGTGTCGTGGAGCGAGGTGGAGAAGGCCGAACCGGAGTTCGCGGCGCGGGTGCGGCAGTCCCTCCAGTCACGCAAGCACAAGACCATCGCCACGCTGCGGGCAGACGGGTCGCCGCGGATCAGCGGGATCGAGACGGAGTTCGTGGACGGCGAGCTGACCTTCGGGTCGATGTCGGGAGCCCGCAAGGGCGCCGATCTGCGCCGGGACCCGCGGTTCGCCCTGCACGGCCCCACCCGCGATCCGCCGGATGGCCACCCCGCGGCGTGGCCGGGTGAGGTCAAGGTCGCCGGGCGGGCGCGCTACGGCGGCGAGCACGACGCGGAGGAATCGGCGGGCGAAACATTTCGCGCGGACATCGAGGAGGTGGTCTTCACAAGTGTGAACGCCGACGCGTCTGCGCTGGTGATCGAGTGGTGGCGGCCGGACCGCGGCCTGGTTCAGGTGGAGCGCGCCTAAGGCCTGGTCAGCGGCGGGTCTGGCGGCGGCGCTTGACGCGGCGATGGCTGACCACGAGAAGCGTCAGCAGGATCAGTCCGGACAGGATCAGGCTGATGCCGGTCGGCCACCCGCCGAGCGGCAGGTTCGGCCGCAGCCACCAGACCACGCCGGCGGTGATGAGCACGAGGCCCGTCCCCACCGAGAAGGCGATGCGCAGCGGCGACGAGACGCTCTCCTCCGCGGCTTGCATCGCGCGCCGCTCGACCGGGTCCACGAAGCGCTGCGCGGCGGGGAAGCCGTTGGCGAGCACGAGCATGCCCCCGAGAACGAGCAGCAGGCCCGGGCCCGGAAGCACCAGCAGCGCCACCCCGGTGAGCAGCAGCAGGCTGCCGGCCACGCCACACATCACCCTCCTGGCGAGGCCGGGCCGCGTGGCACGGGTTGGTGTGCTCATGTCGGCAAAGCTACCCGGCCGTCGGGCCGAGCACCCAGACGCCGTGGGCGATCAGGGCCTGCCGGCGCTTGCACGGCGAGTGGGACGATGGACGTCATGCAGTACGTCGAGCACGTCGCCGACCTCGTCGGGAACACGCCCCTTGTGCGTCTGGGGCCGGTCGCCGAGGGCATCACGGTGCCGGTGCTGGCCAAGGTGGAGTACTTCAACCCGGGCGGCAGCGTCAAGGATCGCATTGCGTTGCGCATGGTCGAGGCCGCGGAGGCCTCTGGCGAGCTGCGTCCGGGGGGCACGATCGTCGAACCGACCTCCGGGAACACCGGGGTCGGGCTGGCCATCGTCGCCCAGCGCAAGGGCTACCGCTGCGTGTTCGTCTGCCCGGACAAGGTCGGCGAGGACAAGCGCAACGTGCTCAAGGCTTACGGCGCCGAGGTCGTCGTGTGCCCCACGGCGGTCGACCCGGACCACCCCGAGTCCTACTACCGCGTGTCGGACCGGCTGGCGACCGAGCTCGAGGGCGCGTGGAAGCCGAACCAGTACGCGAACCCGCAGAACCCCGAGTCGCACTACCGCACCACCGGTCCGGAGATCTGGGAGCAGACCGACGGCCGCGTCACGCACTTCGTGGCGGGGATTGGCACCGGCGGCACCATCAGCGGAGTCGGCCGGTACCTCAAGGAGGTCTCGGACGGCCGGGTCCAGATCGTCGGGGCGGACCCCGAGGGCTCGGTCTACTCCGGCGGGAGCGGCCGGCCCTACCTGGTCGAGGGCGTAGGCGAGGACTTCTGGCCCACCACGTACGACAAGGACATCTGCGACCGGATCGTCGCGGTCTCCGACAGCGACTCGTTCGACATGACCCGCCGGTTGGCGCGGGAGGAGGCCCTGCTGGTCGGCGGGTCCTGCGGCATGGCGACCGTGGCCGCGCTCCGCGTGGCCGCGGAGCTGGAGCCCGACGCGCTCGTCGTCGTCCTGCTGCCCGACGGAGGGCGCGGCTACCTCGGCAAGGTCTTCAACGACGCCTGGATGGCCGGCTACGGCTTCATGCCGCCCTCCGCCGGCGCCACGGTCGGCGATGTGCTGCGTCGCAAGGACGGCGCGATCCCCGACCTCGTGCACGCCCACCCGAACGAGACGGTCGCGGACGCCGTGCACTACCTGCGGGAGTTCGGCGTCTCGCAGATGCCCGTCGTGCGGGCCGAGCCCCCGGTGATGGCCGCCGAGATCGCCGGTGCGGTGGTCGAGCGGGACCTGCTCGACGCCCTGTTCACCGGCCGCGCGCAGCTGGCGGACCGCCTCGAAGGACACATGTCCCCGCCGCTGCCCACGATCGGGGCGGGAGAGGCGCTGGACGCGGCGATGACGGCGCTCGCTGCGGCGGACGCGGCGCTGGTGCTGGTCGACGGCAAGCCGGCGGGTGTGGTTACCCGCTCGGACGTGCTGGCGTTCCTCGGCAGCTGACGGCTCGATGAACCGAAAGTGGCTCTGGGTGCAGTAGACGCACCCGACGCCACTTTCGCTGCATAAGGATGCGCAACGCCGCATCCGGTCGGCCGGAACCAGGTCCCCGGCGCGGCGTAGCGTGGAGATCATGCGCGGTTTCTCCACGAGGGCCATCCACGCCGGGCAGGAGCCCGATCCGACGACTGGCGCGGTGATCACACCGCTGCACCTGTCGTCGACGTTCGCCCAGGACGGTGTCGGCGGGCTCCGCGCGGGCGGCTACGAGTACGCGCGCAGCGCGAACCCCACACGCACCGCCCTGCAGGAGTGCCTCGCCGCGCTGGAAGGTGGCCGGCACGGCCGCGCCTACGGTTCCGGTATGGGCGCCACGGACGTCCTGCTGCGCGTGCTCCTGCGCCCCGGCGACCACCTCGTCATCCCGCACGATGCGTACGGCGGCACGTTCCGGCTGGTCGACAAGCTGCTCAGGCCCTGGGGGGTGGACTACACCCCGGTCGACCTGTCCGATCTCGACGAGCTGCGCGCGGCACTGCGTCCGCAGACCCGCGTCGTCTGGTGCGAGACGCCGACCAACCCCCTGCTCGGCATCGCCGACATCGCCGCGGTCGCCTCCGTCACCCGGGAAGTCGGGGCGCGGCTCGTCGTCGACAACACCTTCGCCTCGCCCTACCTGCAGCAGCCTCTCGCGCTCGGCGCGGACGTCGTCCTGCACTCCACCACCAAGTACATCGGCGGGCACTCCGACGTCGTCGGCGGTGCGCTGGTGACCGACGACGACGAGCTCGCCGAGCAGCTGACGTTCACCCAGAACGCCGTCGGCGCCGTCCCCGGCCCGTTCGACAACTGGCTGACGCTGCGCGGCGCGAAGACCCTCGCCGTCCGCATGGAGCGGCACAGCGACAACGCGGAGCGGGTTGCGGACATGCTCAGCCGGCACCCCGCGGTGAGCCGGGTGCTCTACCCAGGCCTGCCCGAGCACCCCGGGCACGACGTGGCGGTCAAGCAGATGCGCCGGTTCGGAGGCATGGTGTCGTTCCTGCTTGCCGGCGGCCCAGAGGCGGCGCTGCGGGTGTGCGCGGCGACGGAGCTGTTCACCCTGGCCGAGAGCCTGGGCGGGGTGGAGTCGCTGATCGAGCACCCGGGACGGATGACGCACCTGTCGGTCGCCGGGTCCGCGCTCGAGGTGCCGGACTCGCTGGTGCGCCTGTCGGTGGGCATCGAGGACGTCGACGACCTGCTGGAGGACCTGCGCACCGCCCTGGGGCGTGCCTCCGTCTAGCAGGTGACAGGACCGAAGCTGGGGCCTGCGGACCTGGTCAGTCGCGCGCGGTTGGCCCGTTCTCGGCCGGCTTCGGCGCCGGGACGGGGGCGTGTACGACGATGTCGCCCGGCGCGATGCACCCGCCGACCAGCTCGTAGCCCCACGACCGCAGCTCGTAGCGGCCGGGGTCGTCGCACCCGGCCGTGCGGACGGCAACGACCGCCCCGACGGCGAGCGCCGCCGCCGCCACCAGCGGGGCGATGTCTCGCACTCGTGTCATTGCCTGCCCCCCACGGCGCCCGGCCCACGAGGGACGACCGCTACCCCTCTAGATTACCGGCCCCGGTGGCAGACTGCCGCAATGGCCGTCACCCACGAGGATCGACGGACGGCGCCGCCGGTCGGCCTGGCCGACGTGCGCGCCGCTCGGGAGCTGCTGGTCGACGTCGTCACGCCCACGCCGCTGGCCAATTCGCGCGCGCTGAGCGAATTGTGCGGCGGCCCGGTGCTGCTCAAGTGCGAGAACCTGCAGCGCACCGGCTCGTTCAAGATCCGTGGCGCGTACACCCGACTGGCCCGGCTCGCCCCGGCTCAGCGCAGCCTGGGCGTGGTGGCGGCCAGCGCGGGCAACCACGCGCAGGGCGTCGCGCTGGCGGCCCAGATGCTGGGCATCGCCGCGACGGTGTTCATGCCGAAGCAGGCGGCGTTGCCCAAGCTGGGCGCGACCCGCGGGTACGGCGCGACGGTGTACCAGGTTGGTGAGACCATCGACGATTGCCTCGTCGAAGCGCGTGCCTTCGCCGACCGCACGGGCGCGGTGCTGGTGCACCCGTTCGACCACGTCGACATCATCGCCGGGCAGGGCACCGTCGGCCTGGAGATCGTCGAGCAGTGCCCCGGCGTCCGCACGGTGCTGGTGCCCGCGGGTGGGGGAGGGCTCCTGGGTGGGATCGCCGCAGCCCTCCCGGACGGGGTGCAGGTCGTCGGCGTGCAGGCGCGGGGCGCAGCGGCATGGCCGCCGTCGCTCGCCGCTGGTGCGCCCACCGCGCTGCCGGCTATGCGCACCGTCGCCGACGGCATCGCCGTGGGCTGTCCGGGGGACGTCACCTTTCCGCAGGTGTCGGCCTTGGTCGACGAGATGCTCACCGTCGACGACGAGGCGCTCTCGCGGGCCCTGCTGCACTGCCTCGAACGCGCCAAGCTACTCGTCGAGCCGGCCGGCGCCGCGGCCGTCGCGGCCTTGCTCGAGCACCCGCGTCGGTTCGCCACCCCGGCCGTGGCTGTGCTGTCCGGCGGCAACATCGACCCGATGGTGCTCGAGCACGTGGTCCGGCACGCCATGGCGGCCGGGTCGCGCTACGTGTCGCTGGACAT
>JAQSWF010000288.1 GCA_029266775.1 Pseudonocardia sp.
GATCGGGCGTTCGTCGGCGCGGGCTCGGTGCTCGAGCCGGGCTCCGCGATCTGTGCCGGCGCGATGCTCGCGGAGCAGTCGTCGACCGGCCGTGGTCAGATCATCGGCGCGGGTGAGCGGTGGGCCGGCTCGCCGTCGGCGCCGAGCGACCGCATCGACCCCGCCCTCGACGAGATGGATGCGGTGCCGTGGACGCGCGGGTGGACCCGGGCGCAGCTCGGCAGCGTCGTGGCCGGGTTGGCGCTGCTGGAGCTGCTCAGCCTCGTGATGCTCGCGCCGTCCGTCTCGTTCGTCTGGTGGGCACTCCTGACGATCAACCAGCTCGCCGGCCTGATCGCGGCGGCGTTGGTCGGGCCGGTGTTCGTGGCAACGGTGTGCGTCGTCGTCGCCGGCACCAGGGCCATCGTGTTGCGACGGACGCCGGTGGGCGTGTATTCCGCCCGCTCAGCCCTCGGGATCCGTAAGTGGATCGTGGACAAGCTGCTCGAGACGAGCCTCACCGTCACCAACTCGCTCTACGCGACGCTCTACACCGTCGTGTGGCTGCGGATGTTGGGCGCGAAGGTGGGTCGCGGTGCGGAGGTGTCCACCGCGGCGCACCTGGACCCTGACCTCCTGACCCTGGGCCGGGAGAGCTTCGTCGCCGACATGGCGGGCGTCGGCAGCGCGACGTTCCACAACGGGCACGTGGCGTTCCGGCGGACGGAGGTCGGCGCGCGTGCGTTCGTGGGCAACGCGGCGCTGGTGCCCTCCGGCACGCGGCTCGGCGCGGGCTCCCTGGTGGGGGTGCAGACCGTTCCGCCACCCGACGGTGTCCCGGACGGCACGTCGTGGCTGGGCTCGCCCGCGATCAACCTGCCGACCCGGCAGTCGAGCGGCGACTTCGCCGAGAAGCTGACCTACGCCCCGTCGCGGCTGCGGCTCGTCGAGCGGCTCATCATCGAGTTCTTCCGGATCACACTGCCGGCGTCCCTCATCTCCGTGGCGATCTACCTGTACCTGCTCGCGGTGTCGACGGTTGCCCGGGCCACCGACCTGGCCCAGACGGTGCTCATCGCGCCCCTGCTGGCCCTGCTGACCAGCGTGCTGCTCGTGGCGCTCGTCGCCGGCATCAAGTGGCTCGTGATCGGTGCCTACCGGCCCCGCGTCGAGCCGCTGTGGAGCAGGTTCGTCCGCCGGTCGGAGTTCGTCACCGGGTTGTACGAAGCCACCGCGGTGCCCACGCTGCTGTACCTGCTCGCGGGCACGCCGTTCCTCCCGCCGGCGCTGCGGCTCTTCGGAGCGAAGATCGGCCGACGGACCTGGATCGCGACGACGTACCTCACCGAGTTCGACCTCGTCGAGATCGGCGACGGTGCCATGGTGGGCCGTGCGGTCTCGCTACAGACGCACTTGTTCGAGGACCGCGTGATGAAGATGTCCACCGTCAGGATCGGGGCCGGCGCGACGGTCGGCGACCGTGCGGTCGTGCTGTACGACGCGTCGGTCGGGCCGGATGCCGCGCTGGAACCACTGTCGCTCGCGATGAAGGGCGAGCAGCTGCCCGCACTCACGCGGTGGCGGGGCATCCCTGCGGAGGGGGTGCTGTCGTGAGCGCCTCCTCGGACGTCTCTGTCCTCCTGTTCGACCTCGACGCGGTCCCCCCGGTCGACGACCTGAGCGCGCTGCCTGCCGACGACCTCGCCGTCGCATCTCACATCGCCGACGGGCAGCGGCGGCGGCGGTTCCTCGCCGCCCGACGGGAGGTCCGGCTCACGCTCGCGCAGATCGTCGGCGTGCCGCCGGCCGCGGTGCCGATTCACCGCGGGCGCAACGGAAAGCCGCTGGTCGCGGGCACGCCCGTGCACTTCAGCGTCGCCACCCGCGGCGCCGCATGTGCCATCGCCACGGCCCTGCACCATCCGGTGGGCGTGGAGGTCGCGCGCGTGCCGCACCAGACGCCCGCACCCGTCCTCGGTCAGCTGCTCCCGCCCTCGGCCCGGTCCGCGGTTCTCGCCGCCGCGCCGGACGAGCAGCCGCGGGAGTTCGCCCTCTGGTGGTGCCGCGTCGAGGCCGCTGTTCGCGCGTGCGGCGCCGGCCTCGACGAAGCGGCGGCCTGCCTCGACGTCGCGCCGCAGGAGGCGCGCGTCTTCGGGCCCGACCTGGTGGCCGCGGTCGCGATCGCCCACCGAGCCGCCGATATCGACGTGTGGTGGCGCGTCGCGGCGCTGGCCGGAGCGGTGCGGTGAGGCCGCTCGCGCTGGTGTACCGCGGAAAGGCGGCACGACCGCAGGGATGCTCGACCGCGGTGGCGACGCTGCTGCGCAGCTCGCGGTGGGGTTTCGACGTCCGGTATGTCGGCCGGCAGGAAGACCTGGCACTGACCCCCGACGTGCTCGCCCGCGCCGTGCTGTACGCCCAGCCGGGAGGCGGGGAGCTCGAGCCGGCCTATCGACGGATGCGCAAGGACGAGACGACGATCCGCGACTTCGTGGCGGCCGGGGGTCGCTACCTCGGCTTCTGCCTCGGCGGGTACCTGGCGGGCGCGACGCCGGGTTTCGGGTTGCTACCGGGCGACACGGATCAGTACATCGCCACCCGCGGCGCCACGATCGCTTCCCGCCGCGACACGCTCGTGCAGGTTCGCTGGCGGGGCCGTCCACGGCAGCTGTACTTCCAGGACGGCCCGGCGTTCCTCGTGCGGCCCGGGGTTCCTGGCGTTGCTGTGTTGGCGCGCTACCCGAACGGCGCCATCGCCGCACTGACCGCGCCGTTCGGATCCGGGGCCGTCGGCGTCGTCGGGCCTCATCCCGAAGCCACCCACGACTGGTACGACGACCCCGGCCTCGTCGCCCCCGACGGCCTCGCCGCCGACCTCGGCCACGACCTCGTCGACACGGTCATGGGTCACGGCAGCGCGCCGGTTCAGCGTCCGAGGAGCTACGCAACGTGATCGTCCCCAGCCCGGTCGACTCGCCGACGGACCGCCTGCCCGCCCGGCCTCGCAGACCCGCACCACGCGATGCCGAGCCCATGACGGTCGGCCGCCTGACCGG
>JAQSWF010000098.1 GCA_029266775.1 Pseudonocardia sp.
TTCGGGCGGAAAAGCTGCAGGGCCTGCAGCTTTTCCGCCCATCACGTTGATCATGCGGCCGCAGGGCACGCCTCGCGGTCCACTTCGCGCCCTGTTCGGCGCTGCGACTGCAGCGGCCGCTCCGTGTGCCGCGCCGCCGCAGTCTCGCGCCGAGCTGTGCGCACATCGGGGAGTCGCTCGCAGGTTGAGGAGTTGCGCGCGCCATGACGCGCGCGGCGACCCGAACTCGCGCGCGTGTGGGCCGACGCCGACCGTCAGCCCCGTTTAGCGGCGAGTTTTTTGCTTCCATTCCGAGAACTGTGTCGTCATTTTCGTCGCGGAAGCTATTTCACCCGATTGGGGGCAGTCGGGAAGGAGAAACCAGCTGCTCGGCGCGTTTCTGACCAGCTCGTCACCCGCACGCACTCGCGGCACAGTTGTGGAGCGAAAATGTTGTCCACTTCTTGACACGAGCGGCCCAACGTATTGGTGAAGAGGGTCACCGAGGAAGTACACCGCGCTGTTATCTGCACCATGTTTTTTCAGAAATGCGTTCGTAATCTGGTGGCGGCCCCGGAGGACCGTCGCTCAACCGGAGTGACGGGCACGGGGTCGCCGTCTCCGAACAGGGCGGTCGAGGGCTCCCCCGACACCCCCGCCCGGTTCTGCGGTGCTGAAGAAGGAACATCCCCCGTGCGTAATCGAGTCTCCGCCATGGCCACTCGCGCGAGCATCGTCGCCGCGTCCGCCGCTGCCGCGGCAGCATTCGCGGTCCTGCCCACACAGCCCCCGGCCCCGGCGGCACCGACGGTGCCCGGTCCCACTGCGCCCGCGCCGATCGCATCGGCCCCGATCACTCTCCTGAGCGCGACGTCCCCCGCCGCCAACCGGTCCTCCGCAATGCGCAACGCCCTGAGCAAAGTCGGCGCTCCGTACCGCTACGGCTCCGCCGGGCCGAACGCGTTCGACTGCTCGGGGCTGGTCTCCTGGGCCTTCAAGATTGCGGGTACGTCGCTCCCGCGCAGCAGCCGGGCGATGTCGACGGTCGGCAAGGCGGTCTCCAAGTCCGACCTGCAGCCCGGTGACCTGGTGTTCTTCTACAAGCCGGTCAGCCACGTGGGCATCTACATCGGCGATGGCAAGATCGTCCACGCGAGCAGCCGCAAGAGCCCCGTGAAGGTCTCCGACATGGGCCGCATGCCGTTCACCACCGCACGCCGCGTCTGATACGCCGCGGGGGCCGAACGCGCCAACCCGAGCGAAAGCGGCGTTGGCAAGGTCTACCTTTGCCGACGCCGCTTTCGCTCGGTTCGCGTCGTGAGACGACCGCGGTCCGGCGCGTCAGATGACGACGTTCACCAGCCGGCCGGGGACGACGATGACCTTGCGCGGCTCCCGGCCGGCGAGGGTCTCGGCGATCCGCGCCTCGGCCAGCGCCGCTGCCTGCACCGCCTCCCGGTCGGCGTCGGCCGCCACCGTGACCCGCGAGCGCAGCTTCCCGTTCACCTGGATCGGGTACTCGATCGACTCGGCGGCCAGCCACCGCTCGTCGGCCACCGGGAACGGCCCGTGGGCCAGCGTGTTCTCGTGCCCCAGCCGCGCCCACAGCTCCTCGGCGATGTGCGGAGACAGCGGCGCGAGCATCAGCACCAGCGGTTCGGCGACAGAGCGCGGGACGGCGACGCCCGCCTTCGTCAGGTGGTTGTTCAGCTCGATCAACTTGGCGGCCGCGGTGTTGTAGTGCAGCGCGCGGAAGTCGGCATGCACGCCGGCGATGGTCCGGTGCAGGAGCCGCAGCGTGTCGTCGTCCGGCTCGGCATCGCTGACGCGGGTCTCGCCGGTCGCTTCGTCCACCAGGTTGCGCCAGACCCGCTGCAGGAACCGCTGCGACCCGACGACGTCCCGCGTCGACCAGGGGCGCGAGACCTCCATCGGCCCCGTTGACATCTCGTACAGCCGGAATGTGTCCGCCCCGTACCGCGCGCACATCTCGTCCGGGGTCACCACGTTGCGCAGCGACTTGCCCATCTTCCCGTACTCCCGGGCGACCGGCGTGCCGTTCCACGCGAAGCCCGTGGGGGAGGTGTCGTCCTCGACGACCTCCTCGGCCGAGACGTAGGCGCCACGCGGGTCCGTGTAGGCGTAGGCCTGGATGTAGCCCTGGTTGAACAGCCTGCGGAAGGGCTCCTCGGACGACACCTCGCCCAGGTCGTACAGCACCTTGTGCCAGAAGCGCGCGTACAGCAGGTGCAGCACCGCGTGCTCCACGCCGCCGACGTACAGGTCGACCCCGCCCGGGTCACCCGGCCGCGAGGGGTCGCGGGCCATCCAGTAGCGCTCGATCTCGGGGTCGACGAAGAACTTCTCGTCGTGCGGGTCCAGGTAGCGCAGGTAGTACCAGCACGAACCGGCCCACTGCGGCATGGTGTTCGTCTCGCGCCGGTAGCGCCGAGGGCCGTCACCCAGGTCCAGCTCGACGTCCACCCACTCCGTCGCGCGGGACAGCGGCGGCTCCGGCTCGGTGTCGGCGGCGTCGGGGTCGTAGGTCCGCGGCGCGTAGTCCGCGATGTCGGGTAGCTCGACGGGCAGCCGGTCGTCGGGCAGCGGCACCGGGCCGTGCTCGTCCCACACGATCGGGAACGGCTCGCCCCAGTAGCGCTGCCGGGAGAACAGCCAGTCCCTCAGCTTGTACTGCACGACGGCCTCGCCGGCGCCGCGGCCGACCAGCCAGTCCGTAATGAGCCGCTTGGCGTCCGCGACGTCCAGGCCGTCCAGGCTGACGTCGTCGTTGTGCGAGTTGATCGCCGGCCCCTCGCCGGTGTACGCCTCGCCCTGCCAGCCGGCAGGCGGAGCGACCGTGCGAATGATCGGCAGCCCGAACGCCTCGGCAAAGTCCCAGTCCCGCTGGTCCTGGCCCGGCACGGCCATGATCGCCCCGGTGCCGTAGCCCATCAGCACGTAGTCGGCGACGAACACGGGGATCGCCTGCCCGTCGACGGGGTTGACGGCCATCGCGCCGGTGAACACGCCGGTCTTGTCGCGGCTTTCCTGCCGGTCCAGCTCGGACTTGCGCGCCGCGGCGGCCCGATAGGCGGCGACGGCCTCGGCCGGTGTGGCGGCACCGCCGGTCCACCGGGCGTCCGTGTCGACCGGCCACGCTCCGGGGACGATCTGCTCGACCAGCGGGTGCTCGGGCGCCAGCACCATGTACGTCGCGCCGAACAGCGTGTCCGGACGGGTGGTGAAGACCTCGATCTGAGCCGGGGCCCCGACGACGGGGAACTGCACGCGCGCGCCCTCGGAGCGGCCGATCCAGTTGCGCTGCATCGCCTTGACCGAGTCCGGCCAGTCCAGCCGATCCAGGTCCGCGGCCAGCCGGTCCGCATAGGCGGTGATCCGCATCATCCACTGCTTCAGGTTGCGGCGGAACACGGGGAAGTTCCCCCGCTCGCTGCGCCCGTCCGCCGTGACCTCCTCATTGGCCAGCACTGTGCCCAGGCCGGGACACCAGTTGACGGGCGCCTCCGAGACGTAGGCCAGCCGGAAGGAGTCGATCAGGTCGCGGCGCTCGAGGACGGACAGCTCCGCCCAGGGCCGGCCGTCCGGGATCGGGCGGGTCCCCGCCGCGAACTCCGCTTCCAGCTCGGCGACCGGGCGGGCCCGGCGCTGCTCATCGTCGTACCAGGACTCGTAGATCCGCAGGAAGATCCACTGCGTCCAGCGGTAGAAGTCGACGTCCGTGGTCGCGACCGACCGGCGCGGGTCGTGGGCCAGACCCAGCCGCGTCAGCTGCTCGCGGTAGCGGACGATGTTGGCCTCGGTCGTCGCGCGCGGGTGCGTGCCCGTCTGCACCGCGTACTGCTCGGCGGGCAGGCCGAAGGCGTCGAAGCCCATCGCGTGCAGCACGTTGTACCCGGTCATGCGCAGGTAGCGGCCCAGGACGTCCGTCCCGATGAAACCCAGCGGGTGCCCGACGTGCAGGCCGGAGCCCGACGGGTAGGGGAACATGTCCAGCAGGTAGACCTTCTCGCGCTCGCTGCCGGGCTCGCCCGGGTCGGGCGCGAAGAACGTGCCCTCCCGCGCCCAGCGCTCCTGCCAGCGACGTTCGATCTCGTCGGCCCGCGCTGCGCCGTAGCGGAACGGCGTGTCGGCGCTCCGCGCCGGGGCCGTGGAGGTCCCGGTGCCGGTCTCCGTGCTCATGGAACTCACCTCGGGTGTTCGGGGCCCGGAAAGCAACGGACCCCTCGTGCCGCTGGGGCAGGAGGGGTCGCCGCGCCGGCAACGCTGGGGCCGTCGGCGCGCGGCTAGAGCCGCTCGCGAGCCATGTCATCAGGGTAGCGCTGCAGGTCGGGGCCCGGCGACGGGGTTGACCCCCGTCCGCCGGCACGAAACGTCCGTTGTCCGGGCGCACTACCCTGAACCCGTGTCCTCGACGCTGGGTCTCGTCCTCGGCTCCGCGCTGCTGATCATCGCCGCCGCCCTGCTGACCGTTGCGGTGCTCGGCGCGCGCGGGCGGCTGCGGCGCAACCGATGGGCGGGCGTGCGTACCCGGCGGACGCTGGCGTCGGACGAGGCGTTCGTGCTGGCCAACCGGGTGGCTGCGGCGCCGCTCGGAGCGGCCGGAGCGGTCGCCCTGCTCGGCGGAGCGGTGGTGCTCGTCGGCGGGCCGGCAGTGACGACCTGGACGGTGCTGGTGGTGGTCCTCGCCGGGGTGCTCGGGCTCACCGGGCTCGGGGGCGCGCTGGGCGACCGCGCCGCCGCGCGGGTGACGGCACCGGCGTCGGGATGCCCGGGAACCTGCGCCGGCTGCGATCTGGTGGCGGGCTGCCGGCCGGGCGCGCCGAAGCCGGACGCCGCCGAGGGGCGCGCCGGCCCAGCCGCACGCTGACGAGCGAAAGCGGCTTTGGCAAGGTCCAACTTTGTCAACGCCGCTTTCGCTCGGTCCCGGCTGCGGCGGCTACCGCCCGATCCGGGCACGTCAGTTGTGCCGGGCGTCAACCGGAAACGTGGCGAGCAGGGCCAACGGCACGCCCTGGCGGCGCAGCACCGGCGCCCACAGGTTCGCCCCGCGCATCGTGACGACGTCGTCCGGCAGCGCCGGCACCACGATCCAGTCGCCCCGGGCAATTTCCCCCGCCAGCTGGCCCGCGTCCCAGCCCGCGTAGCCGGCGAAGACCCGCAGCCCGCGCAGGCGCGGAGCGAGCGTCTCGGGGTCGCCGTCGAGGTCGACCAGCGCCACGGGCCCGGCCACACCGACGACGCCCTCGACCGCGTGGGGGTCTTCGCCCGCGCGCAGCGTCGCGAGGCAGAGCGCCGTGCGCCCGTCGACCGGTCCACCGACGAAGACGGCCGTCGGCTGCGAGCACAGCGGCGCCCACGCCGGCAGGACGTCCTGCAGCGGCACCTCGCTCGGGCGGTTGAGCACCACACCGAGGCTGCCGCGGTCCCGGTGCTCGATGAGGTAGACGACCGTGCGGCGGAAGTTCGGGTCCAGCAGTGCCGGTGCGGCGACGAGGAGAGTGCCCGGTCCCGGCCGGGTCGCGCGGTCGTCCACCACGGCGTCATGGTCGCATCCGCGTGCTGCTGGGAACCTCCCGCCGGCATCCCGTGGCGGGCCGCTCGCTGACGTAACCTGCTTGCCGTGTCGACACGCCGGCGGCCCGGCCACGGGACGCGCCCGCGAGCCGGCCGTGCAAGGACGCCGGCGAGCCGATTCCTCCCGCACCGGGACGGGGCGCACCCTTCCTGGCCCGGGGGGGTCGGACTGCTGCGCGGGAGTTCGTTCCGGCGGCTGCTCACGGTGCGGTTCGCCGCGCAGTGGGGCGACGGCCTGTTCCAGGCCGCGCTCGGCGGGGCGGTCCTGTTCAACCCTGAGCGGGAGGCGGACCCGCTGGTGGTGGCCGCCGGGCTCGCGGTGCTCCTCGTGCCGTACTCCGTGCTCGGGCCGTTCGCCGGGGCGCTGCTGGACCGCTGGGACCGCCGCCGGGTGCTGCTGGTGGCCAACCTCCTGCGGGCCGCGCTGACGCTCGGCGTCGCGGCGGTCGTCGGCGCAGGCGTCGCCGGGGTTCCGCTCTACCTCGCCGCTCTGGCGGTGGCCGGGGTGAGCCGCTTCGTGCTGGCCGGGCTCTCGGCCGCGTTGCCGCACGTCGTCGACCGTCGACAGTTGGTCGCGGCCAACGCGGTCGCCACCACGGCGGGTGCCGCCGTCGCCGCGCTGGGCGCAGCGACGGCGATCGGCATGCGCGCGCTCGTCGGCGCGGGCGATGCCGGCTCGGCGATCACCACCGCGACAGCCGCCACCGGATCCGTGCTGGCGGCGGTCGTGGCCGCCGGCTTCGCCGCACGGGTGCTCGGGCCGGACCGCCGCCACGATGGAGGCGATCCGGCTTCCACGGCCGCCGCCGTGGCGCGTGGGCTCGTCGATGGCGCCCGGGCTGTGGCGCGGACCCCGCCGGTCGCAGCGTCCTTCCTCGCCCTGGCCGTGCACCGGCTGTCGTTCGGCGTCACGACCCTGCTCACCCTGATGCTGCTGCGGTACGTGTTCGCAGATCTCGGGCCGCTGCGCGGCGGAATGGCCGGCCTGGGGCAGGCGGTGGTGCTCGCCGCGGCCGGGCTCGGTGTCGCCGCGCTGGTGACACCGTGGCTGGCCCGCCGCCTCGGTCGCGCCGGAACCGTACGCGTCGCGCTGCTGACCGCCGCGGCCACCCAGCTCGCGCTGGCACTGCTGCTCTCGCTGCCCGCGCTGCTCGGCGCGGCCTTCCTGCTCGGCGCAGCAGGGCAGGTCGTGAAGCTGTGTGCGGACGCGGAGGTGCAGGACGACATCGACGACGACGTCCGCGGTCGCGTCTTCGCGCTCTACGACGCGGTGTTCAACCTCTGCTACGTGCTCGCCGTGGCCCTCGCGGCGCTGCTGAGCCCGCCGGACGGCTGGGCGCCCTGGCTGGTGGCGGCCACCGCCGGGATCTACCTGCTCGGCCTGCTCGCCCACCACCGCGCTCTCCGGCGCCCGCCGCTCGAGCTGAGCGAAAGCGGCGTTCGCTCGGTCTGACGGAGCGAAAGCGGCGTTGAGTCGGTCTGACGGAGCGAACGCCGCGTTCGCTCAGCTCTTGCCGACACCGTTCTCGGCCGCCCAGCGCCGCAGCTCGGCCTCCGCCGCTTCCCGGCCCAACGGTCCGCGTTCCATCCGCAGCGCCAGGAGATGCTTGTACGCCTTACCGACCACCGGGCCCGGCGGGACGTCGAGGACCCGCATGATCGCATTGCCGTCGAGGTCCGGGCGGATCGCGTCGAGCTCCTCCTGGGCACGCAGCGCGGAGATGCGCTGGTCCAACGAGTCGTAGCTGCGCTGCAGCGCCGCCGCGCGCCGCCGGTTGCGGGTCGTGCAGTCCGAGCGGACCAGCGCGTGCAGCCGAGCGAGGAGCGGCCCGGCGTCGGTGACGTAGCGTCGCACCGCGGAGTCCGTCCACTCGCCCGTCCCGTAGCCGTGGAAGCGCAGGTGCAGGTACACCAGCTGCGCGACCTCGTCCACCACCGCCTTCGGATACCGCAGCTCCCGCAGCCGCTTGCGGGCCAGCTTCGCCCCGACGACCTCGTGGTGGTGGAAGCTGACCCGCCCGTCCGCCTCGCGGCGGCGGGTGGCGGGCTTGCCGATGTCGTGCAGCAGCGCGGCAAGCCGCAGCACGAGGTCCGGGCCGTCGGGCTCGCGCTCGATGGCCTGCTCGAGCACCACCAGCGAGTGGGTGTAGACGTCCTTGTGCTGCATGTGCTCGTCGACGGCCAGGCGCATCGCGGGCACCTCGGGTAGCACCGGGGCGCAGAGCCCCGTGTCGACGAGCAGCTCGAGCGCGCGCCGCGGGTGCGGGCCGAGGATCAGCTTGGTCAGCTCGGCCTGCACCCGCTCCGGGGTGATCCGCGCCAGCTCGTCGGCCATCGCCGTCATCGCGGCCACCACGCGCGGCGCGGGGGTCAGGCCCAGCTGCGAGACGAACCGGGCGGCCCGCAGCATCCGCAGGGGATCGTCGGCGAACGACTCCTCGGGCGTGGCCGGCGTGTCGAGGGTGCCGGCGGCCAGCGCGGCGAGTCCTCCGTGCGGGTCGACGAACCGGTGACCGGACCGCGACAACGCGGAACCCGTGTCGGCGCCGGCCAGCTCGACGGCCATCGCGTTGACGGTGAAGTCGCGGCGCACGAGGTCGTCCTCGATCGTCTCGCCGAACGACACGACGGGGTTGCGGCTGGTGCGGTCGTACGCGTCGGCCCGGAAGGTGGTGATCTCGACCGTCACGCCGCGGCGGCGGGCACCGACCGTGCCGAAGGCGATGCCCGTGTCCCATACCGCCTCCGCCCAGCCCTCGAGCAGGGAGAGCACGGCGGGCGGGCGGGCGTCGGTGGTGAAGTCCAGGTCCGTGCCGCCACGGCCGAGCAGGGCGTCGCGCACGCTGCCTCCGACCAGGTACAACCGGTGGCCGGCGGCGGCGAACCGGGCCGCGAGCTCGTCTGCGACCGGGTGGATCGCAACCAGGTCCACCAGCGCATCCTCCTGCGCACGCACCAGGTCGGAGGCGGCGCCTCGACCGGTGCCGGGTTTCCCGCCGGCGAGCGGACTGGGCGAAACGGCGGAAAACGACACGGCGAGCCAGTGTATGTGGCCCGTGCACCGGGTGCTGTCGGTCGGGTCACGTGCCGATCACGCGCATCGGGCCGCGCGGTGGCTCCCTCGTTACCATCGCCGCATGTCCACCTCCCGCGGCCGCTCCGGGGGGCGGCGCGCGGGACGTTCGCTCGAGCGACGAGGCAGGCTGCGCACGGTCGACGAGACCTCGGCCGGCGGGCTGGTGGTGGATCACCGGCGGCAACGGGCCGCGCTGATCGGGCGGCTCGACCGGCGGGGACGCCTGCTGTGGTCGCTGCCCAAAGGCCACATCGAGGCCGGGGAGACCCCGGAACAGGCGGCGGTGCGCGAGGTCGAGGAAGAGACGGGCATCATCGGTCGGGTGGTCGCACCACTGGGCACCATCGACTTCTGGTTCGTGGCCGAAGACCGCCGCGTGCACAAGACGGTGCACCACTTCCTGCTGCGCGCGCTCGGCGGTGAGCTGTGCGACGACGACGTCGAGGTGGCCGAGGTGGCGTGGGTGCCGCTGGCGGAGCTCGAGTCGCGCCTGGCTTACGCGGACGAGCGACGGCTGATCCGGCGGGCTACCGAGCTGCTGCTGGACAGTGCGTGATGCCGACGGCGCGATCGTGACCACGCGGGCCGCGGCCGCACCCCACGGGCCGTGCACGGCGAACTTGCCCAGGCTGTTCGCGGTCGTGCTCACCGCCGCGGTCCTGCTGCTCGCGGGCCCGCTGTTCGGCGTTCCGCAGGCCGCTGCCGAGCAGCGCACGGTGCCGTATCCCGGCAGCTCGAACCTGCTCACCTTGCAGCTCACCCAGCTCACCCCGCGCATGGTGACCGGCGACGGGCCCGCCTCGGTCACGGTGCTCGGCACGCTCCGCAACATCGGCGACCGTCCGGTCGGTGAGCTGGAGGTCCGGCTGCAGCGCGGCGATCCGCTGCGTACCGAAGGGAACGTCCGCGACGTGCTGGCCGGCTCCGGGCGCGCGGACGTCGTCACTCCCGCGTTCACCCCGCTGCCCGGCACGCTCGTGCCCGGTGGTGAGCTGCCGCTGCAGCTGACCGTCCCCCTGCTGGGGCCACCGACCGAGAGCCTCGCGCTGACCCGGCCCGGGGTATACGAGGTGCTCGTCAACGTCAACGGGGTGCCGAGCGACGGCGGCCGGGCCCGGCTCGCTGCCGTACGACTGCTGCTTCCGGTGCTGTCGGTGCCCGGAACCGACCCTCGCCCCGCCTCGCCGGACCCCGCCGGATCTGTCGCGGCTGACCTCACCGTGCTCTACCCCGTTGTCGACGCGCCTCGGCGGTTGCCGACCGTGCCCGGCGAGCAGACCCTCCTGACCGACGACGACCTCGCCCGCTCGTTCGCTCCCGACGGCCGGCTCGGCGCGCTCGTCGCCGCCTTCGGCGAGCGTGCCCCGCCGGGGTCTGCCGTGCGCGCCGCGACCTGCCTCGCCGTCGACCCCGACCTCGTCGCGACCGCCGCGGCGATGCGCCAGGGCTATCTGGTGCGCACGCCGACCGGCACCGTGCCCGGTACGGGGGCAGGCGCCGCGGGAACATGGCTGGACAGCCTGTCGGCGGCCACCCGCGACGGGTGCGTGATCGCGCTCCCGTTCGCCGACGCCGACCTCGTGGCACTCGCCCGTGGCAATCTGGGCGAGCTCGGCGAGCGGGCCGTGTCCGACGGCTTCGCGACGACGGCGGAGATCCTCGGCACTGCGGTCCTCGACGACACCACGTGGCCTGCGGACGGCGTCCTCGACGAGGCCGCGCTGGGCGATGTCGCCGCGGGCGGCGCGCAGGCCGTCGTGCTGAGCCCCGAGGCGCTGGGCGACGGCGTGGGAGTGCAGTCGGCGCGGGGCGGGGTCGTGCCGGTGGCGGCCGCTGAGACCTCACCGATGTCGGCCGTGCTCGCCGACCCGCTGCTCAGCCGTGCGGCGAGCGTTGCGATCGCGAGCCCGACCAGCCCCGTCGACGCGCCCGCAGCCCGGACCGCAGCCACGAGCGGTACGACCCGCGCCGCCGCGAGCGCGCCGCTCGCGACCCAGGACCTCCTCGCGGCACTGGTCTTCCGCGCCCAGCGAGGGGCACCGACGGGCGCCGGACCGCTCGTGCTGGCGCCGCCGCACCGA
>JAQSWF010000099.1 GCA_029266775.1 Pseudonocardia sp.
ACGCGACGTTCGCCAGCGCGGTGAGGTGGGGGAACAGGAGCGCCTGCTGGGCGAGCAGGCCGACGCCGCGGCGGTGCGGCGGGACGTGCACGCGGGCGGGGACGTCGGTCAACGTCGTCCCGCCGACCCGCACGTGTCCGCTGTCCGGACGCAGCAGCCCGGCGAGCACGTCGAGAAGTGTCGACTTGCCCGCCCCGTTCGGGCCAAGGACGCCGAGAACCTCGCCCGGGGCGACGGCCAGGGCGAGGTCCAGCGTGAAACCGGCGCGGGTGACCGTGACGGCGACGTCGAGGCCGGCCGCCTCCGACGCCGGCGAGGGGGCACCGCGGACGGAAGGCGCCTGCGCCCGCCCGCTCACGACAGTCCTTCGGCGGTCCGCGGGCGGGCCACCGCGATGACGAGGACCGCGACGACCACCAGCAGCAACGACAACGCAATGGCGCCGTCCACGTCCGACTCACGCTCGAGGTAGACCAGCAACGGCAGGGTGCGGGTGGTGCCCTGCAGGCTTCCCGCGAACGCCGTCGTGGCGCCGAACTCGCCCAGGCACCGCGCGAAGGCGAGCACCGAGCCCGAGGCAAGCCCGGGCAGCACCAGCGGGACGGTCACGCGGCGGAGCGCGTACCCGGGCGCGGCGCCGAGCGTGGCGGCGATCGCCTCGTAGCGTCCGCGCCCCGTGCGCAGCGCGCCCTCCAGGCTCACCACGAGGAACGGCATCGCGACGAACGTCTGCGCGAGGACCACGGCCGTCGTGGTGAACGGGATCGTGACGCCGAACCACGCGTTGAGCTCGCTGCCGACCAACCCGGTGCGGCCGAGCAGGTAGAGCAGCGCGAGCCCGCCGACGACCGGTGGCAGCACCAGCGGAAGCAGCACCAGCGAGCGCAGCACCCGAAGCCCGGGCACTCGGCCGCGGGCCAGCACCACCGCGAGCGGGCCGCCGAGCACGACGCACAGCAACGTCGAGATCGCGGCGGTCACCAGCGACAGCCGCAGCGCGTCGAGCGCGGAGTCGCTGGTCAAGAGCTCCGGCATGCGGGGCCAGTCGGCCCGCAGCACCAGCCCGACGACGGGCAGGGCCACCAGCGCCAACGCGGCGGCCGCCGGGATCCAGAGCAGCCGTGGCACGCCGACGGTGGTGACCCGCCGGGCGGGGTTGCGCGGGTTCGCGACCGGGAGGCGCCGCGGGGACCTCTCCTTCCCCCCAACGGCACCCGGCCGGTCGCCCCTCGTCACGTCCCCGGGCCGAACCCGGCTGCCTGCAGCTCGTTCTGGCCGGCCTCACCCGTGACCAGGTCGACGAACTGCTGCGCGAGCTCGGCCTGGGGTGCGTCCTTCAGCACGGCGATCGGGTAGTTCGTCGCGGCCTGGTCCGCCTCCGGAAAGCTCACGCCCTGCACGTCGCCCTTCGCCGACGACACGTCGGTCACGTAGACGAGGCCGGCGTCGGCGTCACCGCTGATCACCTTGCCCAGCGTGGACTTGACGTCCGCCTCCTCGCTGACCGGCGTCAGCGTGACACCGGTTGCCTTCTCGATCTTTTCCGCGGCCGCCCCGCACGGGACCTGCGGCGCGCAGACGACGATGTTCAGGTCCGGTTTCGCGAGGTCGGCGAACGTCGCGATCCCCTTCGGGTTGCCGGGGACGGTCGCGATCTGCAGGACGTTCTTCGCGAAGATCTGGGGAGCCTCGGCCGTGAGGCCGGCGTCGGTGACCGTCTTCATCGTCGCGTCGCTGGCGGCGGCGAAGACGTCGGCCGGGGCGCCGTTGACGATCTGCTGGGCGAGGTCGGACGACCCGGCGAAGTTCAGCCTGATGTCCACGCCGGGGTGGTCGCCCTCGAACCGCTGTGCCAGGCCGGTGAACGCCTCCGTCAGCGAGGCGGCGGCGAGCACGGTCAGCCTGCGCGCCTCCGGTGCCGACGACGGTGCGGGCGGGGCCGACGAGCCGCCGGAGCCGCCACCGCACCCGGCCAGCAATAGGGTGAGGCCCGCGACGGCGAGCGCACGTCTCGTCTTCACGACGGTCCCCCCGGCGTCTCCACCACGACGTTCGTCGACTTGATCACCGCAACCGCCAGCACGCCCGGCTCCAGCGCCAGCTCGCGGACCGCTTCGCTGCTCATCAGCGAGACCACCCGGTGCGGGCCGCACTGCATCTCCACTTGGGCCATCACGCGGTCCGTGATCACCTCGGTGACCAGCCCGACCAGGCGGTTGCGGGCGGAGCGGCCGACGTCGGACGGGTCCGGCGCGGCGGTGGCGTGCTCGCGGGCGAAGGCGGCCAGCGCGGCGCCGTCGACGACCTTGCGGTGCGACGCGTCGGTGTGCGAGGGCAGGGTCCCGGCGTCCACCCAGCGTCGGACGGTGTCGTCGCTGACGCCAAGCAGCCTCGCGGCCTCGGCGATGCGAAAGTGCGGCATGAAGCGCACTGTAACCCCGCGTCTGCGGTGATCACACCGCTGGTGTCCCTTCACCCGGCACGGCCCCGTGGCCGGCACACGGGTCGACGTCGGCGATCGCGTGGCTCCCCCTCCGGCCAGGGGTGCTTTCGCATGTGCGACCCGTGGTCCGACGCGGCATCCGCACCTGCGGAGGGAAACCGTCCGTGCAGATCATGGTGCTGATCGCAGCGTCTGCGGGCGGTTACCCTCGTGGTGTGACGACCACCGAGCTCGGTCTCCCGGCGCTGCGCGCTTCGCGCTCGGCGCCCCGCGACCCGGCCCGCCCGGCCGATCCCGGGCTCGTCGACCGCTTCGGCCGCGTTGCGACGGACCTGCGCATCTCGCTGACCGACCGCTGCAACCTGCGCTGCACCTACTGCATGCCCGCCGAGGGCCTGGAGTGGATGCCGCGCGCCGAGCAGCTCACCGACGCCGAGCTCGTCCGGTTGATCACCGTCGCGGTCCGGGACCTCGGCGTGCGGGAGCTCCGGTTCACCGGCGGCGAGCCGCTGCTGCGCCGCGGGCTCGACGACGTGATCGCTGCGTCGGCCGCGCTCGCCCCGCGCCCCGACATCTCGTTGACGACGAACGGCGTCGGCCTCGCCCACCGGGCCGGCGCCCTCGCCGCGGCCGGGGTGAACCGCCTCAACGTCTCGCTCGACACCGTGCGGCCCGATCGGTTTGCCGCCATCACGCGTCGGGACCGGCTGACCGACGTACTCGAGGGCATGGCGGCCGCACGGGAAGCCGGCCTGTCCCCCGTCAAGATCAATACGGTGCTGCTGCGCGGCGTCAACGACGACGAGGCCGTGGACCTGCTGCGCTTCGCCGTCGCTCATGGCTACGAGCTGCGGTTCATCGAGCAGATGCCGCTGGACGCGCAGCACGGCTGGGAGCGGGCGGAGATGGTGACGGCCGGCGAGATCCTCACCGCGCTCGGCACCGGCTTCGTGCTCACCCCGGACCGGCAGGAGCGCGGGGGTGCGCCCGCCGAGCGGTGGCTGGTCGACGGCGGGCCGGCGACGGTGGGCGTGATCGCGTCGGTCACCCGCCCGTTCTGCGGTGCCTGCGACCGCACCCGGTTGACCGCCGACGGCCAGGTCCGCTCGTGCCTGTTCGCGCGCACCGAGACCGACCTGCGTGCCCTCCTGCGCGGCGGGGCCTCCGACGCGGAGATTGCAGACGTCTGGCGCGACGCGATGTGGGGCAAGCTCGCCGGCCACGGCATCGACGAGCCCGGGTTCCTCCAGCCGGACCGCCCGATGAGCGCGATCGGGGGCTGACGTGGCGACGGTGACGGTGCGCTACTTCGCCGCGGCGCGAGCGGCGGCCGGCGTCGAGACCGAGCAGGTCGACCTGCCGGCCGGGGCGTCGGTGGAGATCCTGCTCAAGGTCCTGCGGAGCAGCGACGACGCGCTCGCTCGCGTGCTCGACCGGTGCAGCTTCCTCGTCGACGAGGTGGCGGTGCGTGATCGGCAAGCGCACCTGCGCGACGGCGCCGTGGTCGACGTCCTTCCGCCCTTCGCGGGCGGCTGACCAGCCTCAGCCGTTCGCCCTCAGCCGTTCGCCCCTCATCCGTTCGTGACGACGTCGCGATAACTGCGGAGCGTGCCCGCCGGCGTCGTCACGGTCGACGCCGCCAGCACCGCGTGCACGACGGCGCGGCTGACCGCATCCGCCGCGGCTGCCTGCAGGGCCACGAGCCCGGGCAGGTTCGGTGCCGGCCGCGCTCCGGTGGCGAGCCCGAACACGGTGTCGCCGTCCAGCGCGGTGTGCACGGGCGCCAGCGAGCGGGCCAACCCGTCGTGCCCCATCGCGGCCAGCCGCCCGCACTCCGCCTTGCCGAGCGTCGCGTCGGTGGCGACGACCGCCAGGGTGGTGGCCGTGCCCGGCTCGGAGGTGGTCGGGAGCCGGACGGCATGCAGCGCCGCGAGGTCGGGAGCGGGGACGGGCGGCGCGGCGAACTCCCCGCCGAGCTCGTGCCGAGCGCCGAGCAGTCGGCCCGTCGCGGGGTCGACCGCGGACCCGACCGCGTTGACGACGACAAGGGCTGCGACCGTCGTCCCGCCGTCCAGCACGGCGCTCGCCGTCCCGAGGCCGCCGCGCAGGCCGCCGACCATCGCGCCGGTTCCGGCGCCGACGGCGCCCTGAGCGACGGGGCCGTCGGTGGCCGCGTCGACCGCCGCGGTGCCGGTCGCCGCGCTCGGCCGCAACGCCGCATCTCGAGCCGAGCCGCCGCGCCCCAGGTCGAACAGCACCGCCGCCGGCACGATCGGCACCACCGCCCCGGCGACCGCATGGCCGATCCCGGCAGCCTCTAACCGCGCCATCACCCCGTCCGCGGCCGCGAGCCCGAACGCGCTGCCTCCCGACAGCACGACGGCGTGCACGCGCGCGATGGTGTTGCGCGGGTCGAGCAGGTCGGTCTCCCGGGTGCCGGGTGCGGCGCCGCTCACGTCGACCCCGCCGACGGCCCCGTCCGGGGGAGCGAGCACGACCGTGGTCCCGGAGAGACCGCCGGTGACCTGGGCGTGGCCGACCCGGATGCCGGCGACGTCGGTCAGGGCGTTGTGGGAACCGGGGCGCACCGCGTACGGAGCGGCGGCCGTCTCCGTCACCTCATGCTGAGTCACACGTCGCGTCGGCACGCCTCGATCGTGACACGCTGGGCCGGTGCTGCCTGCCGACCCCGGAGGAGGAGTCGACCTCGACCTCACCGTCCCCCGGCACGGCGACCGGTCCCTGGCCGAGGTGGTGCCGTCGCTGCTGGCCGCGCTCGGGGTGCCGGGGCACGGGACGGGCACTCTGGTCGATCTTCCGCCGCTCCGCGCCGTGGCACTGCTGCTGGTCGACGGCCTCGGCGCCGGTCTGCTGCGCCGGCACGCCGCCGACGCGCCGTTTCTCGCCGGCCTCGACGACGCCGGTCCGCTGACCGCCGGCTTCCCGTCGAGCACCTCGACGAGCCTCACCTCGCTCGGGACAGGTCTCGCCCCGGGAGCACACGGCATGGTCGGCATCGCCATGCGCGTGGGGCCGAGCGCGCGACCGACGCTGCTGCACACGCTGAGTTGGTCCGAACACGGCGTCCACCCGGACGTCGATCTGCGGGAGCCGTTCCCGCCGGAGCAGGTGCAGCCCAGACCGACGCTGCTGGAACGGGCGGCGGCGGACGGCGTGGCGGTCACCGTGGTGTCGTCGCGCCGGTTCGAGAAGTCGGGGCTGACGCGCGCGGCGCTGCGCGGAGGGACGTTCCGCGGCGTGCAGGCGCTGGGCGACCTCGCCGCGGAGATCATCACAGCGGTGCGCGGACCGGGCCGCCGCCTGTGCTACGGCTACCACCCCGATCTCGACATGCTGGGCCACGGGCACGGCCCCGCGTCCCTGCCGTGGCGGATGCAGCTCGCGGCGGTCGACCGGCTGGCCGCCCTCGTGGCCGAGCACCTGCCGTCCGACGCGCTGCTGGCGATCACCGGGGACCACGGCATGGTCACCGTCGACCGCCGGTTCGACGTCGACACCTCGGCCGAACTCACCGACGGGGTGGCGCTCGTCGGGGGTGACCCGCGGTCCCGGCTGGTCTACGCGCTCCCGGGCGCCGCAGCTGACGTTCTCGCGACGTGGCAGGCAGTACTCGGCGAGGCGGCGTACGTGGTGTCGCGGGAGCAGGCGGTCGGCGACGGCTGGTTCGGCCCGGCGAGCTCGCGCTACGCGGATCGCATCGGTGACGTGGTGGTGGCGGCGCGCGGCGGAACGGCGGTGGTCCGCACGGTGGCGGAGCCCGCCCTGTCCGCGCTCCCCGGCCAGCATGGAGCCCTGTCCGCCGAGGAGCAGTGGGTGCCCCTGCTCCTCGCCCGCACCCCCTGACGCGATCCCCGGGAGCCCCGCGAGTCGCCACACCCCGCCGCGCGAGTCGCTACAAACTGGCGCGCGAGTCGCTACGTTTTGGTGCGCGAGTCGCTACGTATTGGCGCGCGAGTCGCTACGTTTTTGGTGCGCGAGTCGCTACGTATTGGCGCGCGAGGCGACGGGCCACGTCCCCCGAGACCAGGGATCAGGGCGCCGCCGGCACGCTGGAGACGGTGTACGGCGGGGGGTGGTTCCACGCCGCGTTGACGACGAGGTACCGGTCGTCGACCCGTGCGACCCCCGCGGTGTCCCGGAACGACGGGTCGCGCAGCCGCGCCACGACCGTGCCGTTCGTCGCCTCGTCGTCGAGCTCCACGACCGCCACGCCGATCTCGTCCGCGATCAGCAGCCGGCCACCGTCGCGGGTCATTCCGCTGCCCAGCGGGACGGTCGCGCCGGCGATCGGCGTGATGGTGCGTCTCTCGGTGGCCTGCGGGTCCAGGTCGATCCGGTAGAGCGTGCCGTCGGCGAACTTGACGGCCACAAGCCGCGAGTCGCTCAGTGCGACGATCCCCTCGAGGTTGTCGGGGCCTCGGACGTGCGGGATCTCCGGGGTGAGGGGAACGGCGGTCGCGGTGCCGGTGCCGCTCGCCACCTGCTCGGGGGTCAGGTGCCAGAGCGAGGGGCGAACCATGTCGATCACCCAGATGTCGCCGGCGTCGGTGACGACGAGGTTGAAGAGGTGCCCGTCCGAGCCGGTGCCGAAGGTGCCGACCCGGGTCCGCGTCTCGAGGTCGTAGATCCGGATCTCGTTGTACATCCCCCCGGCCACGTACAGCCGGCTGTCGGCGATGGCGAGGCCGCTGATCGCCTGTCCGGGCTGCCCTTCGAGGAACACGCGGACGGTCGGGTCGTCGATGCTGCCGCGGTAGAGGGTGCCGTCGTGCCAGGTGCCGACGAAGAAGCTGCGGCTGTCGGCGTGCCAGACGATCGGGACCGGTACGCGGTGCTCGGGCCGGTCGAGGGTGTAGACCGTGATCGGCCCGGCGGCGGCCGGGGACGATGGCCCGGCTGCCGGGTCGGCCGGAGGAGACGACGTCGACCCGGCACAGGCCGTGGCGGCAGCGAGGACGGCCGTGGCCACCAGAGTGAGGGCGCGGTTCAGGCGCGATGAGCCCGCCATGGTGTTCGCCATGCCCACCTCCTTGAGGGAGGGTGCACAGAATGGCACCGAGACGCGGGCGGTAGCTCTGAACAGCCCCACCCGCGGCGGCGGCGGGGAGGGTCAGCCGCTCCGCAGCTCGCGCACGTTCACCACGAGCAACACCAACGCGACGACGGCCAGCAACCCCGCCAGCACCAGGTGCCAGCTGGAGAGCAGCGCGAGGATCAGCCCGGCCACCGCGGCGATCCAGAGCGCCAGCGCGCCGAGCACCGTCGCGAACGCGAGCACCCTCCGCCGGCCGATCGCCTCGACCACCCCGAAGACGACGAGGAACGTCAGGAAGCCGACCAGCACCGGCAGCGACGGACGGATCAGCAGGCCGCCGAGCCCGAGCACGAGCACCGGCGTGCTGACCGCGGCCCACACCCGCAGGAACCGGGCGCGCAGGTCGGCCTGGGTCGCGTACGGCAGGTGGGGTTGACGCAGGTGGGCATCGGGTGGGCCCGGGTCGCGCGGGCCGGCCAGGAAGGCCTCGTGCGCGGCGCGTTCCTCCACCAGGGCCGTCCGGCGGGCGACGAGCCCGGCGAGTGCCTCCTCGCGCCGGGCGGCCTCCTCGGCCCGCTCGCGGCGCAGTCGTCGGACGTCCACCGCCGTACCCAGCGACCGGACCTGAGCAGTGAGCCCGCGGACGACGGTGCGCTCGGTCTTGATCTCCACGTCCAGCGCGTCCACGGCCGCGTCGATCGCCGCGATGCGCGACCGCAGGTGCGCCGCCTCCTCCGCGGCCGTCGCCGGCACGGCCGCGAGTCCCACCCACCCCAACGGGTCCGCCCACGACGCGCGCAGGGTTCCGGTCCGCGCGTAGCGGGGGCCCGCCGGGGCGCGTTCCCCGCCGAACGGGTCGTGCGTGTCCAGGCCCCACAGCCCGCGGTAGTCCCGTACCCACGGGGTGTCGTCGTCGACCTCCTCCAGCCGCCACGTGAGCGCGTGCCCAGGGCCGATCACCGCGCCGTCGCCGCGCGCGTAGTCCACGAACGGCACCGCGAAGGCGCCGCGGTTGGGCTCGGCGGTCCAGGGCATCAGGCGTTTGCGGATCTGCTGGAACCGGCCGACGAAGCGGCGCAGCGCGGGCAGCTGGACGGACACGACGTAGTCGCCGGGCAGGAACGCATTGGCGTGCGAGCCAGCGCCCGGGTACACGACGGGGTGGTCGCCCTCGAGGCGCAGCTGTGGGTCGTCCCAGCGCCTGCGCAGGTCCGGACCGGCCATGTCGTGTGCGGACGCGGCCACCCAGGCCGGGCGCAGGAGGTCCGGGTCGTGCTCGTCGGGGACGAGGTAGACGACGACGGTCTCCCAGTCGGCCTCGTGGTCGTTGACGCCGTAGAAGGTCGAGCGCCAGTCGTTGAACGGGTAGAAGTACCAGTACTGGAGGACCGTGTAGCCGGCCGAGCGGATCACCCGCCCGTAGTAGGTGCGGGGGGTGGGCACCGCGTTCGGCGTGCTCGCCGCGTCTGCTGCGGCGATGACGGCTGCGCCGAGTCGGTGCGCGGCGGCGACCAGCCCTTGGGGGACCCGACCGCGGACCAGCAGCGACAGCCGCACCAGCGCGTCGATCAGCCGCGCGAGAACGCCGACGGCGGCGAACCGGGCCTTGCCCCGCAGGCGCGGCCGCTCTTCCCGGCGCCACGCCGCCACCTCGGCCCGGGTGAGCTGCTTCTGCACGTACCGCAGGTACAGCGACCGTCCGCGGTGCCGCAGCCCGGCCTCGGCGAGGGTGTCCGGGGACAGTTCGCCCGCGGCGACGACCTGTTCGGCGTTCCGGCGCCGCCCGCCGTCGTGCGCCCAGAGGCTGCAGCGCGGCAGGTAGTCGTCGACAGACGTGGGGAGGAACAGCTCGCCGGCCGTGTAGCGAAGCACCGGCTCGTAGGCGCGCAACAGTGCGCGGTCCGTGGCGTGCCGGGTCGGTCGCGCCGCGGCGGGCGCGGAGCCGTTAGGGATACCGGCGGGGGGACCGCCGACCGCGGTCGCCCCGCCGGTGGTCACCCCGCCGGCCAGGGACGTCACGATCGCCAGCGTAATGGCGCCCAGCCGAACTCATCGGCTCCCGGCGAGCACGGCGTCGACCGCCGCCGCGAGCTCCCGGCGAGCCAGCACCGAACCGGCGGCGAGCGCGCCCGCAGCCCGGTCGATTGGAACGAGCTCCGGCACCCACGCGAGCATGTCTGCGTTGCGGACCGTCGTGGTGCCCAGCGCGGCGGCGAGCGCGGGCGGCGGTACCGCAGCCGGCAGCACTGCAGCCGAGACCGACGCCGCGACGGCCACCGCGGCGACGCCGGCAGCCGCCCGCCGGGTCGGGCGACCGCGGCGGTCGGGCCGTCGGTGCGCCGCACGCCCTCGGCCCCAGGCGCCTCCTGGGCCCAGCAGCGTCGCGGCCTGCGCCGCGGTCGGCCGCGCGGCCGGGTCGAGAGCGGTCATCGACTCCACCGCCTCGCGCAGGCCGTCCGGTGCGTCGTCGGGGATCGCCGGGGGACGGTGCAGCCGCGACAGCGCCGACTCCACGAGCGCGCCCGGGTACTCGCGCCGCCCCGTGAGCGCCTCGAGAAGGACCAGGCCGAGCGCGTACACGTCGGCCTCCGGGCCGACGTTCTCGCCCCGCACCTGCTCCGGCGCCAGGTAGGCCGCCGTGCCGACGATGTAGCCGGTGCCCGTCACCGCGGTTCCGTCGAGCGCGCGGGCGATCCCGAAGTCGGCCAGCCGTGGCCGGCCGTCGGCGCCGAGCAGGACGTTGGCCGGCTTGAGGTCGCGGTGCACGATGCCACCCTCGTGGACGTGGGCCAGCGCGTCGGCGAGCTGCGCACCGAGCGAGCAGACCTGGTCAGCGGTGAGCGGCTGCTGGGCGACGCGGGCGGCGAGCGTGGGACCTTCGACGAGGTCGGTGACGATGTACGGGCGACCGCCGTCGACCCCGCCGTCGCGCAGCCCGACGAGCCCGGGGTGGTGCAGCGCGGCAAGCGCGTGCACCTCGCGCTGCTGGCGTCCGCGCTCGGTCGCGGAGGCGCCGGTGGGGAAGAGCTTGAGCGCGACGGTCCGTCCGGTGTGCCGGTCCAACGCGCGGTGCACGACCGCGGACGCCCCCCGGCCGAGGAGCGGGCCCAGCTCGTAGCGGCCGGCGATCACAGCGGGCGCGGAAGCGGGGCGGGCCACCTGCGTCTCGATCACAGCCCCCGCATTCCCCGCACGGAGCGATCACACACACGGCGAGCACAACCCGCCGA
>JAQSWF010000100.1 GCA_029266775.1 Pseudonocardia sp.
CTCGATCGCCTGCCCGCCCCCTACGGGCTCGTGCGGTACGGCGTCGCCCCGGACCACATCAAGATGAAGTCGGTCATCCGCGTGCTCGGCCGCCCGTTCGGCCCGGGCGAGGTCCGCTTCCTCGGTGGCGTCCGGGTCGGCGACGGCTCCGACGGCTCGATCCCGCTGTCCCTCCTGCGCGATCACTACACCGCGATCGTGCACGCCACCGGCAGCGCGGTCGACCGCTGCCTCGGCATCCCCGGCGAGGAGCTGCCGGGCAGCATCGGCTCCGGCGAGATCGTCGGCTGGTACTGCGGGCACCCGGACCACGGCCGGGCGCCGGTGCTCGACACGCCCGGCGTGGCGGTCGTGGGCGCGGGCAACGTCGCCCTCGACGTCGCCCGCGTGCTGGCCCGCGCGGCGGAGGAGATGGCGCCGACCGACGTCCCGGATGCCGTGCTCGACGGGCTCCGCGGCAGCGCCGTCCGCGACGTGCACGTGCTGATCCGCCGCGGCCCGCAACACGTCAAGTTCACCCCCGTCGAGCTGCGTCAGCTCGGCGACCTCGCCGACGCCGAGGTCGTGGTGCACGACGACGGCGCGCTGGCCGAGCCCCTGGGTGAGGGTGTCTCCGACAAGCGGCAGCGGGCGAACCTGGACGTGCTCGCCGGGTGGGCCCGCGGTCACCCGGCATCCGGCGCGCGCCGGGCCGCGCGCCGGATCCACCTCCGGTTCTTCCGCAGCCCGGTGCGGATCCTCGGCACGCAGCGGGTCACCGGCGTCGTCGTCGAGCGGACCGCGCTCATGCCGGACGGCCGCGTGGTCGGTACGGGCGAGCAGGACACCCTCGACGTCGGTCTCGTCGTGCGGGCCGTGGGCTACACCGCCGAGCCGATCCCCGGGCTCCCGTTCGATGCGACCAGCGGAACCGTGCCCAACGTGGCAGGCCGCGTGGTCGACCTGTCCGGCACGCCCGTGCGTGGGCAGTACGTGACCGGGTGGATCCGCCGCGGCCCGACCGGTGTCATCGGCACGAACAAGCACGACGCCGTCGAGACCGCAGCATCGCTCCTCGCCGACCTCCCCGACCTGCCCGAGCCGCCGCACCCCGATCCGGACGACCTCGCCCGTGTGCTCAGCGAGCACGGTGTCCGTCCCGTCGACTGGTCTGCATGGCTCCGGTTGGACGCCGAGGAGATCCGGCTGGGCCGCGCCCGCGGCGCGGAGCGGGTGAAGGTCGCCGAGCTGGCGGCGATGTTGGAGGCGGTCCACGCGGTCCACGCGGCCGACGAGGCCGACGAGGCCGACGAGGCCGGGCCAGCATCCGTCGTGTCCGTGGCGGAAGCCCTCAGCGAGGGTCGACGGCGATGACGGTGGGCACCTCGCGGAGCCGCTCCGCGAACAGGGTGACTTCGTGTGCGGTCAGGGCGACGGTGCAGGTCACCGAGCCGTAGGGAACTCCGTCCTGGACGTCAGCGACGAACTCGTGAACCTGGTAGCCGCAGGTGGTGAGCGCCGCGCCCACCCGGAGCACGCCCTCCATCCCACCCACGGTGACGATCTCGTGGCGGCGGTGCAGCCGCGGCTGCCATTGGGCGGCGCCGCGGCGCGAGTGGTCCAGGACGGTCATCGTCGGCTCCACGGGGTCCGGGGGAGGAAGGACCCGAGCCAGATCTCGGGGGAGTGTGCGCGGTCCAGAGAACCGCCGGCGCGTCGGGTACCTGGCTCAGCCGACGCGCTGGGCTACGAGAGAGAGTGACCGTGCGTGCACGACGATCACCGTAGCAGACCCCTCAGACGGACGCGCGCCCGGCCGGAGGCGTGTCTCCGACCGGGCGCGCGGACGCGCAGCGGCTAGTCTTCGAGGTCGCTCAGCCGACCCGCCAATGCCTCGCGCTCCTCGTCGCGGGACACCGCCATCGCCTCACCGTCGTCGCCCGCGTGCTCGCGCTCCTCGGCCGCCGCCAGTTCCTGGCGCGTCCGCTCGAGCGCGGCGGTCTCCGCGGCCGGGTCCGGCTTGAGCAGCGAGCCCGCCACCGGCGCGCCCGCGGAGCCCAGCTGGTTCATCCGCCGCGGCACCGGGGCGCCCTGGTACTCCAGCGGGATCGCGTGGCCGTGGTGGTCCACGCCGCCGAGCGGCTGGTGGATCTCGATGAACTCGCCGTGCGGCAGCCGCCGGACGATGCCCGTCTCGACACCGTGCTCGAGCACCTCCCGGTCCGCCCGCTGCAGGCCGAGGCACCAGCGGTAGGCAACCCAGTAGGTGATCGGAGGCAGCAACAGCACGCCGATGCGGCCCATCCAGGTGGTGGCGTTCAGCGAGACGTCGAAGTAGAACGCGAACCAGTCGTTCGACGACGACACGAGCAGGACGAGGTAGGTCATGATCGCCATGGCGCCGAGCGCCGTGCGCACGGGCACGTCACGCGGCCGCTGCAGCAGGTTGTGCAGCGCGTTGTCGCCGGTCATCTTGCGCTCGAAGAACGGGTAGACGGCCGCGATGACGAAGAACAGCGGAAGGAACGCCGCCGTCGCCCAGAACACCGCCGGGATCCGGTAGTCGCCGAGCACGATCTCCCACGCGGGGAACAACCGTGCGGAGCCGTCCGACCAGCCCATGTAGAAGTCGGGCTGCGACCCCGCGGACACCTGAGCCGGGTTGTACGGACCGAGGTTCCAGATCGGGTTGATCTGGAACAGCCCGCCCATGAGCGCCATCACGCCGGCACAGACAGCGAAGAACGCGCCGCCCTTGGCGGCGAACGCCGGCAGGATCCGGACGCCCACGACGTTCTTCTCGGTGCGCCCGGGGCCGGGGAACTGGGTGTGCTTCTGGTACCAGACGAGGCCCACGTGCAGCCCGATCAGCGCGAGCAGGATGCCCGGGAAGATCAGAACGTGGAT
Source organism: Pseudonocardia sp. (assembly GCA_029266775.1). Taxonomy (GTDB): domain Bacteria; phylum Actinomycetota; class Actinomycetes; order Mycobacteriales; family Pseudonocardiaceae; genus Pseudonocardia. Next base: position 2,887 of record JAQSWF010000100.1, read on the forward strand.
GATGTACAGCCGCGGAATGATCTCCGTGCCCGGGAAGTCGCCGCCGAACAGCGCCCAGTGCGTCCACGTGCCCATCACCGGGATCGACAGCGTGATCCCCGACGCGATCCGCAGGCCCGTGCCGGACAGCAGGTCGTCGGGCAGCGAGTAGCCGGTGAAGCCCTCGAACGTGCCGATGAGGATCAGCACGACGCCGATGGCCCAGTTCGCCTCGCGCGGCTTGCGGAACGCGCCGGTGAAGAACGTGCGGAGCATGTGGACGAACATCGCGGCCAGGAAGAGCAGCGCCGCCCAGTGGTGCACCTGGCGGACGAACAGGCCGCCGCGGTACTCGAAGCTGATCTCCAGCGCGCTCTCGTACGCCCGCGACATGTGGACACCGCGCAGGTTGTCGAACGGGCCCTCGTAGACGACTTCGACCATGGACGGGTCGAAGAACAGCCCGAGGTACGTGCCCGTGATGAGCAGCACGATGAAGCTGTAGAGGGCGACCTCGCCCAGCATGAACGTCCAGTGCGTGGGGAAGACCTTGTTGAACTGGCGCCGCAGCCCCGCGGCCGGGTGGTAGCGCTGGTCGAGCTCGTCCAGCTGCTCGGCGACGAACCCGCCGCCTCGGCGGCGGGGCGACGTGGTGAGTGCGCTCATACCGATCCCATCTCCCAGAAGGACGGACCGACCGGCGCGTCGAAGTCCCCCGTGGCGACGAAGTAACCCTCTTCGTTCACTGTAATCGGCAGGAGGGGTAGCGGCCTGGCGGCCGGACCGAACACCGGACGCCCGTACTCGGTCGCGATGAACTGCGACTGGTGGCACGGGCAGAGGATGCGGTCGGTCTGCGACTCGTACAGCGAGGTCGGGCAGCCCAGGTGGGTGCAGATCTTGGAGTAGGCAATGTAGTCGCCGTAGTGCAAGTCCCGCCCGGGCTGCCAGACCGTCGGCGTGCCCGGGCGCAGCCGGATGAGCATCACGGGGGCGTCCGAGGCGCGCAGCCCGTGGATCAGCGCCTCCTCGTTGCCGCGGTCCGCCTCACGGAAGGGAAAGACCGTCATCATCGAGCCCGGCTCCTGGTCTTCCGGGCGGACCAGTGCGACCTCCTCCGGGTCACCCGTGTCGTAGCGCAGGTAGACGGTCTCGCCGTTCACCGACCGCCACGGGGTGACCCACAGTGCGGCCTCGTCGCCGCCCTTCCAGGGGTCGCGCACGAACGGCGCGACCGCCGCCACACCCACGCCGACGCCGAGGACACCGGCCGCCAACCCCGCCGAGCCCACGATCATCTTGCGCCGGCCGAAGCCGGTCTCCTTGCCGGCCTGCACGACCTGGGCGACGACGGTCCGCCGGGCAATCTCCTCCGACGGGCCGTCGTGGCGCTGCTGCACCGACACCTCGTCCGGGAAGAACTTCTTCACATACGCGATGACGCCGATGCCCAGCGCGGTGATCGACAGGCCGAGCATGCCCCCCACGATCGGCGTGTAGGCGGCGTACGTGGCGTAACCCGGCGTGCCAGGCGCCACGTACTCGTACGGCCAGAAGAGGAACGCGAGCAGGAACGCCAGCGCCGAGAGCGCCGAGATGAGGAACCACAGCACGACCGACTGCGCCGCCCGCCGCTCGGCCCGGGTACCGGGGACCGGCCACGGGTCCTGGTTGTGCACGACGTCGACGTCGTCGAGCTCGGCGGCCAGGCGGGCGAGCTGGGGCTGGGTCATGCGCTCGAGCTCGTCGCCGCTCACCCGCGGCGGGTGCGTCCCCTCCGCGGCCAGCGGCGGCCCCTCGCCCTGCGCGCCCTCGAAGCGGGCACCGTCCTGCCGCGGGCCGTCCTGATCCGGGCCGGACCGCGCTGAACCGTCGTCACGGGTGGAGGTCATGCCTTTGCTCCCAGCCAGACCGCGAAGCCGACCATGGCCATCAAACCGACGATGAACGCCACGAGCCCCTCGGACACCGGACCGATACCGCCCAAGCCGTAGCCGCCCACGTCGTTGCCACCGTCTCGCACGGAGTAGATGTACGCGATGATGTCTTCCTTCTCCTCGGGCGTGAGCTGGCGGTCGGAGAACTTGGGCATGTTCTGCGGGCCGCTGAGCATCGCCGTGTAGATCTGGGTCTCGCTGGCCGGGTCCAGCGTCGGCGCGTACTTGCCCGACGACAGCGCACCGCCTCGGCCGGTGAAGTTGTGGCACGAGGCGCAGTTCAGCCGGAAGAGCTCGCCGCCCCGGGCGGGGTCGTCCCCGCGCAGCGCCTCGCCGGCGGCCTCGGGCCGGGTCGGGCCGCCGCCGTTGGCCTGGATGTAGGCGCCGAGGGCGTCCAGGTTGGCCTGGCCCTCCTCGGTGTCGGGGTCGAAGATCGGCAGCGTCGGCTTGCGGTCGGCCTGCGCCTCCTGGCGGGCCAGCGGCATGCGCCCGCTCGAGACCTGGAAGTACACCGAGGCGTCGCCGACGCCGATCAGGCTGGGCCCACGGCCGTCGACGCCCTGCAGGTTCGACCCGTGGCAGCTGATGCACGCGTTCGAGTTGTAGAGCTCCTGGCCGCGCGCCAGCAGCGCCGCGTCGGCCTCCTGGGCGCGTGCCTGGTTCACGTCGGCGGTCACGGCTGTGTAGAGGCCGGACATGGTGAGCAGGCCCAGACCCAGGGCGAGCGCGGCGGCGACGCGGCGGTGCAGTGGGCTGCGCCCCCCGCGGCGTCCACGGCGCCGACGTCGCGGAAGGCCCCAGCGGCGACGTCCCGGCTCGTGCCCGGGCTCGTGCGCCGGGCTGTCGGGTGTGGTGGTCATCAGCGCGCCTTCCGCCCTCGCGGTCGTGGTGTGTCGCGGTCTGTCACGGACACTGATAGCAGCTCAACGGATGAAGTAGATAACGGAGAACAGGGCGATCCAGACGACGTCGACGAAGTGCCAGTAGTACGAGACCACGATCGCGGCGGTGGCCTGGGCGGGCGTGAACTTGCTGAGCGTCGTCCGGATGAGCAGGTAGACGAAGGCGACGAGGCCGCCGATGACGTGCAGGCCGTGGAACCCGGTCGCCAGGTAGAAGACGGTCCCGTAGGCGCTGCCGGGGATCGTGGTGCCCTCGTGGACCAGGTTGTAGTACTCGTAGCCCTGGCCGACGACGAAGAACGTGCCCATGATCAGCGTCAGCACGTACCAGCGGCGGAGGCCGAACACGTCGCCGCGCTCCGCCGCGAACACCCCGTACTGGCAGGTGAACGACGACGCCACCAGCACGATCGTGACCACCAGCGCGTACGGCACGTCCAGCTCGGTGGGCGGTGGAGGCCACGGGCCCACGTTCTGCGCGCGCGCCGTGAAGTAGATGGCGAAGAGCCCCGCAAAGAACATCAGCTCGCTGGACAGCCACACGATCGTGCCGACGCTGACCAGGTTCGGACGGTTCAGCGAGTGGATCCGCGCGCTGATGGAGGGTGCCGCAGTGGTCACGGACGCATTATGGCCCCCACGAACTTCTACAGCCTGTCGGGATGGTGGCGGATCGATCACGATGCCACCTGGCGGGAGCGCCGGCGCGTCGTGACCGTGGCCCCACGCTTGTCCTGTGGATCAACGCCGCAGCGGAGCAAGGCGGAGATCCACAGGTGGTGTGACTACGATGCGTGGCCGTGACGACCCCTGCGACACAGCCGACGTCGACCGTGCTGGTGTTCAGCCACCGGCCGGAGGTCCGGGAGGCCATCATCACCGCCGTCGGTCGCCGACCGGCGCCCGACCTGGGCCGGGTGCGCTTCCTCGAGGCCGAGGGGATCGCCGAGGTGCTCGCGGCGGCAGATGCCGGTGAGGTGGATCTCGCCGTCCTCGACGGCGAGGCACAGCCGACGGGAGGCATGGGGCTGTCGCGCCAGCTCAAGAACGAGATCGAGGACTGTCCGCCGATCATCGTGACCGTCCGGCGGCAGGACGACCGGTGGCTGGCGACGTGGTCGCTTGCCGACGCGGTCCTCGTGCATCCGCTGGACCCGCTCACTGCCGCGGAGACGGTCGCGGACGTGCTGCGCCGCGCCCAGGCCGGCGACAGCGGTTCCGACCTCGCCGTGCAGGGATGACGGGCGTGGCCGACACCGTGTCGGACCGGCATGGGCAGACCTGGCCCGCCCTGCTGGGGCGGCTGCTCGCGGGCGACGACCTCGGGGCGGACGACACGGCCTGGGTGATGGATCGCGTGCTGGCCGGCGAGGCCACCGACGCGCAGTTGGCCGGGTTCCTGGTGGCGCTGCGCGCCAAGGGCGAGGCTGCCGCCGAGATCGCGGGCCTCGCGCAGGCGATGCTCGGGCATGCGCGGCGGGTCCTGGTGCCGCGGCCCGCGGTGGACGTGGTGGGCACCGGCGGTGACCGCGCCCGGACGGTCAACATCTCGACGATGGCCGCGGTCGTCGTCGCGGCCGCCGGCGTACCCGTGGTCAAGCACGGGAACCGGGCCGCGTCGTCGGCCAGCGGGGCCGCGGACGTCCTCGAGGCCCTCGGCGTCGCGATCGACCTCCCGCCGGACGCGGTGGCGGCGTGCGTCGCCGGAGCCGGGATCGGATTCTGCTTCGCCCCGGTCTTCCACCCGGCGATGCGGCACGCCGGTCCGGTGCGCCGCGAGCTGGGCGTGCCGACCTCGATGAACGTGCTCGGCCCGCTGACCAACCCGGCCCAGCCGCCCGCGGCGCTGGTCGGCTGCGCGGAAGCCCGCCTCGCCCCGGTGATGGCGGACGTCCTAGCGGGCCGTGGCTGCTCGGCGCTCGTGGTGCGCGGCGACGACGGCCTCGACGAGCTCACCACGACGACCACCAGCAGCGTCTGGGTCGTCGGGGGCGGGGAGGTCCGGCGCGAGACCGTCGACGCGGCGGCGCTGGGCGTGCCGGTGGCGACCCGGGACGACCTGCGGGGCGGGGAGGCCGCGCTGAACGCCGAGGTGTTCCGGCGGCTACTCGGCGGTGAACGCGGCCCGGTCCGGGACGCGGTACTGCTCAACGCCGCAGGCGCGCTGGTGGCGTTCGACGCGGTGAGCGAGGGGTTGCCCGCGGACCTCGGCAGCGCGTTGACCACGGCGCTGAACCGTGCGGCGCAGGCCGTCGACTCGGGCGCTGCGGAGCAGCTGCTCGACCGATGGGCCGAGCTGTCGCGGCAGCTCCGGGCTGGCGCGGGCTGAGTAGAACCCGCCTGGTCCGCGCACCTCAGGCGGCGTTCGACACGGTCAGCTCTCGAGCCCGATCGAGAACGCGGCCTCGGTGTCGATCCGCGAGTACGACCGGAAGGCGATGTGGGTGTCCGTGCGGCGCACGCCCTCCACTTTGCTGAGGTGCCCGGCGATGACGTCGGCGAGCTGTTCGTGCTCGGCAACCTTCACGACCGCGATGAGGTCGACGTCCCCGGCGCAGGAGTAGACCTCGCTCACACCGTCGAGGTCGGCGATCGCCTGCGCGGCCTCGGGGATCCGGTCGGCGGCGACGTGGATCAGGACGATCGCGGTGATCACGTGTGCTCCCTGCGGTGGGTTCGGCAACGGGCGCAGGTTAGGGCACTGCGGTCCCTGTCACGTACGGAGGCACCTCGACCGGCCGCGCCCGGTGGGCCCATCCCGCCCAGCTTCCTGCCCCGCGGGCCGGTTCGGCCCACGGTGGGTCGCAGGCGACGAGGCGGGTGCCGCCCTCGGTGAGCCAGCGGTGCAGCAGCGCGACCTCCTGCGGGTCCGCCCCGCCCAGCGGACCGGGCCGGGGCAGGACCGTCTGCGCCCCGGTGCGCAGCGCGTCGACGACGGGCAGTGGCGCGACGCCGCGGCCTGCGACACCCGCGGCGGCCAGCCGGCCGTGGCGGACCACCGCCAGCTCCCACCCTCCGCGCCCGTCCGGCCGGGCTCCGACGAGCTCCGCGAGACCGGCGAGAGCGGCGAGCCGCTGCGCCCTTCCGAGCACCGTGATCAACCCGGCGAGCCCGTCCCTGCGGCGCGCCGCGGTCTCGAACCGCTCGCTCGCCGCCGCCGTCGACACCTCGTCCGCCAGCGTGCGCAGAGGGTCGTCCGTGGCGCCCCCGACGAGCTCCTGCCAGGTGGCGACGGCGGGCGCGTACGTCTCGACGTCTTGATGACCGGCACACGGCGCGGCGCAGCGGCGCAGCTCGAACAGAGCGCACGGGCTTGCCGACGCGCCGTGCGCGGGGATGCGGACCGTGCAGGGCCGCAGGGGGACGGCGTCGAGCACGGTGTCCACGGCAGCCTTCGCGGCCTGCTGACTGCGGAACGGGCCGAGTGCACCGTCGCGCGGCGTCGCCACGACGGAGAGCCGCGGGAACGCCTCGGCCGTGGTCGTCACCCACCAGACGGCGTTCGGGTTGCGGGAGCGGCGGTTGTACCGGGGACGGTGTGCGGCGATGAGCCGCAGCTCCCGCACGGCGGCCTCGAGAGCGTGCGCGCACACCACCGCGTCCACCCGCTCGGCCTGCGCGACCATGTCGCGGACGCGCCGCCGCCGCTCGCCGGCGGTGAAGTAGCTGCGGACGCGGCGGCGCAGGTCCCCGCTGGTACCGACGTAGAGCACCTCGTCGCGAGCTCCGCGGAAGAGGTACACGCCCGGCGCGGACGGCACCGCCTCGGCCAGGTGCCGCTTCTGCCGCTGACGGGTCGTCGGGCGGTGCGCCGCGGCGTCGCGGGCCAGCGCCAGCAGCTCCTCGAGGCTCTGCACGCCGAGGTTCCCGATCCGCTCGAGGAGGCGGTGCAGCACCTCCACGGTGGCGCGGGCGTCGGCGAGCGCGCGGTGGGTGGGCTTCGTCGCGGTGCCGAACAGCTCCGCGAGGGCGGCGAGCCGGACGCTCGGGGCCTCGTCCCGGCTCAGGACGGCGCGGGCGAGCCGGGCCGTGCAGAGCACCGGTGGCCGTGGCCAGGTGGCACCGTGCCGCGTGCACGCCGCGCGCAGGAACCCCGCGTCGAAGGGGGCGTTGTGCGCGACGAGCACCGCGCCGCGGAGGAACTCCAACAATGGCGGCAGCACCTCGGGAATCCGCGGCGCACCGGCGAGCAGCGCGGTGGTGATCCCGGTGAGCGCGACGATCTGTGGCGGCACACCCGTCCCGGGGTCGACGAGGGTGGCGAGCTCGCCGAGGTGCTCCCCGCCCCGCACCTTCACCGCGCCGATCTCCGTGATCACATCGCGCTCTGCGGAGCCGCCGGTGGTCTCGATGTCCAGCACGACGAACGTGACCTCGCGCAGCGGGGTGCCCAGCTCGTCGAACGACAGCTGGGGAGAGGGTGCGTGGCGCGGGGGAGCGGGCACGGGCGCGGACGCTACCCGGGCAGGCCGACAATTCCGGACTGCGCGGACGGCGGTCATACGGCTCGGTGCCCGAGAGCGTGTCCCCTGGATCTCCCCCGGGCGAGCCGCGCAGCTTGCTGGATGATCCGCGGGACTCGCCCTAACCTGATCCGATGGGAGACACGTCCGGTGACCGGCACCCGGGTGTGCCGATGCATCCGGACGTGCCGGCGGCCGAGTCGTCTCGCAGCGTGCCGCCGTGGACGGGGCTGCCCGAGTCGGTGCGCTCCCGCCTGGCCGAGGTGGCGGCGGTGGCGGTCGGCGGCCTGCCGGTCGACGACGTCCCGATGCCACTGCGGCGGCTGGCCCGGTTCACCCCGGCCAAACGGGCCCGGCTCGGGCGGCCGACGCTGCTCACGGAGCTCGAGAGGTCCGCCGGGTTCCGCACCGCGGTCGTGGCGTGGTGGGACGAGCACCGGCCCGGTGAGCTCGCGTCGACGGACGACCCGTTGGCCGCGGCCGCCCGGGCCGTCCT
>JAQSWF010000101.1 GCA_029266775.1 Pseudonocardia sp.
AAGGTCGGCACGCAGATCCTGCAGTCGCTGAACCTGCGGCCGCGCAAGCTGGAGATCGTGTCGTGCCCGTCGTGCGGGCGTGCGCAGGTCGACGTCTACCGGCTCGCCGACGAGGTCACGGCCGGGCTGGACGGGCTCGAGGTGCCGTTGCGGGTCGCGGTGATGGGATGTGTCGTCAACGGCCCGGGAGAGGCGCGCGAGGCCGACCTCGGGGTCGCGTCGGGCAACGGCAAGGGGCAGATCTTCGTGAAGGGCGAGGTCATCAAGACCGTGCCGGAGCACCAGATCGTCGAGACGCTGATCGACGAAGCGATGAAGATCGCTGAGACGATGGAGCCCTCCGGCGAGGAGCCGGTCGTCACCGTCGGCTGACAACCTGGTCGGCCTGACGACGGGACCTGGGGTGAACCCCGGGGAACGATATGGCACCGTTGACGGGTGCTGAGGGTCTCCGGGGCGAGGCTGCTCGACGACCGGGATCGCGTGGCGGTGCGCGCCGTTCTGGACGCCGATCCGGTCGCGACGTGCATGGTCGCCGCCCGGGTCGAGCTCGCCGGCCTGGACCCGTGGCGCCTCGGCGGCGAGATCTGGGCGACCGGCTCCCGGATCGACGGCCTCTGCTTCTCCGGTGCGAACCTCGTGCCGCTGCACGGCGGCCGGCAGGCACTGCGCAGCTTCGCGGACCGCGCCCGGCGGTACGGCCGCGGCTGCTCGTCGATCGTGGGGCGCGCGGAGCTCGTCCTGCCGCTGTGGGACGAGCTGTCGAGCCGCTGGTCGCCGCCGCGGGAGGTGCGCGCGGACCAGCCGCTCCTGGTGCTCGCCGGCCCCCCCACGATCACTCCGGATCCGCTCGTGCGGCCAGTCCGGATCAGTGAGCTCGACCGGTACCTGCCCGCGGCCGTCGCGATGTTCACCGAGGAGGTCGGCGTCGACCCGCGCGCCGGTGACGGAGGGGTCGGCTACCGGGCACGGGTCGCGGAGCTGGTCAACGCCGGCCGCGCCTTCGCCCGCTTCGAAGGCGACCAGGTGGTCTTCAAAGCCGAGGTCGGCGCACTGAGCAGGGGCGTGGGGCAGATCCAGGGGGTCTGGGTGCACCCGGCCTGCCGTGGACACGGGCTCGGGACCGCAGGCACGGCCGCGGTGACGGCCCGCCTGGCGGCCATGGGCCGGGTCGCGAGCCTGTACGTCAACGGCTTCAACCAGGTGGCGCGCAAGGCGTACGCGCGGATCGGCTTCCGACAGGTCGGCAGCTTCGCGACGGTGCTGTTCTGATCGAGCACCGCGCCCGGCCGGACTCGCCGCGGTGACGCGCTGCCGCCCGACTTGCAGGAAAGCCACCTTCACGCAGCCTGGTTGCAGGAAGGTGGCTTTCCTGCAAGTCCCGTCCGCGCCTGGACGACGCTTGGCGGCTCGTGTCGGTGCCCCTCGGCATACTGCCCACGTGCTCGTGACGCGGCTGCTCGCCCTTCTGACCGCCCTGGTCGTCGTGCTGGGCGTGGCCGGGTGCGGGCTGTTCGGGGGCGACGGACCGGAGGAGGCCGCGCAGGCGTTCGCGGCGGCGTGGTCGGCAGGCGACGATCGCGGCGCGGCTGCGCTCACCGACGACCCCGCGGCCGCGACCGAGCTGCTCACAGCGGTGCGTGCCGAGCTGGCGCCTGCGAGCCTGAGCGTGCAGGTCGGGCAGGTGCGCACCGCGTCGGACGCGGCGACGGCCTCGCTGGACCTGCGGTGGGACCTCGGGCAGGGCCGCGTCTGGAGCTACGTCGGCGAGGTCGGCCTGCGCCGCACCGCGGGCGGTGACGGCCCCGCGTGGACGGTCGCCTGGGCGCCGACCGTGGTGCACCCGCAGCTGGCCGCCCGCCAGCGGCTCGTCCTGAGCACCACCCCGGCCGAGCCCGCGCCGGTGGTGGACCGGGCGGGCGTCCCGTTGTTGGTGGCGACGCCCGTGGTGACCATCCTGCTGGACCGGCTGCAGGCCGGAGACCTGCCCGCCGTCACCGGCGCACTGGCCGAAGCGCTCTCGCCGATCGAGCCGTCAATCACCGCGCAGACCATCACCGATGGTGCGGCGCGCACCCCCGACGGCCGCGCCTACACGGTCGCGGTGCTCCGCGAGACGGACTACCTGGGGGTGAAGAACGCCATCCACGAGCTGCCCGGCGTCCGCTTCACGACGTCCCAGCGGCTGCTCGCCCCGGACGCGGACTTCGCGCGCCAGGTGCTGCCGGCGGTGCGGACCGGACTCGCGCCGCAGCTCGATGGGATCGCGGGGTGGTCGGTCGCCACCGTCGACACCGGGGGCAGCACGGTCGCCACGCTGGTCGAGGAGGCGCCGAAGCCGGGCAGCACCGTCGGGGTCGTGCTGGACCGGACGCTGCAGGCCGCCGCCGAAGACGCCGTCGAGCCCCTTCAGCAGCAGGCGATGCTGGTGGCCATCCAACCGTCGACCGGGGATGTGTTGGCCGTCGCGCAGAACGGCGCCGCCGACGCGGCGGGGGCGCTCGCGCTCACCGGCCGGTTTCCGCCGGGCTCCACCTTCAAGATCGTCACGGCGCTCGCCGGGATCGAGCAGGCCGGCCTGAGCGCGGATGCACCCGTCGCATGCCCGGCGCAGACCCTGATCGGGGGGCGGCCGGTGCCGAACGCCGAGCGCATCGACCTCGGCACGGTGCCGCTCACGCGGGCGTTCGCCCGGTCCTGCAACACCACGTTCGCCACGATCGGCGCCGGCTTGGCACCTGACGCGCTGACCGCCGCCGCGCTGCAGCTCGGCCTGGGTGCCGACTTCGCCGTCCCGACCCTGACCACGATCACCGGCGCCGTGCCACCCGCACTCGACGTCGTCCAGCGCGCCGAAGACGCGTTCGGGCAGGGACAGGTGCTGGCCAGCCCCTTCGGTATGGCGCTCGTCGCCGCGACCGTCGCGCGCGGCGCACCCGTCGTGCCGCAGCTGGTGAGCGGCCGCCCGACCGAGGTCCTCGCCCCGGCTGTCGCTCCCGACACCGCGGCGCTGGAGCAGGTGCGCGCGATGATGCGCGCCGTCGTCACGGAAGGCACCGCATCACGGCTGGTCGACATGGGCGAGGTGCGAGGCAAGACGGGCACCGCCGAATCGACGAACGACGGGAGTCGCGCGCACGGATGGTTCGTCGGCTATCGAGGGGATCTCGCGATGGCCGTCCTCGTGGTCGACGGCGGGTCGTCGGAACCCGCCGTCGTGACGGCGGGTCGGTTCCTCACAGCGGTGCCGGGTTGAGGCCGGGCGGGATACGCTGTCCCGATGTTGCCCCGAGCGCAGTCGCGGGTGGCCCTGCTGGCGGGGGCGGCCGACGCCGTCGCGGTGGTGGTGTTCGCCGCGGTCGGCCGGCTGAGCCACGGCGAGGCGGACGACCTGCTCGGGTTGATCGGCACCGCGGCGCCCTTCGGTGCCGGGTTGGTGGCGGCATGGGCGACGCCGGTCGTGCGTCGGGAGCCGGCGAGCCTGCGGGCCGGTGCGGTCGCCGTGGTCTGTGCCGCGGGCATCGGGCTGCTGCTGCGGGCGGGCTTCACGGGGAGTCTGCCGCTCAGCTTCGCGGTCGTCGCCACGGCCAGCCTGGCCGTGCTGCTGCTCGGGTGGCGGGGCCTCGCGGCAGTCGTGTCGCGTACCGCGACCCACCGCGCCGTGCGCTAGTTCACTAGTCCAGCTACTTCACTAGTCCAGCTACGAGCCTCCGGCCGGGTCGCCGAGCCGTACGAGCGTCGAACGTGCACGCGCCTCCGACATAGACTGGCCGCATGCCCACCCGCACGCTCCTCGCCCCCGGCGTCGTCTCCCCGCGCCGCGACGTGCCGGTCCACATTCCGCGGCCGGAGTACGTGGGCAAGCCGGCTCCCACGCGCAGCACCGACTCCTGGGTGCAGCCGCCCGAGGTCGTCGACCGCATGCGGGTGGCCGGCCGCATCGCCGCGCAGGCCCTGCGCGCCGGGGGTGCCGTCGTGGCCCCGGGCGCCACCACGGACGAGGTGGACCGCGTCGTCCACGAGTTCCTCGTGTCGCACGACGCGTACCCGTCCACGCTCGGCTACCGCGGCTATCCCAAGTCGTGCTGCACCAGCCTGAACGAGGTGATCTGCCACGGCATCCCCGACTCGACCGTGATCCAGGACGGCGACATCGTCAACATCGACGTCACGGCGTTCGTCGGCGGTGTGCACGGCGACACGAACGCGACGTTCCTCGCGGGGGACGTCGCGGAGGAGGATAGGCTGCTCGTCGAGCGCACGCAGGAGGCGACGATGCGGGCGATCCGGGCCGTGCGCCCGGGCCGGGAGCTCAACGTCGTCGGACGGGTCATCCAGAGCTATGCGCGGCGGTTCGGCTACGGCGTCGTCCGCGACTTCACCGGGCACGGCATCGGCCGTGACTTCCACTCGGGGTTGGTGGTGCTGCACTACGACGACCCGAGCGTGGACACGGTGCTGGAGGAGGGCATGACGTTCACGATCGAGCCCATGATCACGCTCGGCACCGTCGAGTACGACATGTGGGACGACGGTTGGACGGTGCTCACCAAGGACCGCAGGCGCACCGCGCAGTTCGAGCACACGGTCCTGGTCACGGCCACCGGGGCCGAGATCCTGACCGTGCCGTAGGGAGCGAGATGGCGAAGGTCTACGACGGAATCGAGGCGGAGCTGGCCCGGTGGATCCAGCAGCAGCCGCTGTTCTTCGTCGCCACGGCACCGCTGGCCGCCGACGGGCGGGTCAACCTGTCGCCCAAGGGCGAGACCGGCACGTTTCGCGTCGTCGACGAGCACGCCTTCGCCTACCTGGACCTCATCGGGAGCGGCATCGAGACCGTCGCGCACCTGCGCGAGAACGGTCGGATCTGCGTGATGTTCTGCTCGTTCGCCGGCAAGCCGACCATCGTCTGTCTGCACGGCGTCGGCCGGACGGTGCTGCCCGACGACCCGGGGTTCGACGAGGCGCTCGCGGGCTTCGGCGAGGCGGCCGCGACCCGGCGGACGTACATCCGGTCGGTGATCGTCGTGGACGTGACGCGGGTGTCGGACTCGTGCGGATACGGCGTGCCGCGGATGGAGCTGGTCGAGGAGCGCCCCACCCTCGACGCGGTCTGGCGAACCCGGGACGAGGCGCGCGTGGCCGCCTACCAGGCCGACAAGAACGGCACGAGCCTGGACGGCCTCCCCGGCCTCACCCCCGCCGGACGCAGCTGAGCGCCCCGCCCGCCGATCCGCCGGTGCCCGTCGCGCACGGCTCGTGGATCATCGGTCGGGACGTCGAGGAGGACGTATGGCGGCTCCGGTGCCCCGGCCGATGACCGTGCGGGAGATCCTGGCGCTGAGCGTCACCCGTCGCCGGCACGGTTCCGGGTTCTGGTTCGGCGTCGCGATCGCGGCGCTGTGGCCGTTCACGATGTTCGGCGCCCGGGTGGCGTTCGGCGGGGGCGAGCACGTCCCGCAGACGGGCGGCGCGCTGCTGGCGTGCAACCACGTGTCCGACGTCGATCCGATTTACGACGTCGCCTTCGCGATCTCGCACGGGCGCATGCCGCGGTTCCTTGCCAAGGCAGAGCTCTGGACGATCCCGGTCGTCCGGTCGGTCATGGCAGGTGGCGGGCACATCCCGGTGCACCGGACGTCGCTGCGCGCCGCCGACGCGTACAAGGAGGCGATCGAGGCGCTGCGCCGCGGCGAGATCGTCGTCTTCTACCCGGAAGGCACGTTGACCGCGGACCCCGCCGGCTGGCCGATGAAGGCGAAGAACGGGATCGGACGGATCGCGCTGGTCACCGGGGTGCCCGTCATCCCGGTCGCGAACTGGGGGACGCAGGACCTGCTGCCGCCCGAGCGGCGCCCGCGGCCGTTCCCGCGCAAGACCGTCCAGGTGGTGGCCGGACCGCCGGTGGACCTGTCGCGCTGGGTCAACGGCCCGCGAACCCGTACCGCCCTGGACGGCGCGACGGGAGCGATCATGGCCGACATCACGGCTCTGGTGGCCGGCATCCGCGGCGAGGAGCCGTCGCCCGTGCCGTTCGATCCGGCAGTCGCTGCCGTTGCACCACCTCTAGAGGCGTAGGCCGAGCAGCGCGTTCTCCACCACCTCGGGTAGCGCCGGGTGGATCCAGTACTGTCCGGTCGCCATCTCCTTCGCCCCGAGCCCGAACGACATCGCCTGGATCAACGGCTGGATGACGATCGACGCCTCCGGCCCCATCAGGTGCGCGCCCAGCAGCCGGGCCGTGCCGCGCTCCGCGAGCACCTTGCAGAAGCCGGTGTCGTCCTCCATCGCCCAGCCGTACGCCACGTCCCCGTAGGCCTGGACGCGCACCGCGTAGTCCAGGCCATCGGCCCGGCACTCCTGCTCGGTGCGTCCCACGGCGGCGATCTGCGGCTCGGTGAACACCGCCGACGGCACGAACCGGTGGTCGGTGCGCCGCAGCGCATCGGGGTGCAGCAGGTTGTGCGCCACCACCGTGGACTCGCGGTTCGCCACGTGCTTGAGCTGGAAGCGTGAGCTGACGTCACCGAGGGCGAACACCCCGTCGGCGGGCGAGCGCTGGAACTCGTCGACGACGATCCGGCCGTCGGGGTGAGTGGGAATGCCCGCCCGGCGCAGGTCCAGCCGGTCGCCGTTCGGGCGGCGGCCGGTGGCGACCAGCAGGAGGTCGCCACGCACCACGGCGTCGTCGGCCAGGTCCAGGACGACCTCGGCGCCGTCGCCGCGCACGCGGGCGGGCTCGGCGCCCAGGTGGACGTCCCACCGCCCGCGGGCCAGCTCGGTGAACCGCTCGCGGACCGTCTCGTCCTGCCCGCGCAGCATCGGCGCGCTGCGGCCCACGATGGACACGGCGCTGCCGAGCGCGGAGAAGACGTGCGCGAACTCCGCGGCGATGTAGCCCGAACCAAGGATGACCACGTGCTCGGGGAGCGCGTCGATCCGCATGACGGTGTCGGAGGTGTGGAACGGGACGCCGGACTCCGCGACCACGGGTGGCACGGTCGGGCGACTGCCGGCGGCCACGACGACGCGGTCCGCGGTGAGCTCGACCGGCCCACCGGGAAGGTCGACCACCAGCCGGCGCGGACCGGTGAACCGCGCGTACCCCTCGTAGAAGGTGATGTGCGGGCACCGGGAGGTGCGATAGTCACGGCCCGCCGCCGAGATGGGGTCGATGCGCCCGAAGATGCGGGCGCGCACGTCGGTCCACCGCACCTTGTCCACCGCGGCGTCGATGCCGAGGTGGCTGGCGCGCTCGACGGAGCGCGCGACATCGGCGGGATGCACGAGCATCTTCGTCGGGATGCAGCCGACGTTCAGGCACGTGCCACCGAACGTGCCACCGTCGACCAGCGCCACGTCGAGTGGGGCGAACCGGGCGTCGAGGAACGAGTTGCCCGAGCCGGAGCCGATGACGATGAGGTCGTGGTGGCGCACTCGTCGAATCTAGCCATTTCACCTGTGGACCTCCGCCTCGCTCCGCTGCGGCGTTGATCCACAGGACACGCATTGGGTTCCGGCGGCGTGGGCGGCACGGTTCGGCAGCTCCGTCGGGGAAACTCGCACCTGCCCGAGCGCGACGGCTGCCGCACACTGGGGACGGAAGGGACACGACATGAGCGACGACGCGAGACGGGCCGGCGCCGCACCCGCACACGGGAGCGTGGGGCCGTCCGATCCCACCGCCGACCCCGTCACCGACCCCGGGATGCTGCCGGTGGCGCTGCCGGACGCCACCGCGCCCACCGAACCGGTCCCGTCCACCACGCGGCGGTCCCGCACGGGCGGGTTGTGGGTCGGGCTGATCCTCCCGGCGATCGTCCTGCTGTTGCTGCTCGTGTTCATCCTGCAGAACGGCGCTCCGGTGCAGATCTCGTTCTTCGCGTTCGACGGCGTGCTGCCCCTCGGGGTCGCGCTGCTCCTCGCCGCGATCGCAGGCATCCTGCTCGTCGCTATCCCCGGCAGCCTGCGGATCCTGCAACTGCGCCGCGCTGCCCGCCGTGGCGCGAGCCGGGACGGATGACGGTGCTGCGCGTCGCCGGTCGGGCGGTGCCGGTCGTCGGCCGGGCCCGCATGTACGTCTGCGGGATCACGCCCTACGACACGACCCACCTGGGACACGCCGCGACCTTCGTGTGGGGCGACGTCGCGGCGCGGGCGCTGCGGCACGCTGGGGTGGACGTCGAGGTGTGTCGCAACGTCACCGACGTCGACGACGTCCTCGACGCGGCCGCGGCACGGGCGGGATCACGGTTCGACAGCTTCGCCGCAGTGCAGCAGTTCCGGTTCGACCGCGATATGGCCGTCCTCGGTGTTCGCCGGCCCACACACGAGCCCCGCGCGCACAACCACGTCGCGCAGGTCGTCGCGCTGGGTGAGGCGCTGCTGGAGGTTGGTGCCGCCTACGAGCGACGGGGAACGGTTTGGTTTCGCGGTGCGCATGTGCCGGCCCGGGTCGGGTTGGCCGCCGACCGCGCGCGGGCCATGGCCGAGGAGGTCGAGCTCGCCGCCGGTAATGCGGCGCTCGGTGACGACCGCGACGACCCGTTCGACGTCGCCGTCTGGCGCGTCGCCGGCCCGGGAGCGGGAACGAGCGAGCCCGCGTGGCCCAGCCCGTGGGGCGAAGGGCGGCCCGGCTGGCACGCGGAGTGCGCTGCGATGGCGCTGACGACGTTCGGCCCGTCGCTGGACCTGCATGTCGGTGGGAAGGACCTGCAGTTTCCGCACCACGCCTACGAGGCGTCCATGGTGGAGACCGTCACCGGCGTACGCCCGTTCGCCCGGGCGTGGTTGCACGTCGGCACGGTGCATGTGGCGGGCGAGAAGATGGCCAAGTCGGCCGGGAACCTCGTCCTCGTTTCCGACGTCGTCGAGCGGTACCCGCCCGCGGCGCTGCGCCTGCTGCTGATCGACCGTCCTTGGGCCCAGCCGTGGGACTTCGAGCCCGCTGCCCTCGAGCGCGCCGCGGCACGGCTCGAGCGGCTGTACGCGGCCGCGGCGCGCGGCACGGACGAGATGTCGGCGGCAACCCGGGCGGTCAGCGTCGCGCTCGCCGCGGACCTCGACGTGCCCGCCGCGCTCGCCGTCGCGGAGACGGACGGCGGCGCGGCGGCGCGCCTGGCGCTCTCGGTGCTCGGCCTGGCGTGAGCCGGTCGAAGAAGGTCAGGCGGCCCGGGAGCGGACGCGCGCACCCGAGCGCCCGCGACCCGTGGTGCGTCGCCGCGGCACGGGAGCCGGCTTCGGTGCCTCGGCCACCGGCTCGCCGCTCGGGCTGCGGGCTCCCGTGATCTCGACCAACGAGGTGTCTCCGGGAGCGACGTCGGTCACGGTCGCCCGCACGCCGGCCTGCCGGGTGAGCCGTTCGACCTCGCGCTGCTCGGGAGGTGTGACCAGCGTGACGACCGTTCCCGACTCGCCGGCGCGGGCGGTACGACCGGCGCGGTGCACATAGTCCTTCGGGTCGGCCGGCGGGTCCACGTGTACGACCAGGCTCACGTCGTCGATGTGGATTCCCCGCGCGGCAACGTCCGTGGCGACGAGGACCGGAGTGCGGCCCTCCTTGAACTCGGCGATCGCGCGGTTGCGGGCGTTCTGCGCCTTGCCGCCGTGCAGGGCGCCGGCGACGACGCCCTGTCGCCGCAACATCTTGACCAACCGGTCGACGCCGTGCTTCGTGCGGACGAACAGGATCGTGCGGGCGTCGCGAGCCGCGATCTCGACGACCACCCGGGGCTTCGCCGCGCTGTCGACGACCAGCAGGTGGTGGTCCATCGTCTCGACCTGCGCGGTGGACGAGGCGACCGCCCGCGTCACCGGGTCGTGCAGGTAGCGACGGACCAGCGTCGCGACCTCGCCGTCGAGCGTGGCGGAGAACAGCAACCGCTGGCCGTCCGCGGGGGTCAGGTCGAGGATCGCCCGGACCTGGGGCAGGAACCCCATGTCGGCCATCCGGTCGGCCTCGTCGACCGCCGTGACCTCGACGGCGGACAGGTCGCACGTCCGCTGCTTCGTGTGGTCGGTCAGCCGGCCGGGGGTCGCGACCAGGAGGTCGACGCCGCGCTGCAGCTCGGCGGCCTGCCGGTGGAACGACAGCCCGCCGACCACGGCGGTGACGGTCAGGCCCAGCGCCTTCGCGTACGGCGCCACGGCATCGACGACCTGCTGGGCGAGCTCCCGGGTCGGGACCAGCACGAGGCCGCGCGGGCGACGAGCCTGCGAGCGCCCGCCGTCGAGGCGGGACAGCAGCGCGAGACCGAACGCCAGCGTCTTTCCCGAGCCGGTCTGCGCGCGGCCGAGCAGGTCACGGCCGGCGAGGGTCTCGGGCAGGGTGGCGGCCTGGATCGGGAACGGCGTGGTGAAGCCACCGGCCGTGAGCGCACGCAGCACGGGCGCGGGCAGGCCGAGATCGGCGAAGGTGGGCATCCCGGTTTCCGGGACGGTCCAGAGAACCTCGGCCGGCATGGCGGGGGCGAGGGTCGCGGCGGTGGCGCTGCCGGATCCGCGGGGTCGGCGTCGGCCACCGCCGGCGGGGCGGCGGGACGACGAGGCGTTCGCCGTGCGGGGGGCACGACGAGCGAAGGGGGACGACAAGAAGAACCTCCGGGACGTGGCACGTCGCGCGCGGAGGCAGCGCCGAGATGGCGGCGGCTGGTGGTCGCAT
>JAQSWF010000102.1 GCA_029266775.1 Pseudonocardia sp.
GGTCAGCTCGCCCGCGGGAAGCCGTAGCGGCGGCCCGGAGAGCAGCGCCTCGATCTCGGCGATGCCGGTGGCGAACTGGCTCGCCAGGCCGCCGAACTGTCCCGCGACGGAGGTCGCGACGAACGTGACCATGGCGCCGACGAACACGAACGCCTGGATCATCGCGATCGCGACCGCGAGACTGCGCGGGACCCACTCGGCCAGCAGGTCGGTCAAGGGCCGCAACAGCGCGGTGAGCAGCAACGCGACGAAGAGCGAGACGGCCACGAAGTGCAGCCGGCCCAGCGCGACGAAAACCAGGTACACCGCGACCGCGACGGCCACCGCACGCCAGGCGTAGCCCGCCGCGACCCGCAGGCCGTAGCGGACGGCCTCGTCGGGGGGCGGTCGTTGCGCTGCCACCGCGACCTCGGCGGGCGTCCGGGGCTCTGCATCGTCCGGAGCGGGCCGATCCTGCACCGTCCGGTCGGGGGCCACCGGGTCATCCTCGCGATGCGCGCCGTTCGCGACGACGCCGTCCGGTCGCGGCATGCCGGCGCCGGGGCCGCGCTGCCCTGGCACCGGCGGACGCAGGCCCGGAAACGGTCGTCGACGTCCCCGACCGGGCCGGACACTGGTCACGAGCTCCCCCTGCTCCCTCGGCGGTTGCACGCTGCGCCCCGGCAGTGTCGCATC
The DNA here is from genome assembly GCA_029266775.1 of Pseudonocardia sp. Taxonomy (GTDB): domain Bacteria; phylum Actinomycetota; class Actinomycetes; order Mycobacteriales; family Pseudonocardiaceae; genus Pseudonocardia. The sequence goes on from JAQSWF010000102.1 coordinate 676, forward strand.
CTCCGAGGCGTCGTCACGGTGCCATCGTCGTCGGATACTCGCCCGATGACGACCCGTAGCTGGATGGGCGATGTCGGCGCGGAGAACGCCCGATGGCTGGCGACGGAGTGCCGCACGGCCCGGCTGGCCCGCGAGTACCGGCCGCGCGATCTCGGCGACGGGCGCATCGAGATCAGCAGGCGGGCTCTCGGCGCGCTGCGGGAGCTCGGTGAGGAGGAGGACGGCTACATCACCGACGACGGCGAGGGCCTGCGCATCTGGCTGGGGGACGAGGCGTTCGACCTGGAGCCCGCCGACTGATGTCCGCGCGGCCGGGCGCTCACCAGCCGTAGCCGTCGAGCACCGCCTCGATCCGGGGGACGTAGCGCTCACCGAAGTGACGCAGGTGGACCAGCAGCGTGTGCAGCTGCAATGCCGGGCGGCGGCGTGCGTAGCCCGGGTCGGGCGGCCACTCGGCCCGGTAGGCGGCGTGGAACTCGGCGGGCAGCCCGGCCGAGCCGTCCATGTAGGCGAGGTCCAGCTCGCGGTCGGCGTAGGCGACGGCCGGGTCGAGCAGCCACCGGCCGTCGACGACGTTGCCGGCCCACAGGTCACCGTGGGTCAGCGAGGCCGGCGGCCGGACCGGCAGTAGCGCAGGCAGCGGCCCCGCACAGGCCCGCTCGAGGCGCAGGCGCAGCGGCTCGGGCACGGCCCGGTCGGGCAGGTGCACCCGCACGCGGCGTTCGACGAAGAACGCGGGCCAGTCGTCGCACCAGCCGTTGTGCTGCACGATCCGGCCGCTGGCATTGTCACGGTGCCAGCCGTACCGGGGGCCCGTCATGCGGTGCACGCGAGCAACCGCACGGCCGAGCGCTGCCCAGTCCGGCGATGTTCCGTCTCCGCCAACGCGTTCCAGGACGAGCACGTCGCCCTGTGCGCCCAGCACTGCGGGAACCGGTGCGCCCGCAGCCGCGATCGCCATCAGCCCGTCGGCCTCGACGTCGGCCGGGTACGGGCAGCGCTTCACGACCACCGCACGTCCGTCGGTCAGGGTGCCGGCCAGGACACGGCAGACGAACCCGCCGGACAGGGGCACCGTGTGGGCGAGCGGCGGCAGTCCGGGCGGCCAGTCGGCCGGGCCCAGGTCGTCCATGTCGTCACACTGCCGCACAGCCGCGACGGTCAGGGCGAGCGCGGGGACGCAAACGGCCCCCAGGGAATCCCTGAGGGCCGTTTGCGCTGGTAGCGGGGGTAGGATTCGAACCTACGACCTCTGGGTTATGAGCCCAGCGAGCTACCGAGCTGCTCCACCCCGCGCCGTCGTGCTGTTGTGCAGCTGAGTCTACACGTCCTCGGTGGACGATGCGGTGGGGGCGCCGCGGAGGCTCGAGACGGCGGGCTCCCCGGGTTGATCGACGCTTCGGGCGCTGGAGCTGCAGCCACGCAGGTTTTCCGCCCCGGACATTGATCAGGGTGCCGAGCTTCGTCAGACGCCCACGCCGGAGAGGGCAGGCGGTCGACGAGACCTCCTGCCGATCGACGTAATGGGCACCCGAGATGTGTGGCTCACCGCGCCGCCGCTCACGGCGCTGGAGACCGCGACAGTGCTGCCCGAGGGATCGGTGTTCCTCGACCGGGCGCTGCAACGCCACGTCCGCTTCCCCACGATGTACCGCGCCTTCTGCCGGAGCATGGGCCGGCACGGATCGACCTTGCGTATCCGGCTCAGAAGGTGGCGGTCGAAGTGGACGGCTGGGCGTGGCACGTCGACCCGGAACGGCTCCGGGCGGACCGCCGCAAGCAGAACGCGCTGGTCCGGGACGGGTGGGACCCTCTGCGGTTCACGTGGCACGACCTCGACGGCCGTCCGTGTGAGGTCATGGACGACATGTGAGCGGCCGTCAAGCCGGCGTGATCGACGCTTGGGGCGCAAAAGCTGCAGCGCTGCAGCTTTTCCGCCCGAAGCGTTGATCGCCGGAGACCGGAGCAGAGCTGGGCGCCCGGGACCACCACGGTCCCGGGCGCACGTTGTCGTGCGGCCGCCGCCGGTCTCGCGGCTCAGCCGACCGGCGTTGTGTGAGCCTCAGCCGCCCGGCGTCGCGGCCGGTGCCGCCGCGGGCGCGGCGGCCTGGCTCTGCTGGTAGCGCTGCACCGCCTGGTCCAGCGCCTGGAGCGCCTGGCCCTGGGCGGCGAAGTCGCCCGACTGCTGCGCGGAGCGCAGCTGACTGATCGCCGACCCGATCTCCGCGGCGGCGGCCGCCTGGTCCGCGTTCGCCGGGGCCGGGAGGGCGAGACCACCCGGAGCCGGCTGGGCGGGCGCGCCCGGCGCCGTGGCCGCGGTGCCCGCACCGGCGCCGAACACCTGCTCCAGGGCCGCGGCGAGGTCCGCGCTGTAGCCGACCCGGCCGTTGTAGCTGACGAGCACCCGCGCCAGCACCGGGTACGACGCGCTCTGCCCCGCGCGCTCGATGTACACCGGCTCGACGTAGAGCAGGCCGCCCGCCACCGGGAGAGTGAGCAGGTTGCCGTACTCGATCGTCGTCTGGTTCTGGCGCAACAGGTTGAGCTCCTGGCTGACCTGTGGTGACCCGAGGAACTGGGCCTGGACCTGCTGCGGCCCGAGCGTCTGCGTCTCCGCCGGGAGCTCCAGCACCGTGAGCTTTCCGTAGTTCGCCGGATCGGAGCTCGCCGACACGTAGGCCGACAGGAACTGCCGGGCGCGGCTCACCAGGGCGCTGGTGAGCTGGAACGTCGCGCCATCCTGGTTCGGCAGCCCGGCCAGCAGGTAGTACGGCGGCTGGGCCGAGCCGGCGGTGCCGGCGGCGCCCTGCACCGTCGGGTCGGACGGCACGTCCCAGAACGAGACCGTGGAGAAGAACTCGCCCGGGGTGTCGACGTGGTACTCGGTCAGCAGCTCGCGCTGGACCTTGAACATGTCCTCCGGGTAGCGCAGGTGCGACCGCAGGCTGTCCGAGATCGCCGAGGCGGGCTTGACCACGTCCGGGAACGCGGATGCCCAGGTCCGCAGCACGGGGTCGGTCTCGTCGAAGCCGTAGACGGTGACCGTGCCGTCGTAGGCGTCGACCGTGGCCTTGACCGAGTTGCGGATGTAGCTGATCTCCTCGTCGGGCAGCCGCGGCACGCCCTGCAGCGCCGTGGCCGTGGCGTCGCCCAGCGACATCCGCTCGGCGTACGGGTAGTTCGCCAGCGTCGTGTAGCCGTCGACGATCCAGGTGACGCGCCCGTCCACGACCGCCGGGTACGGGTCCGTGTCCAGCGTCAGCCACGGGGCCACCGCCTTCACCCGGTCCGCCGGGTTCCGGACGTACATGATCTTCGAGTTATCGCTGATCGAGGCGTTGAACAGGATGTTCCGCTCGCCGTGCACCAGGGAGAACACCAGGCGGTTGACCAGGTTGCCGAGCGGCACGCCGCCCCGGCCCGTGTAGGTGTAGCTCTGCGTGTCCGAGTCGTACTCGCGCGGCGCCGCGCCGTCCTCGGCGCCGACGATCGAGTAGTCGGTGATCAGCTCGCCGTAGTAGATGCGGGGCTCCGTCACCCGAAGGCCCTCGGGCGCCGACGCGGCGGTCCCCGTGTCGATGCTGGTGAACCGCGGCAGACCGCCCTGGCCGCCGGTGTCCTGCAGCTGCGCGTTGATCTCGTTCGCCGGCGCGACCACCAGCCCGTTGCCGTGGGTGTAGACGAGGTGCCGGTTGATCCAGTCCTGCTGGTTGTTGACCAGCCCGTCGCTGTTGAGCTCGCGCGCCGCGACAATGTAGTCCTGGGTCTGGCCGTCGACCGTGTACCGGTCGATGTCCAGGTTCTCCGGGAAACCGTAGAAGTTGCGGCGCTGCTGGAACTGCGTGAACGTATCGCCGACCTTGCTGGGGTCGAGCAGGCGGATGTTGGGGATCGTGTTGCGGTCGCCGGCCACCGCGGCGGGCGTGGCCTCGGACGTGCCCGTGTACGGCAGCGTCTCCACCTTGTCCGGGGTCAGCCCGTAGGCCTGCCGGGTGGCGTCGATGTTGCGCTGGATAGACGGTGCCTCGCGCTCGTTCGCGTTCGGCGCGACGATGAACTGCTGCAGCACGGCGGGCCACGCCGCGCCGACCAGGACGCTGGACAGCACCAGCAGCACCACCGCGATCGCCGGCAGCTGCAGGTTGCGCCGGAACACGGCGACGAAGAACGCGGCCGCGCAGATGATCGAGATGAACAGCAGGATCAGCTTCGCCGGCATCACCGCGTTCAGGTCGGTGTAGGTGGCACCGGTGAAGGTCGGGTTGCGGCGCGAGTAGAGCAGCTCGTAGCGGTCCAGGTAGTAGGCAACAGCCTTGAGCAGCACGAACACCCCGGCCAGCACGGCCAGCTGTGCGCGCGCTGCCGGCGAGATCTGGCCGGCGCGGCCGGTGAGCCGGATGCCGCCGAACAGGTAGTGCGCGATCAGCGCGACGATGAAGCTGACGGTGACCGCGACGAACAGCCAGCTCAGCACCCAGCGATAGAAGGGCAGCTCGAACGCGTAGAAGCTGATGTCGATGCCGAACTCGGGGTCCGTGACGTTGAACGCTGTGGAGTGCAGGAACTGCTGCACAGTGCGCCAGTCGCCCTGCGCCGCGAGCCCGGCCACCACCCCGACGAGCACCGGGATGCCGATCCCGAACAGCCGCAGCCGCGAGATGATCACCGTGCGGTAGCGCGCAATCGGGTCTTCGGGGCCGGACACCGGGACGAACACCGGACGGAACCGGTAGGCGATCCACAACGACAGCGCGACGGCCCCGCCGATCACCAGCGCCCCGAGCAGGAACTGCAGGATCCGGGTGAAGACGATCGTGCTGAAGACGTCGCGGTAGCCGACCTCGCCGAACCAGAGCCAGTCGACGTAGAAGGAGATCAAGCGGGACCCGCCGAGAAGCAGCAGCACCAGCAGGCCCGCCGCGGCGAGCAGGATCCGGGTGCGCCGGTTCAGCGTCGGGGCTCCCACCGGGGGCCGCATGGCCACGGGACACGCTCCAGTGCTCGTGAGTCGTCAGACGGGGTGACGGCGACGATGCGCCCTCCGTCCTGGTGCTTAACTCTACGGACGGTGTGTGGGGTTCCCGTGCGCCGGGCGGTGCGGAAAATGACCGGGGTCCGCATCAGCACCAGACGACCGGCTCGCCGTCGTTCAGCGCCTCGAGCTGACGAACGGCGTCGCCCAGCGCGGCGACCCGGACGAGCTCGAGCCCGGCCGGTGCGGCCGACCTCGCCTCGGCGCAGTTGTCGTCGGGAACGAGGAACACCGTTGCGCCGGCGTCGCGGGCGGCATTCATCTTGAACGAGATACCGCCGATGGGCGACACGTCGCCCGCCGTGTCGATGGAGCCGGTGCCGGCGACGAAGCGACCGCCGGTGAGCTCCCCCGGCGAGAGCTTGTCGACCAGGGCGAGGGCGAACATGAGACCGGCCGACGGGCCCCCGACGTCGCCGAGGCTGATCCGGATGTCGCCGGAGCGCGGCTCGACGGTCGGGCGCACGCCGAGCAGGCCCTGCTGCCGATCCGGGCTCGCGCCCAGCTCGACGTCGGTGCTCTGCTCGAGCCCGCCCCGCCGGTAGGTGACTCGCACGGTCTGCCCCGGCGCGGTGCCCGCCAACGCCTCGGACACCGCCACCGGCGTGGAGACCGGACGGCCGGCGACGGCGACGAGCTCGTCGCCGTCTTCGAGGACCCGGGCCGCCGGCGTCTCCGGCACGACCGTTCCGACCACCACCCGCGTCGGGATGCCGAGCTCGTTCATCGCGGCCAGCTCGGCGTTCGTCTCGGACGCGCTGAGCTGCTGGGTGTTCTCCGCGCGGACCTCCTCGTCGGTCTTGCCCGGCGGGAAGATCTGGCTCCGCGGTACCACCTGGCGATCGCGGGCGACCCACGCCCGCAACACCTGGGGAAAGGTCAACCGGTCCGAGACCGACACGGTGGTCATGTTCAGTTGCCCCGAGGTGGGATAGCTCGGCAGCCCGTCGACGGACACGACCGGGGTGCCGCCGACGAGGCCGAGCGTGTCGTAGGTCGGGCCGGGGCCCAGCGCGACCATCGGCACCGGCAGGACGGTGCCGAGCACGGCGAGCACGGCCGCGAGCAGCGCGGCGGACAGCAGCGTGCTCGATGGGCGGCCCACGATGTCGAGAGGGTAGTCCTCCGCCTGTGGACCTCCGCCTTGCTCGGCTGCGGCGTCGATCCTGAGCACCTGCGTGGGACCCCCGCGGGCCCGTTCCGCGTACCGTGTGGGCATGACGAACGACCCGCCGTTCGGGTTCGGCTTCGGTTCCGCGGACCGCGACCCAGACCGGGATCCGAACCGGGACCCCGACCCACGCGATCCGTTTGGACTTGGCGGAGGGTTTCCCGGCATGCCGGGAGGAATGCCGGGGATGCCGCCCGGCGGGTTCGACGTGAGCCAGCTCGGGCAGATGCTGACCCAGCTCGGCCAGATGCTCAGCCAGGCGCAGAACACCGGCGGCGGGCCCGTCAACTACGACCTCGCCGCACAGCTCGCCAAGCAGCGCCTGGCAGCCACCAGCTCCTCGCTGACGGACGCCCAGCGCTCCGCCGTGCGGGACGCGGTGAAGCTCGCCGAGCTGTGGCTCGACCCCGCCACCACGTTCCCCGCCGGAGCGACGGAGGTCGCGGCCTGGTCGGCGACCGAGTGGGTGACGGCGAGCATGCCCACGTGGCAGCGGCTGTGCGACCCGGTGGCGCATCGCGTGTCGGCCGCATGGGTCGAAGCCTTGCCCGAGGAGGTCCGCTCGGCGGCGGGTCCGATGCTCGCGATGCTCGGCCAGATGGGCGGCCTCGCGTTCGGCAGCCAGCTCGGGAACGGGCTCGCACAGCTCGCCGCCGAGGTGCTCAGCTCCACAGACGTCGGGGTGCCCGTCGGACCGAACGGCACCGCGGCGCTCCTGCCCGAGAACATCGAGAAGTTCACCGCCGGCCTGGACCGCCCCGCCAGCGAGGTGATGATCTACCTCGCCGCCCGCGAGGCTGCCTACCAGCGCCTGTTCGTGCACGTGCCCTGGCTGCGGGAGCGGCTGCTCGGCACCGTCGAGGAGTACGCGCGCGGCATCACCGTCGACACCTCTCGGATCGAGGAGCTGGCGCAGGGCATCGACCCGTCGAACCCGGGCGCGATCGAAGAGGCCATGCGCTCCGGCATGTTCGAGCAGCAGACCACACCGGCTCAGCAGGCGGCGTTGGCCCGGCTCGAGACGCTGCTCGCGCTCATCGAGGGCTGGGTGGATGCCGTCGTCACGGACGCCGTGGGCGAGCGACTGCCGGGAGCGGAGGCTCTGCGCGAGACGCTGCGGCGCCGGCGCGCGTCGGGCGGACCGGCCGAGCAGACGTTCGCCACGATCGTCGGCCTCGAGCTGCGGCCTCGCCGGCTGCGCAATGCCGCCGAACTGTGGCGACTCCTGGGCGAGCAGCGCGGCACCGCCGGGCGGGACGCGCTGTGGGCGCACCCGGACCTGATCCCGTCGGCGGACGACCTCGACGACCCTGCGGCGTTCGTCTCCCGCGAGGAGCTGGCCGACCCCATCGCCGAGCTGGAGCGGACGATGCGCGAGGCGGGCACCACCGGCGACGACGGCGCGAAGGGCGACGACAGCCCGGCCGATCCGGACGCGACCACGGACGAGCCGAAGAGCTGAAGAGCTGAAGGCGGGCCGGACGCCCCGGGTTCACCCGGCGGCGACGGTGCCGGGCGCGTCGTCCAGGGTGGCGGGGGTGTCGCCGTCCGTGCCCACGAGGCCCAGCCCCGCCGCCGCGGAGAGCCCTTCGAGGTAGCCCATCGCGCGCTCCGTGCGGGGGTAGCGGCGCACCCATGCCCAGAAGGCGTCGTCGTGCCCGGGCTCGAGCAGGTGGGCCAGCTCGTGGACCAGCACGTAGTCGACCACCCAGCTGGGCGCGTCCCGGAGCCGCTCGCTGACGCGGATCGTGCCGTCCGCGGGGGTGCACGAGGCCCAGCGCGTGCTCATTGCCGGGACCCAGCGCACGGTGGTGGGCTCGGCGCGGCCCTTCAGGTAGCGGCGCGACAGCTCGACGCCGCGCCGGCGGAGTGCTTCATCCCCAGTGCGCGCCGGCGACCGGCGGCGGGCCTCGCTGCGCTCGAGACGGCGCACCATCTCGTCCACCCAGCGGGTCTCCTCCGACTCGCTCATCCAGCCGGGGATGAAGACGATCACCGTGTCGCCCTCGCGCCGGGCGCTCACCATCCGACGGCGACGCTCGCTCCGACGTACCTCGACGACCGGGGGCTTCACCACGAGCTCAGACTATCCCGGCGACGGTGACCCGGCGGAGGTGTCCACAGGACCGGCCAGGCCTGTGGACAGCCGGATGCACGAGCTCCGCGCGGCCGGCACTCTCGCGTTGTGTCCCTTTCCCGTCCCGTCGAAAACTCCGCGCCCGAGCGGCCGCCCGGGCTCCCCCGCACTCTGCGGCTCGCGCCGCACCGCTCGCTGCTCCGGCGCGGGCCGTCGTCCCGGCAGCTCGGGCTGGACCCGCGGACGGCGCTGGTCGTCGACGATCTGCCCCCGCCGCTGGCGCGGTTGCTCGACGAGCTGGTCGCGCCGGTCGAGCGGGACGGCTTGACGGCCCGCGCCGTCTCCGGGGGTGCCGGCAGGAAGGAGGTGGACGATCTGCTCGGTCGGTTGGTGGACGTCGGAGCACTCGTCGATGCCGCCGGTCCGGAACGGATCGCCCGGCTGCGCGCCGGGGCGGTGATCACCATCGTCGGTGACGGTCTCCTGGCCACGGGGACGGACATCGGCCTGGCGTTGGCCGGGGTCGGGACGGTGCGGCTCGAAGCCGGGGCCGGCGGTCTGGTTCGGGAGAGCGACCTGGGCACTGGGCTGCTGGACGGCGACCGCGGCCGGCCGCGGTCCCAGGTGATCGTCGATGCCGTGTGTCGCGTTGCTCCCGGCGTTGCCGTCGGCGAACGTCCGGGCCGGTCCGCCCCGGACGTGTGCGTGCTCGCCGACGCCGCGGCGCCGGACCCCGCACGGGTGGCGGCGCTGCACCGCGACACCGTCACGCACCTGCCGGTACGGCTGCGTGACGGCACGGGGGTGGTCGGGCCTCCGAATGTTGCGTAATAGGGCGGTCAGACGTATAGTTGATCTTGGTAAGCAGGAACCCCGCCCATGCGTGCGGTCATCTATCTCAGACAGTCGAAGGACCGCGAAGGCAACGAGCTGGCCATCGAGCGCCAGCGGTCGGAGTGCCGGCGGCTGTGCGACTCCCGAGGCTGGACCGTGGCCGAGGAGATCGTCGAGAACAACCGCTCCGCCTCCAAGGCCGGACGCCCCGGCTTCAAGCAGGTCATCGGCATGCTGGAGCGCCAAGTTGCTGACGGCGTGGTCGTCCTGCGCATCGACCGGCTGTTCCGCCTCAACGACGAGCTGGAGACGCTCATCAACCTCAGCGAGGCGCATGGCGGCCGGGTCGTCACTGTCGAGGGCGACATCGACCTCGCCACCCCCTCCGGCCGGCTGGTGGCCCGCGTCCTGGTCAGCGTCGCCCGGGCCGAGATGGAGACCAAGTCCGCCCGGCACAAGCTCGCCAACAAGCAGCGGGCGGAGGCTGGTGTCCCCCACAGCTCGAAGCGCCCCTACGGTTACAACCCGGACCGACTGACGCTGCACCCTGTAGAGGGTCCCGTCGTCCGCCGCATGGGCGAGATGATCTTGTCCGGCCACAGCTACCGGGGCGTCGCCTACTGGCTGAACGGCAACGGCCACCTCAGCACCGGCGGCTACGAGTGGAACAAGCTGACCGTCCGCAAGCTGCTGGAGAACCCCCGCTACGGCGGCATCCGCCGGTTGGACGACCAGGACTACGCCGGCAAGTGGGAACCGGTTTTCGACCGGGCGACCTGGCAGCGCTTGCAGACGGTCATGGCCGCCCGCCGCACCGGCAGTCCCGGTGACGGCTCGCCGGCCTACGCCAAGAAGTACCTGCTGACGTG
>JAQSWF010000103.1 GCA_029266775.1 Pseudonocardia sp.
TCAGCGCCTTGCAGCACCTGATCGCGGCGCGTCCCCCGGGGCTGCGCGTGCGGTACGCCTTCTGACGCCCCCGCACGCGCGCGGTGCCCCCCCGCGGCTCGGGTGGGCACCGCTGCTGTCGCTCAGCGGTCGTTCACGCGCAGAGACCGTCAACTCGCGCGCCCGTTCGTAGCGACTCGCGCGCCACTTTGTAGCGACTCGCGCGCCCGTTCGTAGCGACTCGCGCGCCCATTCGTAGCGACTCGCGCGGGTGGGGATCAGCCGAAGGTGTTCGGGTTCGGGCCCGTCCGGCTGCCGGTGTCCAGTGCGCTCACGGCCTGCATGTCGTCGTCGGACAGCTCGAAGTCGTAGACGTCGATGTTCTCCCGCATCCGCTCCGGCCGCATCGACTTGGGGAAGACGATGTTGCCCAGCTGCACGTGCCAGCGCAGCACGACCTGCGCGGGCGACTTGCCGTACTTGTCGGCGAGCCCGGTGAGCGTGGGGTCCTGCAGGAGGTCGCCGCCCTGCCCGATCGGGCTCCACGCCTCGGTCGCGATCCCGTGCTCGCGGTGGTAGTCACGCAGCTCGAGCTGGACGAAGCGCGGGTGCAGCTCGATCTGGTTGACGGCGGGCACCGTGTCGGTCTCCGCGGCCAGCCGCTCCAGGTGCTCGACGGTGAAGTTCGAGACGCCGATGGAGCGGGCCTTGCCCTCGGCCGCGAGCTTTTCGAACGCCTGCCACGTCTCCACGTAGCGGCCCTCCCGCGGTCGCGGCCAGTGGATCAGGAACAGGTCGACGAACTCCAGGCCCAGCCGCGCCAAGCTGCCGTCGAGGGCGCGGAGCGCTGCGTCGTGGCCGTGACCGTCGTTGCCGAGCTTGGTGGTGATGAAGACCTCATCGCGGGACAGGCCCGAGTCCGCGAACGCTCGCCCGACACCCTCCTCGTTCTCGTACATCTGGGCGGTGTCGATGTGGCGGTAACCCGCGTCGAACGCCTTGCGCACCACCTGCGCGGTGTCCTCCGGCGGGACCTGGAAGACGCCGAAGCCGAACTGTGGGATCTCCACGCCGTTGTTCAGTGCGATGGTCGGAACCTGTGTCATGACTCGGGTCTACCCCACTCGCCCCCGCCCCTATCGGCGAGCTGGGTACCGTCGGGCAGGAGATGAGCGCGACCCTCAACGCCACCGGCCTCGCTGCCGGCCACGGCGCCCGCATGTTGTTCTCCGGGCTGGACCTCGTGCTCAGCCCGGGTGACGTCGTGGGCCTGGTCGGCCCCAACGGGGCGGGCAAATCCACGCTGCTGCGCATCCTCGCCGGCGAGCAGGTGCCCGACGACGGCACGGTGACCGTCAGCCCGCCGACCGCAACCGTCGGCCATCTTCCCCAGGAGCCCGACCGGCGTGCCGGCGAGACCGTCGGCGCCTTCCTGTCCCGGCGCACGGGTGTGGACACGGCGCAGGCGGCGATGGACGGTGCCGCGGTGCGGCTGGGCGAGGGCGCGCCCGGGGCGGACGACGCGTACGCCACCGCACTCGACCGCTGGCTCGCCCTCGGCGGAGCGGACCTGGACGAGCGGGCCGCGGCGGTCGTGGCCGACGTCGGGCTCGTCATTCCACCTGAAGGACAAGCTTCGGGGGTCGACCTCGACACACCCGTGACGGCGCTGTCCGGCGGGCAGGCGGCGCGCGCGGGGCTCGCGGCGCTGCTGCTCTCCCGCTACGACGTGTTGCTCCTCGACGAGCCCACCAACGATCTCGACCTGGACGGGCTGGCGCGGCTGGAGAGGTTCGTCCAGGGCCTGCGGACGCCGACGATGATCGTCAGCCACGACCGGGAGTTCCTCGCCCGCACGGTCAACCGCATCGTCGAGCTGGACCTCCACCAGCAACAGGTCGGGACCTACGACGGCGGCTACGACAGCTATCTCGAGGAGCGCGCCGTAGCGCGCCGGCACGCCCGCGAGGCGTTCGAGCAGTACGCCGGCACCCTCTCGGGCCTCAAGGAGCGCGCGCTGACGCAGCGCAACTGGATGGCCCAGGGAGTGCGCAACGCGCGACGCAAGGCCACCGACAACGACAAGTTCGTCCGCAAGTTCCGCGCCGAGGCCAGCGAGAAGCAGGCGGCCAAGGCCCGGCAGACGCAGCGGATGATCGAGCGGCTCGACGTGGTCGAGGAGCCGCGCAAGGAGTGGGACCTGCGGATGGCGATCGCGGCGGCGCCGCGGTCGGGAACGGTGGTGGCGTCGCTGTCCGGAGCGGTCGTGCGGCGCGCCGGGTTCACGCTGGGCCCCGTGGACGCGCACGTCGACTGGGCGGACCGGGTGGGAATCACGGGAGCCAACGGCGCGGGCAAGTCGACGCTGCTCGGCGCCCTGCTCGGCCGCATCCCGCTCGACGAGGGCAGCGGTGGGCTGGGGTCCGGGGTGCGGGTCGGCGAGATCGACCAGGCACGCGGGCTGTTCCTGGGGTCGGAGCCGCTGGTGCGGGCGTTCGGGGACGCCCTGTTCGAGAAGGCAGGGCCGGACTGGTCGGAGTCCGAGGTGCGGACGCTCCTGGCCAAGTTCGGGCTGACCCGCGAGCACGTGCCGCGCCCCGCGGCGTCGCTGTCGCCCGGGGAGCGCACGCGCGCGGCGCTGGCGTTGCTGCAGGCCCGCGGGGTGAACCTGCTCGTGCTCGACGAACCGACCAACCACCTCGACCTGCCCGCCATCGAGCAGCTCGAGCAGGCCCTCGACGCCTTTCCGGGCACGGTCCTGCTGGTCACCCACGACCGGCGGATGCTCGACACCGTCCGCACCACGCGGCGCTGGCATGTCGAGGCGGGACGGCTGCGGGAGGAGTAGCCGGCCCCCGGGATGTCCGGAAAGCCACTTTCCCTGCGCCACGCGTCCAGAAAGTGGCTTTCAGGACACCGGAGCGGTCGCCCCCGCACCGGCGGCAGCGCCCGAAGGGGGTGCGGCCGGGCGGGCGGCGCGGGCCGCCCACAGGCCCAGGACGATCACCGCGGCGACCTCGGTCAGCGCCAGACCCCGCTCGAACAGGCCGAGCGGCACGAACCGCCACCACGGCACGCCGGTGAGCGGGCGGAGCGCGAAGCCGAGCAGGAGCGGGGCCAGCCAGGCCAGCGCGCCGACACCGAGCCACCGCGTCAACGCCGCAAACCGGCCCCACCGCACGTCGCCCCGCCACGCCCGGCTCACCCTCAGCGCCGCGGCCGGCAGGCAGAAGAAGGCGACAAGGCTGGCGTACCGGTGCACGTACCCGGTCGGCGTGGGGCCGACCGACCAGTCGATCTTCTCGAACACCACCACGACGACCAGCAGCACGCTCCACGCCGCGACCAGTGCGGCGGACGTCGACCGCCATCGCACCAGGCCGCTGCCGATCAGCCCGGCCAGCACCACGGCCGAGCCGGCCGCCACCGCGAGCACGCCGGCATCGAAGAGCGGCTTCCACGGGCCGAGCGCATACTGGCTGATCGTGCGGCGTGCGGGGTCGACCTCGGGGCTCACCAGGTGCAGCGCGAGCATGGCCGCTATGCCGGCCACGACGAGAGCGGCGCCCGCGAGCGCCCAGGCGCGGGCTCGCGCCGGGGCGGGGGCGGTGAGGGCCACGGGGCAGCTCCGGAGTGGCCGAGTGCTCGGCCGATCGAGGACGGACGGGGTTTTCTATCCTGGGTGCGTGCAGCAGCGGGACCTCCGTATTGGTGACGTCGAGCGGGGGGCCGTGGTGCGACGCCTCGAGCGGGCACTGCGCGAGGGGCGGATCACCGTGGCCGAGTTCGACGACCGCGTCACGCAGGCCTGGGCAAGCCGGACCCGCGGTCAGCTCGACGAGCTGACCGCGGACCTTCCCCAGGACATCTGGTGAGGTGGGAGACCTGCGCAGCTAGGACCCGGTGCTCGACCCGGTGCCGTTGACGCGAACGTCGCCGTCCACCGCGGGCGCCTTCGGCTGCGCCGCAAACCTCGGGGTCGTCGCGCTGCCACCCGCGTTCTCGAAGAAGCGCAGCAGCTCGATCGGCAGCGGCATGATCAACGTGGTGTTCTGGTCACCCGCGACGTCGCCGACGGTCTGCAGGAGCCGCAGCTGCAGCGCGCCCGGGGTCTCGGCCATCACCTGCGCCGCGGCGGCGAGCCGCTCGGACGCCTGGAACTCGCCATCAGCGCTGATCACACGGGCGCGCCGCTCCCGCTCCGCCTCCGCCTGTGCCGACATCGAGCGGCGCATCCCCTCGGGGAGGGCGATGTCCCGGATCTCGACGCGGTCCACGCTGACGCCCCGCTCCTCGGTGGGAGTGTCGATCACCGCGCGTAGCTCGGCGTTCACCCGCTCGCGGTCGGACAGCATCGTGTCGAGGTCCGCCCGTCCGATGACCGAACGCAGCGACGTCTGCGCCACCTGGGATACGGCGCCGACGTAGTTCTCGACGTTGACCACGGCGCGGGCGGGGTCAACGACGCGGAAGTACATGACCGCGTCCACGTTCAGGGTGACGTTGTCGCGGGTGATCGCGCCCTGGCCGGGCACGTTCATCACGACGGTCTGCACAGGACCTTCACCATGCGGTCGGCGAAGGGGATGATCGCGCGCAGGCCGGGTTCGCGGACCTCGGGCAGGAGTCGGCCGAAGCGCAGCACGACCCCCCGCTCGTACTGCTGCACGAGGCGGACCCCCGCGGCGACGAGCATGAGCAGGATGACGGCGACGACGACGAGCGAGATAGTCAGGACGGGCATGAGGGTTTCCTCTCCGTGTCCCCGACGGGGCCAAGCCGGGTCTCGGCGGAGATCCCCTCCGATCCTACCGTCTGTGATCGGACGAAACGGACAGCGCGGGCCGGCCAGCGGCGGGCACGAGGCCGAGGGCCCGTGCGGCGAGCTGCGCGAGGTGCACCGGCTCGTGGGCACCGGCCTGACGTAGCTGGGTGCGGCAGCTGAAGCCGTCGGCGAGCACGGCGACGTCCGGGTCGGCGGCGCGGACCGCCGGCAGCAGCACCCGCTCGGCACAGGCCAGGGAGACGTCGTAGTGCCCCTTCTCGAAGCCGAAGTTCCCGGCGAGCCCGCAGCATCCGGAGTCGAGCACCTCGGCTTGGACGCCGAGCGCTGCCAGCACCGCGCGGTCCGCGTCGGTACCGAGCTCGGCGTGCTGGTGGCAGTGGACCTGCACGAGCGCGCGGCCGCCGGGCGCAGTCGCGGCGGCGCGCAGCGCGTCGGTGTGCTCGGCCAGCACCTCGGCGAAGGTTCGAACGCCCTGGGCCAGGCGTGCGGCCAGCGGCTCTTCGGGCAGCAGTTCGGGGCCGTCGGCCCGCAGAGCGGCGGTGCACGACGGTTCCAGGCCGACGACGGGGACGCCGGCGGTGAGCCACGGATCGATCGTGCGCAGGCTGCGCCGGAGAACACGGCGCGCGGCGTCGACCTGGCCGGTGGTGGTCCACGTCAGCCCGCAGCAGACGGTCCGCGGCGGCAGCTCGACGGCGTACCCGAGAGCCTCGAGCACCGCGACGGCATCGCCGGCGACGGCCGGGTCGAAGTGGTCGGTGAAGGTGTCGGGCCACAGCAGCAGCCGGGGGCGCTCACCGGGCGCGGCACCGGGCAGCGCGGCGTCTTGCAGGAAAGCCAGCTGCCCACGGCCGCCACGCGTGAACGGCTGCCGGGCAAGGGGCGGGATCGCGCGCCGCGGGTCGATGCCCGCCGCCCGCTTCGCCACCGCCCCGAGCGGGCCGCGCGCGGCGGCGTTCAGCGCCGCCACCGCCCACTCCGGTAGCCGCCCGACCACCCGCAGCCAGCGGGGCAGGGCACCCATCGCGTAGTGCGACGCCGGACGCAGCCGGCCGCGGTAGCGCTGCGCGAGGAACTCGGTCTTGTACGCGGCCATGTCGACCCCGACCGGGCAGTCCCGCTTGCACCCCTTGCAGGACAGGCACAGGTCCAGCGCCTCGGCCACCTCGGCCGAACGCCAGCCGCCCCTGACCACCTGACCGTTCGCCATCTCGAACAGCAGCCGCGCCCGACCGCGCGTCGAGTGCATCTCCTCGCCCGTCGCGCGGTAGCTCGGGCACATCACCCCGCCGTGCGCGGTGACGCACTTCCCGACGCCGAGGCAGCGGCGGGTCGCCCGGGCGAAGCTGCCCCGGTCGTGCGTGAAGGCGAGCTGCGGCGCATCGCGCAGGGTCGGTAGGCCGACGAACACGCGCAGGTCGTCGTCCAGCCGCGAGGGCCGCACCACGCGGTCGGGGTTGAGCCGGCTGTCGGGGTCCCAAATCCGCTTGAACTCCTCGAACGCCGCGATGATCGCGGGCGGGTACATCCGCGGCAGCAGCTCGGCGCGGGCGGCGCCGTCGCCGTGCTCCCCGGACAGCGACCCGCCGTGCGCCACCGCGAGGTCCGCCGCGTCTTCGAGGAACGCCCGGAAGTTCGCGATGCCCGGCCGCGTGGCGAGGTCGAAGTCGATGCGCACGTGCAGGCAGCCGTCGCCGAAGTGGCCGTAGTAGACACCGCGCCGCCCGTGCCGGGCCAACAGCGCGTCGAACTCGCGCAGGTACGCGCCGAAGCGCTCGGGCGGCACCGCGGCGTCCTCCCACCCCGGCCAGGCCTCGCCGCCGTCGGGCAGCCGGGTGAGGATCCCGGCGCCGTCTTCGCGGATCCGCCAGAGGGCCTTCATCGCGGCCGGGTCGTCGACCACGATGGCGGAGCGGGTGTAGGCGCGCATCGCGCGCACCACCGCCTCGGCAGCCGATCGGGCCTCGGCCGCGGTGGCACCGCCGGTCTCGACGTAGAGCCAGCCACCGCCCTCCGGCAGCGCCCGCGACGCCGTCTCCAGCGGGTTCGACGCCCGCAGCGCGGCGACGAGCCCGGCGTCCATCCCTTCGATCGTGAGTGGGCCGAGCTCCCGGACCACGGTGACGTGGTCAGCAGCGGTGTAGGCGTCGGGGAAGCCGAGCACGGCGAGGGCCCGCGCTGGCGGCGACTCGACCAGCCGGACCGTCGCCTCCGTCACGATGCCGCAGGTGCCCTCGGTGCCGACCATCGCCTTGGCGAGGTCGACCTGCCCGGGCAGGAGCTGGTCCAGGTTGTATCCGGAGACGCGGCGGGTCAGGTTGGGGAACCCGGCGCGGACGTCGTCCGCGACCCGCGCGCCCAGGGCCTGCAGCGCGTCAGGGATCGGTCCGGATCCGTTGTTCCGCATCGACACCCGCTCGCCGCGGTAGGTGAGGACGTCGAGCGCGTGCACGTTGTCGACCGTCTTGCCCCACGCCACGGAGTGCGATCCGCACGCGTTGTTGCCGATCATCCCGCCGAGGGTGCAGCGGTTGTGTGTGGACGGGTCGGGGCCGAACGTCAGCGCGTGCGGCGCCGCGGCGTCGCGCAGGGCGTCGCAGATCACGCCGGGCTCGACGCGCGCGGTGCGGGCCTGCGGGTCGATCTCCAGAATGCGGTTGACGTGCCGGGTGAAGTCGAGCACGACGGCGGTGTTGACCGCCTGCCCGGCGATCGAGGTGCGCGCACCGACGGGCAGCACCGGCACGTCGTGGACGCGGCACACCGACAGTGCCGCTTCGGCGTCCGCGACGTCGCGCGGCACGACGACGCCGATCGGCACCCTGCGGTAGTTCGAGGCGTCGGCCGACCACATGGCCCGGTCGGCGGCGGTGAACCGCACGGGCCCGGCGACGGCGCGCCGCAGGTCGGCGGCCAGCGCCTCCGCGTCGGGATACTCGCTCACCGCGTCAGTGTGCCTGCCTGCCCACCCCACCTACCGGCAGCTACCAGTTGGTCACCGACCGCGTGAGGATCTCGGCGACGTCGTCTTCCGTCGGCGTCTTCGGGCAGGTCACGAGCAGGCGCTGCTGTTTCATCGTCCCGGGGACGAGGTCGGGCACGTCGTCCTCGGTGTAGCCGACCGCGCCGATCCCGTTCGGGATGCCGATGTCGCGCATCAGCGTCACCAGCGCCCACGGCAGCTGCTCGCGGGGGCCGCCGTGGCAGTCCGAGCGCGGGTCCAGCAGCTCGGCCGCCCGCAGGTGTCGCTCCGGGGCACTGTCGAAGGAGAACCGGAACGACTCGGGCGCCGTCAGCGACACCGCCTGCCCGTGCGGAACGATCGGCTCGTCCGACGGGTAGCCCGCCGGCCGGTAGTCCCGCACCTGACCCGCGATGGGGTAGCCGTTGGCGTGCGGCAGGTGCACGCCGGCATTGCCGAACCCCATGCCGGCGAACGTGGCGGCCAGCATCATGTCCGACCGCGCGTCGACGTCGTCGGCTCCCCGGTGCACCGCCCGGCGGAACGACCGGGCAATCAGCGTCATGGCCTTCTCGCACCACAGGTCGGACACCGGGTTCGCGCCGCAGTAGGTGACCCGGTCTTCCGGTGCCTTGCGCGCGAACGCGGTGTAGGGCCGCGCCGTGTAGCTCTCGACGGCGTGGCAGACGATGTCCATGCCGGACGCGGCCGTCACCTCCGGCGGCAGGGTCATGGTCAGCTCGGGGTCGACGACAGCCAGCGTCGGCCGGAGCCGCCAGTGGCTGATGCCGGTCTTGACCTTCATCGCCAGGACGTCGAGCACGCACATCGCGGTCGACTCCGAGCCGGTGCCGGCGGTCGTCGGGACCGCGACGAGCGGCTTGAGCGGCCCGGCCGGGGAGCGGCCGCCGCCGATGGGCGGGTTGACGTAGTCCATCAGCTCGCCCGGATGGCTGGTGAGCAGGTTCACGGCCTTCGCCGTGTCGATCGCCGACCCGCCGCCGACGGCCACGAATCCGTCCCACGGACCCTGCACGCGGGCGTACTCGGCCGCCTTGCCGATGGAGTCGTCGGTCGGTTCGACGTGCACGCCGTCGAAGACCTCCGACTCGATGCCGGAACGCGCGAGGCTGTCCACGATACGGCGGGGCACGCCGGTGCTGACCACGCCCGGGTCGGTGACGACCAGGACGCGTCGAGCACCCCGCTGGGCCAGCTCGAAGCCGACCTCGTCCGCGGCGCCCGCGCCGAACTTCACCGCGGGCGCGCCCCACGTGAAGATCGTCTCATCGGTCCGGCCGTCGCCGTCTGCCATCGCAGGTCCTTCCGCCGTCGAGGGCCTCGGGGTCGTCTGCCGGGGAGCATCCGACGGTGGCAGCCGGGACCGAGTGCGTCAATCTAGGACCCTGCCGGACAGGCCCGCGGCATGCGGAGGCCGGGCCCGGGGTAGGCCGGGATCGCACGAGAAAGCCGGACAGCAGAGGCGGGGAGACCGGATGTCCCAGGTCCACAACGGCGTGACGCATGCGGCCAAGGCCGAGGCGGATACGTATCGCGGCGACGAGGAGCGGCCGCTCGGCGGCTACATCGTGGTCATGGCGGTGTTCGCCGCGATCGTCGCCGGCGCCGCCGGCCTGGCAGCGGCCACCCGACGCACGCTCCCGACCGGCGTCGGTCCGTGGGACGTGCTGCTGCTCGCCGCAGCGACGCACAAGGTCTCACGAACAATCACCAAGGATGCGATCACGAGCCCGCTGCGCGCGCCGTTCACCCGCTACGAGGGCACCGCCGGACCGGCCGAGGTGATGGAGGAGGTCCGGAGCACCGGCGGACTGCGCCACTCGATCGGTGAGCTGATCACCTGCCCGTTCTGCCTCGACGTGTGGATCGCGACCGGGTTCACCCTGGGCCTGGTGTTCGCTCCGCGCGTGACCCGCCTGATCGCCGCGACGTTCACCGCCGTCGCCGGCGCGGACTTCCTGCAGTTGCTGTACGCCAAAGCCCAGCAGGGCGAGGGCTAGGCCGAGGCTGCGAGGCGGTGTGACCACGCCGCCCGCCGGCACCTCACCTAAGGTCATCGGACGTGGCCTCGACCCCGGTGCACCAGCCGTCCGCGCTCTTCGACGCCGGCGCATGGCGGCCCGTCGACGGCTTCACCGACCTCACCGACATCACCTACCACCGCGCGGTCGACGTCGGCGCCGTGCGGATCGCGTTCGACCGGCCGGAGGTCCGCAACGCCTTCCGCCCCCACACCGTGGACGAGCTGTTCCGCGTGCTCGACCACGCGCGGCAGACCCCGGACGTCGGGTGCGTGCTCGTCACCGGCAACGGGCCCTCGCCGCGCGACGGCGGCTGGGCGTTCTGCTCCGGCGGGGACCAGCGGATCCGGGGCCGCACGGGCTACCAGTACGCCAGCGGTGAGACCGCGGACACCGTCGACACCGCGCGCGCCGGCAGGCTGCACATCCTCGAGTGCCAGCGGCTGATCCGGTTCATGCCCAAGGTCGTGATCGCCGTCGTGCCCGGGTGGGCGGCCGGCGGCGGGCACTCCCTGCACGTCACCTGCGACCTGACCCTGGCCAGCGCCGAGCACGCCCGGTTCAAGCAGACCGACGCCGACGTCGGCAGCTTCGACGGGGGCTACGGATCGGCCTACCTGGCCCGGCAGGTCGGCCAGAAGTTCGCCCGCGAGATCTTCTTCCTCGGGCGCACGTACACCGCGGACGAGGCGCACCGGATGGGCATGGTCAACGCGGTGGTGCCGCACGAGCAGCTGGAGGCCGTCGCCCTGGAGTGGGCGCGAGAGGTCAACGGCAAGTCGCCCACGGCGCAGCGGATGCTCAAGTAACTGAGAACTAGCCGGCTGGCAACCGTGTCAGCCACGTTGCGAGAGACGCTCCCACATCGTCCGGCGCGTCTTCCGGAACCATGTGTCCGGCCGTCACGGTCGCGACAACCTGGTTCGGCCAGGACCTGGCGATCTCGCGGTGTGTCTCGAACATCCCGCCCGGCAGAGCCTCGATGAACAACTTGGGGACCGTCGACTCGGCGAGCCAGCTCGCATAGCGAACGACGACGTCGTGAACGTCCTGCGGCTCGCCCGCGACAGGTATCTCCCGCGGCCAGGTCAGCGTCGGCCGCCGCGACTCGCCGGGCTCCAGGTACGGACGCCGGTACGCGGCCATCTCAGGCTCGGACAGACCGCGCATGACCTGGGTCGGCAGGACTTCCTCGACGAAGAAGTTGTGGTCGAGCACCATCTCCTCGCCGGCCGCGGACCGAGTCGCCTGGAACGTCGCGACTGCCTGCTCGGGCCAGTCGCTCCAGGACGTGATCGCCGCGACGAAGGCTTCCATGTAGGCGATACCGCGAACCGCGGAAGCGTGGCGGTACGCCCAGTCGAAGCCCAGCGCCGAGCCCCAGTCGTGCAGCACCAGAGTCACTCGCTCACCCACACCGACGGCCTCCAGAAACGCATCGAGGTACCGGCGGTGCTCGACGAATCGGTACGAGTGGTCCCCGCTGTCGACAAGCTTGTCCGAGTCACCCATACCGATGAGGTCCGGAGCGATGCACCGGCCGAAATCGGTGAGGTACGGGATGACGTTCCGCCACTAGTATGACGACGACGGGTTGCCGTGGAGGAGGACCACGGGCTCGCCCGCGCCCTCGTCGACGTAGGCCATCTCCAGACCCTCCACGTCGACACGGTGCTTCCGGTACCGCTCCGCGGACGGGACCACGACGCTGCTCCTCTTGATCCGACGGGTGTCGGGAACTATCTCGTGGCGGCGAGATCTGCGCGCGACTTGAGGTCGGCGCGCGCGGCATGGCGCGCGCAACTCCTCATTCCACGGGCGGCTTCGCATCTCGCGCGCAGATCGCTACTCCGCGTACGGGTAAGGACGGGCGTCCGCAGTAGGCGGTGGGCAGGACGATGGCCGGCGGGCGGGGCCCGACGAGGGAGGCGCAGGATTGATCCCGTGCGGATCGTGCGGCTCGACGGGTCGCCGCCCGCCGTGGAGCGGCTGGGGGTGGCGCTCGCCGACGCGCTCGACGGTGGGCCGACGGTGCTGCCGCTGGCCGACGACGCGCCCGCGCCGCAGATCGCGGCGGACGCGGATCCCGGAACAGGCGTGCTGGTCGCGACGTCCGGATCGACCGGGCCGCCCCGGATCGTCGTGTTGCCCCCTGCCTCGGTCCTGGCCTGCGCGACCGCCGGAACGGCCCGCCTGGGCGGCCCGGCTCGGTGGCTGCTGGCGCTCCCTGCCGACCACGTCGCCGGCGTCCAGGTGATCGTTCGGGCGCTGCTCGCCGGCGCCGCGCCGGTGGTGCAGGACCTGCGCGGCGGCTTCCGTCCGGACGGGTTCACGGCCGCCGCGGCGCGCACAGGGCCCGGGCGGCGCCGCTGCACGAGCATCGTCCCGACGCAGCTGTTGCGGTTGCTCGACGCCGGCGGTGCCGCGGTGGACGCCCTCCGTGGCTTCGACACCGTCCTCGTGGGCGGGGCGGCCCTTGATCCGGAGCTGCGCGCGCGGGCCGAGGCGGCCGGTGTGCCGGTGGTGCCCACATACGGGATGACGGAGACCGCCGGCGGGTGCGTCTACGACGGCGTCCCGCTGGACGGGGTCCGGGCTCGGCTGGAGCCGGGGTCCGGGCGGATCCTCCTGGGAGGTCCCACGTTGGCGACGGGCTACCTCGGACGCTCGGCCGAGACGGCAGCGGCGTTCGTAGGCGGGGAGTTCCGCACGGACGACCTCGGCCGATGGGTCAATGGGCGGCTGGAGGTGCTGGGCCGGCTGGACGACGTGATCGTCACGGGCGGGGAGAAGGTCGGCGCGGCCGCGGTCGAGCGCGTGCTGACCGGGCAGCCGGGGGTGCGGGCCGCGTGCGCCGTCGGCCTGCCGGACCGGGAGTGGGGGGCGGTCGTGGGTGCCGCCGTCGTCGCCGCACCGGGTGCGGATCTCGAGCCCGAGCGGCTGCGCGCGGCTGTGCGCGCCGCGCTGGGCCGGGCGGCGGTTCCGCGCGTGCTGCGGGCGGTCGACGCCCTGCCGCTGCGCGGGATCGGCAAGCCGGACCGGGTGGCCGTCGCGCGTCTGCTCGCCGCGGCACCGGCGACCCCGCCGGTCGGCTGATCCGGACGTCCCGCCAGAGCACGACCCGATGCGGGCGGCTGTGCATTGGCCCGGCCACTTCCCGCCCGCGTCCGCCCTGCCGGAGCGCGCCGCGTCGGCCACGTGAGGCAGGCCCGGTCGCCGCCGGCCAGCCGCTAATTTGGACGGGTGGCAACCGTCGCGCAGTGGATTCAGGGCGCGCGCCCGCGCACCCTGCCGACCGCGGTCTCCCCGGTCCTCGTGGGCACGGGCGCGGCGGTCGGCGCCGGAGCGGTCGAGCCGGTCCGCGCGCTGCTGGCGCTCGTCGTCGCGCTCGCGCTCGTGGTCGGCGTCAACTACGCCAACGACTACTCCGACGGCATTCGCGGCACGGACGACGTGCGGGTCGGGCCGCTGCGGCTGGTCGGGTCGCGGCTGGCGGCGCCCACCGCGGTGCGCACGGCGGCCTTCGTCTCCTTCTCCGTCGCGGCGCTGGCCGGGCTCACGCTCGTCTCGCTGAGCCGCCAGTGGTGGTTCATCGCCGTCGGTGCGGCCTGCATCGCGGGTGCGTGGTTCTACACCGGCGGGCGGCGCCCGTACGGCTACGCCGGCCTCGGCGAGGTCGCGGTGTTCGTGTTCTTCGGGCCGGTGGCGGTGCTCGGCACGGTGCTGACCCAGACCGGGCCGACGCCGAGCGGGCTGCCGGCCGCGCCGGCGATCGTCGCGGCGGTCGGGGTCGGCGCGCTCGCCTGTGCCGTGCTCGTGGTCAACAACCTGCGCGACATCCCGACCGACAGCCAGGTCGGCAAGCGCACGCTCGCGGTGGTGCTCGGCGAGTCCGACACCCGCCGCCTCTACGCGGCGCTGGTGGTGCTGCCGCTGGTGCTGTCCGCGATTGCCGGGATCCGCAGCTGGCCGATGCTGCTGGGCCTGCTTGCACTGCCCCTTGCGGTCACGCAGGTCCGCCGGGTGCTCGGCGGGGCGCAGGGGCGTCGGCTGGTCACGGTGCTGGCCGACACGGGGGTGCTGCTGCTGGTCTGGTCAGTCGCGACGGCCGTCGGCCTGGCGCTCGGGCCGCTCGCCTGAGGCGGCCGGGTCCCCCTCGTCCCGGTCGTCCTCGACGTCACCCCGCAGGCGGGCCCGCAGCGCCGCTCGCTCGGCTCCACGCCGGCTGCGGGCGTCGGCCAGTGCATCGTCCAGGCGGGCCCGCAGACCGCGGAACACCAGCATCGACAGGGGCAGCGCGACGATGATGGCGACCAGGACCGAGACGATCAGTGGGGCCCCGGCGAGCAGCAGGATGCCGGCGATCACCGCGACCAGCGCGAGCCGGGCGAGCGTGTAGAGGGCGAAAACGGGGGCGATACCCGGGCGGCCAGGAGCGCCGGGCCCGGTTGGCGTGCTCATGCCCCGAGCCTAGTCAAGCCACTTATAGATCTCCGCCTTGCTCCGCTGCGGCGTTGATCCATAAGACATGCGTTGGGCCGCCGGCGCCGGAGCGGGAGAACGCCCGATTCGTCCTTGAAGTGCTCTTTACCTGTACCCAACCGTTCGAGTACTCGGCATCCCCGGTGTCACGATGGCACGAATCATCCCCGGAAGGGACATCCGAGTTCCCGGAGGACGCCATGGCCACGCCGAACCCGCCCGCCTCGACCGACGCCGGCGAGCACCTCCTCACCCCCGGCGAGGTGGCCAGCCTCTTCCGCGTCGATCCGAAGACCGTCACGCGCTGGGCCTCGGCAGGCCGCATCGGCTCGATCCGCACCCCCGGTGGGCATCGCCGCTTCCGCGAGTCCGAAGTGCGCAGCATGCTCGCCAGCCTGACCAGCGAGGCGACCCTCACTCCCACCACCCGCTGACGCGTGTCTCGTGGATCGACGCCGATGCACAGCGAGGCGGAGATCTAGGGACGGACTGACAGCTTCGGCGACTTCACAGCCAGCACGAGGCGCCTCGGCTACGCTCGACAGCGGAGGTGGTGGTGATGCTGTTCCTCATCGCGTTCGTCGGCGCCGCGATCATCGCTCTGGTGCTGTGGAAGGCGATGAACGCGTCGCGGCCGGACGTGCCGGGCATCGCCCGCCCGCAGTCACGGGGCCCCGTCCGGCCTCGGGTCAGCGGGCCGGACGACGACCCGGATTTCCTGCGTCAGCTCGACGAGAAGGTCAAGCGGCGCGACG
>JAQSWF010000001.1 GCA_029266775.1 Pseudonocardia sp.
CGGCTTCCGATCGGGTACGGCAGTGCCGCGGGCATGTTGATGAACGGGTCGAAGATGAAGTCGCTGCGGCCCGCCTCGAGCACGAGCACCGTCGTGTCGCCGTCCGCGCTGAGCCGGTTGCCCAGTACCGAGCCGGCCGAGCCCCCGCCCACGATGACGACGTCGTACCGCTTGCTCATCGTGCATCCCCTTCTCTGCCGGTGGAGCGGTAGCTGCCCTATGCCTGGCTGTTGGGCGCGCCCTCGAGGTTGCGGGCCATGTGCTCGGGGAGGCAGCCGAGCTGGTGCCGGCCCTTGGTGCGGAACCAGGCCAGGCCGAGAACGATGATCGCCCCGATGAACAGGAGCGGGAGGAACCGCAGCACGCCCTGGCCGAAGACCTCCGGTCGCGGCCACGCCAGGTTCAGCGCCATGGCCGCACCCCACACGACGGCGAGAACGTTGATCGGGAGCCCCCAGCGGCCGAGGAAGAAGTAGCCCTGCGGTGGGTTCGGACCAGGCCACTCGCCGCGCAGCCGCCGGCGCAACATCGGCGCGGTGACCAGCAGGTACGCCAGGTAGATCATAATGATCGCGACGCTCGTGACGGCCGTGAAGATCTGCGGCGAACCGATGTTCACCACGAGGATCAGCACGGCGACCACGCCGGTGAGCACCGCCGGGACGACCGGCGTCTGGAACCGCGGGTGGATGCGGGCGAGCCGGGCCCCCGCCGGCAGCGCATTGTCGCGGGCCATCGCGAACATCAACCGGATCGCCGCGGTCTGCACGGCCAGCTCGCAAACGGTTACGGCGATGATGATGCTGATCAGGAAGACCGTCCCGATTGTGCTGCCCAGCGCCTGCAGCACGATCAGCTGCAGGCCGCCGGCGCTCGTGCTGAGTGCCGGGTCGGACAGGTCCGGCGCGGCGAGGATGCCGAACAGCAGGATCAGGCCGCCGATGACGAACGAGGCGATCACCGCGCGCAGGATCGCCGTCGGCGCTGTGCGGCGCGGGTCGACGGTCTCCTCGCCGAGCGAGCTGGCCGTGTCGAACCCGTACATCACGTAGGCGCTGGCGAGCGACGCGACGAGGAAGGCGCCGAGGTAGCCGAGCTGGTAGCCCTCCCCGTAGGACTGCGTGTCGAGCAGCACGCTCGGCGGGTTCACGATATTGACCGCGAGCAGCACGATCAGCAGGACGGCGGCGATCAGCTCGATGAACACGCCGGCGCTGTTGATCCGGGACATGAGCTTGACCCCGAAGGCGTTCACCATGGTGGTGAACGTGATGAGGATCGCGCCCCAGATGACCGCGCTGGCCGCGAAGTCCGTCGGACCGGTGCCGTCACCGACGAGCTGGAAGCCCGACCAGATCTGCGGAAGCGTCACCTGGTACGCGAGCGCGACGGCCGCCAGCGTGACCACGGAGGCCGTGAACATGATCCAGCCGGCCAGCCACGAGGTCGTCGGCCCGGCCAGGCGCTTGGCCCAGTTGTAGACCGATCCCGCCACCGGGTAGCGGCCCGCGAGCTCCGCGAAGCACAGCGCCACCATCAGCTGCCCGACGAAGACCATCGGCCAGCTCCACCAGTACGCCGGCCCACCGAACGCCAGGCCGAAGTAGAACAGCTGAAATGTGCCGGTGAGGATCGAGATGTAGCTGACGCCCGCGGCGAAGCTGGCGAACTTGCCGATGCTGCGATCGAGCGTCTGCTGATAGCCGAAGTCGGCCAGCCCGTCGTCTGCGGAGGTCGGTGCGCCGTGGTCCGAGTGCCTGCTCATGGTTCCTCCTGGGATCAGGCTTTGAACCACCGCTGCGCAGACGGAGCGGTGTTGTGCCAGACGTGCTTGGTCTCCTGGTACTCGTGCAGCCCGGTCGGGCCGAGCTCGCGCCCGGTGCCCGACCGCTTCATCCCGCCCCACTCGGCCCCCGGGATGTAGGGGTGGTAGTCGTTGATCCACACGGTGCCGTGGCGCAAGGCGTCCGCCACCCGATGCGCGGTGGCCATGTCGTTCGTCCAGACGGCCCCCGCCAGCCCGTAGTCGGTTCCGTTGGCCAGCGCGACCGCCTCCTCCTCGCCTCGGAACCGCTCGACGGTGAGGATGGGACCAAAGGTCTCCTCCCGGACCACCCGCATCCCGGTGTGGCAGTCGGCGAACACGGTGGGCCGGTAGAAGAAACCCTTGGCCAGCGCGGGGTCGTCCGGGCGACGGCCCCCCGCGACGAGCCGGGCGCCCTCGGCCACCGCGGAGGCGACGTAGTCCTCGATCTTGGTGCGTTGGACCTCCGACACGAGCGGGCCGGACTCCGTCTCGGGGTCCAGGCCGTTGCCGAGCCGGATGCGCTCGGCACGGCGGGCCACCTCCGCAACCAGGGGGTCGTACAGGGAGTCTTCGACGATCAGCCGGGCGCCCGCGGAGCAAACCTGCCCGGCGTGCAGGAAGACGGCGACGAGGGCGTAGTCGACGACCGTGTCGAAGTCGGTGTCGGCGAAGACGACGTTCGGGTTCTTCCCACCGAGCTCCAGCGACACGCGCTTCACGGTGTCCGCGGCCGCGCGCATGATCGCCTGACCGGTGGCCACACCGCCGGTGAACGAGACGAGGTCGACGTCCCGGTGCGCGACCAGCGGCGACCCGACCGAGCGCCCGTCGCCGAGCACGATGTTCACCGCGCCCGGCGGGGCGCCCGCTTCGGCGAGCAGCTCGACCAGCTTCAGCGAGGTCAGGGGGGTGACCTCGCTCGGCTTGATCACCACCGTGTTGCCGGCGGCCAGCGCCGGAGCGACCTTCCACGATAGCTGCAGCAGCGGGTAGTTCCAGGGCGTGATCAGCGCGCAGACGCCGACGGGCTCGTGCACGACGCGGCTGACCACATGCGACAAGCCGGTGTCGACGACGCGACCGGAGTCGGCGGCCACGAGGTCGGCGTAGTAGCGGAACACGTTCGTCACGTCGTCGACGTCGATGCCGCTCTCGATCAACGTCTTGCCGGTGTCCAGCGTCTCGGTGCGGGCGATCTGCTCCTTGTCCCGCTGGAGAAGGTCGGCGACGCGGTGGAGCAGGGCGGCGCGCTCGGCCGTGGGTGTGCGCGGCCACGGCCCGGCGTCGAAGGCGGCGCGGGCGGCAGCGACGGCCCGGTCGACATCCTCGGGCCCGGCCTGGTCCAGCCGGTCCACCACGCTCGCGTCGAACGGGTTGACGACGTCCGCGGTTCCACCGGATCCGGTGGTCCAGGTTCCGTCGATGAACTGGTGCGACACGAGGCCCGATCATTCTCGCCCCTTGTCGCGCGTCAATACTCGTGTTGTATCCGGCGCGTAGAGTTTCGCCATGAGCAACACTCCGCGTCGTCGTGACGCGGTCGGGGTGCAGTCCGTCGATCGGGCGATCACCGTCCTCGAGATCCTCGCCCGGCGCGGGGAGGCCGGCGTCAGCGAAGTTGCCGCCGAGATCGCCGTGCACAAGTCGACGGCGTTCCGGCTGCTCGGCGCGCTCGAGGGGCGCGGGCTGGTCGAGCAGGCCGGCGACCGTGGCAAGTACCGGCTCGGCGTCGGGCTCATCCCGCTGGCCGGTGCGGTCTCGAACCGGCTGGATGTCACGCAGCAGGGCCGGCCGGTGTGCGAGCGGTTGGCCACCGAGCTGGGCGAGACCGTGAACCTCGCCGTGCTGCAGGGACAGTGGGCCGTGAACGTCGACCAGGCGCGAGGCCCGTCCACGGTGTCGACCCACAACTGGGTCGGGCAGCTGACCCCGGTCTACTGCACGTCGAGCGGCAGGGTGCTGCTGGCGTTCACCGACCCGGCCCGGCGCGGCCCGCTTCCGCCGATGCGGCGCTTCACCAACCGGACGGTGACGGACCCGGCCGAGCTGGAGCGGGAGCTCGGAGTAGTCCGGGAGACCGGCGTCGCGCGGGTGTGCCAGGAGTACGAGGAGGGGCTGAACGCCATCGCCGTGCCGGTCCGCGACCGCTTCGGCTCGGTCGTGGCCGCCCTCAGCGTCTCAGGCCCGTCGTTCCGGCTGACGCCGCAGCGGATGGACGAGATCGTCCCGGCGCTGGTGGAGGGCGCGACAGAGGTCAGTCGGCGGATGGGACATGTGGGCTGAGCGGGTCACGGTCGGTCAGCGGAACCTCGCGGGGTCGAACAGCGCGATCGGGTGTCGCGTGGTGCCGTCGGTGGCGAGGTCGGCAAGGATCTCCCCCACCACCGGCATGAACTTGAACCCGTGTCCCGAGAAGCCGCACGCCACCGTCACACGGTCGTGCATCGGGTGCGGAGCGATCACGAAGTGCTCATCAGGAGTCGTCGTGTACATGCAGGCCACCTGCTTGAGCGGGGTGCCGGCCAGCGTCGGCAGGGTGTCGTGCAGCCGCGCCTGCATGGCGGCGATCTCGGTCGGCGTGACGACGCGGTCGAGTGCGTCGGGGTCGGTCTCGCGGCCGTGGCTGAAGAAGGCGACCTTGGCTCCGCCGCTGGGCCCGTCGATGGCCGGAAAGCCGTAGATCTGGGTGCCGGCCGCCTGCGTGGCGATGTAGACCGGATGGTCGAGGTAGGGACCAACCCCGCCGACCGGGTCGAACCAGTGCTGCACCTGGCGCTCGACGCGCAACGGCAGGCCCAGGTCGGCGAGCAGTCGCGGCGCCCACGCACCCGGTGTCACCACGAGGTGTCCGGCCGTGACCACGCCGTCGGACGTCTGCACCCGCGCCCCGCCTGCGTCCGCTGTCCATGCCAGTACCTGGTGCCCGAACCGCAGTTCTGCGCCGTCGCGGGCGGCGAGGTCGAGGTGGGTGGCCACGCTCCGCTCCGGTCGGACGAAGCCGGCCCGCTCTTCGAAGACCGCGACCTCGCCCGGGGCGAGGGTGAACGTCGGGAACCGGACCCGGGCGGCGGCCCGGTCGAGGACCTCATGCGGAAGGTCCCACTCGCGGGCGGCGGCGAGCGAGCCGCTCACCAGCCTGCTGTCGGCGGGTCCGAGGTAGAGGCCGCCGGTCAGCGTGAGCAGGGTGACCGCCGACTCCTTCTCCGCCTCCTCCCACAGCTCGTAAGCGCGGACGAGGAGCGGGACGTACGCGGGGCCTCGTAGTAGGACTGGGGGATGATCCGCGAGCCGCCGTGGCTCGAGCCGCGGTCGTGCGCGGGGGCGAACTGTTCGAGCCCGAGCACGAGCTGCCCGCGTGCGGCGAGGTGGCGGGCGGCGGCCGAGCCCATGCCGCCGAGGCCGATCACGACGACGTCATAGGCGCTCACCGGTGGACCTCGCACGTCAGGAGCGGGTCGTGGCGGGGGTCGGCTCGACAGGGATGCGCGGACGGGCGGCGCCGCAGGCGACCAGGCCCAGCGCGAGGGCGCCGACTACGACGAACAGCGCGCCGAGGATGCCGACGTTCTCGGCCAGCAGGCCGATCAGGGGCGGGCCGGCGAGGAACGCGGTGTAGCCGATCGAGCTGACCACCGATACCCGCACGGCTGCGCGCGCCGGGTCGTCGGCCGCCGCGCTCATCCCGACGGGGAAGCCGAGCGCGGCGCCCATCCCCCACAGCACCGCACCTGCCATGGCCACCGGAGCCGACCCGCCCAGCAGCACGAGCAGCAGGCCGGCAAGGCCCACCGCGGCCGTGCCGTGCAGCACGGGCACCCGACCGAAGCGCTCGAGGAGGGTGCCTCCCAGCAGCCGCCCGATCGTCATGGCGGTGACGAAGATCCCGAACGCGAGCGCGCCGACCGTCTCGCTCGTGCCGTAACCGTCCACCATCGCCACGGCCATCCAGTCGTTGGCCGATCCCTCGGTGAAGGCGAAGCCCAGCACCATGAGTCCGACGGCGAGCGTGCGCGGCTCGCGCCAGGCCGTCAGCGCGCTCGCGCGCGGGGAACCGTCCGAGCTCACCTCGGTGAGGTGGCCGGGCAGGAAGTGCGGCACGGTCAGCACCATCGAGATCGGCGCGAGCACCCCCACCACGAGCACCTGAACGGCGAGCGGAACGCCGAGGGCCGCGCAGAGCGCGCCCACGCCCGCGCCGGTGACGGTGCCGATGCTGAAACCCGCGTGCAGCCGGGGCATGAGCGAGCGGTTCAGCTCGCGCTCGACGTCGGCGCCTTCGACGTTCATCGCGACGTCCCAGACGCCCATGCCCAGCCCGACGAGCACCATGCTCGGAGCCACGAGCGGCACGGAGCTCGTCAGCAGGCCGATCCCCATCCCGACGAGGCCGAGCCCGGAAGAGACGGAACCGGCGAACACCGCGCGGCTCGCCCCGAGCCGCTGCACGATCGGGCCGGACAGCGGCAGCCCCGCCACCGCACCGATCGACACGCACAGGAGCAGCAGGCCGAGCTGCGCCGACGACAGGCCGAGAGTGTCGCGCAGTGCCGGCGTTCGCGAGATGAACGACGCGAACAGCAGGCCGTTCACGACGAAGGCCACGGCCACAGCGGTGCGGGCCCGCGTGGTCCGCGGCGAGGCCTGCAGGTCGGTCGTGCTGGACGTCCCCTGTCGAATCGATTCGATGCCTCCACGATACGCGGCTCCGCAGTGGCCCTCAACCGGATACGGTCGCGTTCGTGCCCCCTCGCCGCGCCAACGGGAGCCCCTCGCGGGCCCGTGCGGCAACCGCGCGCCCGACGCTGGCGTCCGTGGCCTCGCGGGCAGGCGTCTCGCCGTCGACGGCCTCGCTCGTCTTCGCCGGCAGCCCCCGCGTCGCACCGGCGACCCGCGACCGGGTGCTGAGCGCCGCGGCCGAGCTGGGCTACGCCGGTCCGGACCCGATCGCCGCGTCTCTGCGCCGCGGTCGCAGCGGGATCGTCGGGACGTTCATCGGGGAACGCCTCCTCTACGCGTTCCGCGACCCGGTCGCCGTCCAGCTGCTCGACGGCATCACCGAGGTGCTCGGCAGCCACGGCGTCGGGCTCCTCCTGCTCGCGGGGGACGGCGGCCGACCACCGATCGACCAGCTCGCCAGGATGCCGCTCGACGCCGCGATCTTCGCCACCTGTGGACTCGAGGACGATCCGGCCCTGGAGCTGCTGCAGGCGCGCGGCGTGCCCATCGTCGCGGTCGAGGGCCCCGTCACCGAGGGCGTCGCACTGGTTGACATCGACGACCGCGCTGGCACCGCCCGAGTCGCCGCTCACCTGCGTGACCTCGGACACCACCGGGTCGCCTCCGTCGCGATGCCGCTGCGCCTCGACGGAACGCGCGGACTCGTCAACGCGGCCCGCCGCGCCCGGGCCCACTACCGGGATGTGCGGCACCGCATCGAGGGCGTCGAGGACGTGTTCGGTCCGGTGCCGGTGTACGAGACGGCGAGCAACGCCGTCGACGAGGGCGAGGCCGCCGGCCGGATCCTGCTCGACGTCCCCGCCGAGCGGCGCCCGACCGCGATCGTGGCCCAGAGCGACGTCCTTGCGGCCGGGGTGCTGCAGGCTGCGGCCGGACTGGGGCTGCGCGTGCCGGACGACGTCAGCGTGGTCGGGTTCGACGGGGCGGACCTGCCGTGGCTGAGCCCGGTCCGGCTGACCACCGTGGTGCAGCCATCCGAGGCGAAGGGGCGCGCGGCGGCCCGAGCGGCGATGACCCTGGTGGACGGCCAGCGCCCGGACGACGTGCTGCTGCCCGTCACCGTGCGCCTCGGGACCACGACCGGCCCGCCGCGCGACTGAGCGAACGCTCCCTGTGCGAGACACCAACGCATGTCGTATGGATCAACGCCGCGGCGAGCAAGGCGGAGATCCACAGGTGGCATGACTGGTCGCCGGGTAATCACCGCACGTGGGACGCTATCGACGGGCGAGGCGCACACTGTCGGACGGAGGCGGGATGACGACCGGCGAGCGAACCCCCCGGGTGGTGGCGGCAGCGCCGCACGCGCCGCTCCGGCCACCGCAACCTCGTGCGCTCGAAAACGGACGGCAGCGCGCCGAACCGGCCGACGATGCACACGTACCCCGGGTACTCCGGGTCGGGGCTGCGCTGGGGTGGCGGCTGCTCGTCGTGGTCGCTTCGCTCTACGCCATCGGCTGGGCGGTCGCCTACGTCGCCTCGGTCGTGGTTCCCGTCGCCATCGCGCTGCTGATCGCCGCCCTCCTGACGCCCGCCGTGCACTGGTTGGAGGCCCGGCGGGTGCCGCGGGGAGTGGCGACCGCCCTCGTCCTCGTCGGTGGGCTGGCCCTGCTCGGCGGCGTGCTGACCTTTGTCGTGCGCACCTTCGTCACCGGTGTCCCCGATCTCGCGTCGCAGCTCACCACCAGCATCAACGAGGTTGTGGACTGGGTGCGCACCGGGCCGCTGCGGCTCAGCGACGACCAGCTGGTGACGTTCCAGACCGAGATCCTCAACCTGCTCAGCTCGAACCAGGCGTCGATCACAGCTGGGGCGCTGACCACGGCGGCGACCGTGGGCGAGGTGGTCACCGAGGTCCTGCTCGTCGTGTTCACGCTGATCTTCTTCCTGCACGGCGGCTCGGCGATCTGGAAGTTCCTGCTCGGCGTCGTGCCTCGCGACGTGCGCCCTCGCGTCGACGTGGCCGGGCGGCGCGGGCTGGCCGCTCTGGTCAGCTACGTCCGGGCGACCACGGCGGTGGCCACGGTCGACGCCGTGGTGATTGGAATCGCTCTCGCCGTGCTCGGGGTCCCGCTCGCGGTGCCGCTGGCCGCGCTGGTGTTCCTCGGCGCCTTCATCCCCATCATCGGCGCGGTGGTGGCCGGGACGATCGCGGTGCTCATCGCGCTGGTCGCGAACGGGCTCGTGACGGCGTTGATCTTGCTGGGCGTGGTCGTCGCGGTGATGCAGCTGGAGAGCCACCTGCTGCAACCGCTCCTACTCGGGCGTGCGGTCAAACTCCATCCACTGGCGGTGGTGCTGTCGATCGCAACGGGGCTGGTCGTCGCCGGCATCGCCGGTGCCCTGCTCGCCGTGCCGCTGCTCGCCGTGCTCAACTCCGGCATCCGCTCGCTGCTCAGCGAGGCGGACGAGCACGTCGACCCCGAGGACGTCCACACGAGCGAGCCGGAAGAGACCGGCCCCGACGACCCGAGCCTCGACCGCCAGCCCGACCTCACGCCCTGACGAACCATTCCGGGGAGCAGGGCGCGCGCCGTGACCGAGCGCAAGCGGCGTTGGCAAAGGTAGACCTTGCCAACGCCGCTTGCGCTCGATGGGGCTCGGGTCGTCAGCGGACAGTGCGCCGCGGGTGCTCGGCGAAGAACCGCACCATCTCCGCCGAGGCATCGGGACCTGCGGGGTCGGTGTAGCTGCCGCCCGCGGTTCCACCGGACCAGGCATGGCCCAGCCCGTGCACCGTCCACTGCTCGGCTATGACCGCGCCGTCGCGGCGCACCACCGTCTTCGCCGCGCTGCGGCCGGGGCCCCGCTCGGACGTGCTGACACCGGTCGCCGGACCGCGGGAGAACTGCTCGACGACATGGGTCGCGTTACCCGGCTCGACCGTCGTGTCGGCGTCGCCGTGGAACGCGATCACGGGCACGGTCCGGTCGACCGGCCGGACCCGCCGGCCCTGCCGCATGGCGGCGAACGCCGAGGCGAGATCGTGCGCGCACCCGTGCGGCAGCCCGGAGTGCACGCCGGCGGCGGCGACCACGTCGGGGTAGGTGGCCGCGAGCACCGCTGCCATCGCCGCGCCGGCGGAGAACCCGACGACGTACACGCGATCGGGGTCGACGGCGCTCTGCGCCGCGATCTCCGCGACGATGCCCGCGAGGATCGCCGGCTCACCGGCGCCGCGCTGCTGGTCGCCGGGCTCGAACCAGTTCCAGTACCGCATGACGTTGGCCGACCGGACCTGCTCCGGGTACGCGACCAGGAAACCGTGCTCCTCGGCCAACGCGCTCATGCGGGTGGCGGCCGCGAAGTCCGCGGCGGTCTGGGTGCCGCCGTGCAACATGACGATCAGCGGTCGGGGGCCTGCTCCCGTCGTCGGGATGTAGAGGATGTACGGCCGCTCGCCGGCAGGGCCGCGGTACGTACGTATGTCGGTCCGGCCGGGCAGCGCGGGCATCGCAGGCGCGGCCGCACCCTGCCTCCCGAGACCGGGCAGGTCCGCGAGGCCCGGCAGCGCAGAGAGGTTGCGCAGCGCCGAGACGTCGGGCTTGAGTGCCGAGAGGTCAGGGGAGGTCGACGTCGAGGTCGTGCGCAGGTGATCCACGACTCGGCCGAGGCGCTCGCGCAGCAGGCCGCGCAGGCCGCCGTCCGGGCACCGACGAGAAGGCGGCTCCGTCGCAGGGCCCTCACGCTCGAGCGGGCTCTCCAGCCCGGCGCCCCGGCCTCGTCCGTCCGAACCCGCGAGGGTGCGCTGGATCAGCGCGGTCGCCTCGGCAAGACGTCCGGCCCTGGTGAGGGCGGCCGCTTCGGCCATCGCAGCGGCCTGCTCGTCGTGCTGATCTCGGATCTCGCCAGCCACCCTCGTACTCCTTCTACCATCCGTTCGCCATCCATATGGATGGTGCCACGGTCGGTCGACGATCGGCGCGCGCATGTGGTCTACGCCTCGCCTTCCACGGGGCGTGACGGGCCAGTCCATGCAGCGAACGTGGCTTTCGGTGCGGTAGAGGCACTCACAGCCACTTTCGCTTCACCAGGACCGGACGCGACGAGGGCGATCACCCGGTATTGGGCGGCGCTCGCGGGAATCATCAGGGGCCGGCGGCCACGCGGCGTTTTGCGACGCTCGTCCTGTGGGCACTCAACCCGTAGCCCGGATCGCCGGGGTCAGGAGGATCGGGTGACGACGGGACGGCCGACGGAGCAGGAGAACTCTCCCGCGCCGTCCCCGTTTGAGCCCATCTCGGCACCTGCCGCAATGGGGGCCACCGTCGCCCCGGCACCGGCCCAGCCTGCGGCCGCCGACTCCATCGTCGCGACGCCCCCGGCCAACCCGCTCACGGACGCGCTCGTCGCGCTGCGTGAAGCCGCGGCCTGCACCCGCTTCGACCTCGAGATCCCCGGCGCCGAGAGTGCCCGTGGCACGAGTGCGGAGCTCGTCCACCAGCTCGACGACTACGTCCTCCCGCGGCTGCGGCGCCTCGACGCGCCGCTGCTCACGGTGGTAGGTGGCTCCACCGGCGCCGGGAAGTCGACGGTCGTCAACAGCCTGGTCCGCGCCTCGGTCACGCCGTCCGGGGTGCTGCGGCCGACGACCCGCTCCCCCGTACTCGTCAGCCACCCCGACGATGTGCGATGGTTTTCCGACACCCGGGTGCTGCCCGAGCTCACCCGTACCAGCGGCGCCGGCACGGATCACCGCACCCTGCAGCTGGTCCCCTCGCCCGCGCTCGATCCCGGGCTCGCGTTCCTCGACGCACCCGACATCGACTCCGTCGTCGCCGCGAACCGGCGCCTTGCCGCACAGCTGCTCGCGGCCGCCGACCTGTGGCTCTTCGTCACGACCGCCGCCCGCTACGCGGACGCCGTGCCGTGGGACGTGCTCGAGACCGCCCAGGAGCGCGGGACCGCGCTTGCCGTACTGCTCGACCGCGTCCCGCCGGGCGCCGAAGACGACATCGCCGCGCACCTCACCGAGATGCTCGCCGCGCACGGGCTCGCACAGGCACCGCTCTTCGTCGTCCCCGAGACCACCCTCGTCGACGGCCTGCTGCCCGAGCCCGTCGTGGCACCGCTGCGCAGTTGGTTCGTCAGCCTCGCCCGCGACGCCGAGCAGCGCGCCGAGGTCGTCCGGCGGACCCTCGACGGCGCACTGGACAGCCTGCGCCCCCGCACGGCCGGGCTAGCCGCGCAGGCACGCGCCCAGCTCGACGCCGCGGCGCAGCTGCGCACCGACGCGCGCGAGGCATATGCGGGTGCGCTCGAGGAGGTCGACGACGGCATGCGGGACGGCTCGCTGCTGCGCGGTGAGGTGATGGCGCGCTGGCAGGAGTTCGTCGGCACGGGTGAGCTGCTGCGCTCGTTGCAGGACCGGGTCGGCCGCCTGCGGGACCGCCTCACAGCGGCCGTCACCGGCCGACCGCACCAGCCTGGGTCGGAGCTGACGGCCGCGCTCGAGTCCGGCGTCGCGCTCCTCGTCGACGCCGCCGCCGAGCGGGCGGCCGAACGGGCCGCGACGTCGTGGCGCCGCAGCGCCGCCGGCACCGCGCTGCTCCGCGATCCGGAGTCGGTGGACGTCCGCCTGGACCGGGCGACGCCGAACCTGCGTGACGGGATCGAACGAACGGTGCGCGACTGGCAGGGCGCGGTGCTCGACCTCGTCCGCCGGGAAGGGGCGACCCGGCGTACCAGCGCCCGCATCGCGGCCTACGGCGTCAATGCGACCGGCCTCATCGTGATGGTCGCCGTCTTCGCCAGCACCGCGTTCATCCCCAC
Source organism: Pseudonocardia sp. (assembly GCA_029266775.1). GTDB lineage: Bacteria > Actinomycetota > Actinomycetes > Mycobacteriales > Pseudonocardiaceae > Pseudonocardia. The sequence goes on from JAQSWF010000001.1 coordinate 12,317, forward strand.
GGGCGCCGAGATCGGTGTTGCGGGCGGCACGACCGTGCTGTCACAGAAGGTGCTGGAAGCTCTGTTCGGCGACCAGGCGGTGCGGCGGCTCGCCGACGAGGCCCGTGCGGATCTCCTCGACCGGGTACGGGCACTGCTGGACGGCGAGGAGCGGCGCTTCGCGGACCTGCTGGCCGCGCATGCCACAGTCGCGAGTGACGCCGAGGCGCTCGAGCGCGCCGCTGCCGACGTCGAGGCGGCGCGCGCGTCCTCGTTGCGGGCGTCCTTGCGTCGGTCGACCGAGGCACTGTCGTGACGGTCCGCCTGCCCGGGCGCCGGGCCACCGCGGATCGCGTGGCCGACGACGTCGGAGCGCGGCTGTGCGGGCTGGACAGCGTCGTCGAGCTGGGCGAGGGCCGCATCGACGAGGATCTGCTCGCCCCCGCCCGCGAGCTGTCCCGCCGCGCGGGCGAGCGGCTGCGCCTGTCCGGCGCGCACACCGTCGTCGCGTTGGCGGGCGCCACCGGCAGCGGGAAGTCGACCCTGTTCAACGCCCTGGCCGGCACGCAGATGTCGGAGACGGGGGTGCGGCGCCCGACCACGGGGGTCGCGCACGCGGTCGTCTGGGACGCCGAGGGCGCGGGCCCGCTGCTCGACTGGCTGGAGATCCCGCGGCGTCACCACCTGCAGCCCGCACCCGGCGACGACGACCTGCGCGGGCTTGTCCTGCTGGACCTGCCCGACCACGACTCGACGCAGGTGGCGCACCGGCTCGAGGTGGACCGGCTGGTCGCGCTCGTCGACGTGCTGGTGTGGGTCCTCGACCCGCAGAAGTACGCCGACGCCGCGATCCACGACCGCTACCTCCGGCGTCTCGCGCGCCACGGCGAGGTGATGGTGGTGGTGCTCAACCAGGTCGACCGGCTCGCGCCGGATGCCGTTCCGGACGCGCTGGCCGATGTCCGCCGGCTGCTTGCCGCGGACGGCCTCGCCGATGTGCCGGTGCTGGCGACCTCGGCGGTGCGGGCGGTCGGGCTGGACCGGCTGCGGGCCGTGCTCATCGGGGCCGTCGCCGCGCACCGGGCGGCACTGCGGCGGGTCGCCGCAGATCTGGACACGGTCGCGGACGATCTCGATCCGGTCGTCGGTGGGCCGGCTCGCGAGGACGTCGACGCCGGCGCGCAGCGGGCGCTCGTCGCGGCGTTGGGCGCGGCGGCCGGCATCCCGGCGGTCGGCGCGGCGGTCCAGCGCGCGTCCGTGCACCGCGCGGTGGCCGCCACCGGCTTTCCGTTCACCCGCTGGCTGCGGCGGCTGCGCCCGGACCCGCTGCGCCGGCTGCATTTGGACCGGGCACGTACGGCTGCGGTCACCGGCTCCTCCACCCTGCACAACGACGACGCGACCGCCGACCTCGCGGCGACCGCACAGCGCACCTCGCTGCCCGCGACCGGTGCCGTCGAGCGGTCCCGCGTGGACCTCGCCCTTCGCCGTCTGGCCGACGACGCCTCCGCGGGCCTGCCCGACCCGTGGCCGCGGATCGTGAGCGACGCGGCACGCTCCCGCGCCGGGGACCTGGCTGACGGGCTGGACCGCGCCGTGGCGACGACGGACCTCGGGATGACCCGGCGGCCACTCTGGTGGCGAGCGATCGGCGCACTGCAGGCGCTGCTTGCCGCAGCGGCGATCGCCGGAGCGCTGTGGCTGGCGGGGCTCTACGCGCTGACCGTCCTGCGCCTCCCGGAGCCCGAGCCGCCGCAGATCGGCCTGCTGCCGCTGCCGACGGTCCTGGTCATCGGGGGCCTGCTGGCCGGGCTGTTGCTCGCGCTGCTGGCTCGGATGCTGGCCGTGCTGGCAGCGCGTCGGCGATGGAGACGGGCGGAGGCGCGGCTGCGGGATTCGGTCGCAGACGTCGCGGACACGCTGGTGCTCGCCCCGGTGCGAGCCGAGCTGGTGGCGTACACCGAGCTGCGGAATGCCGTCGCGGCGCTGCGCGGATAGGCCACAGCTGACGTCCGGCACCGCCGGCCCCACCGAGCGAGAGCGGCGTTGGCAAGGTCTAACTTTGCCAACGCCGCTTTCGCTCGGTCTCGCTCGGTCGAAGCAGGGCGATCAGGGTGCTGGGGCGGCCGGCGGAGCGAACGTCACCGTCACGCTCTCGTAGCCCAGCGACTGCGCCAGCCCGGTGAGCATCGCCCGCGTGTTGTTCTCCGCCCGGGCTGCGAGGTCGCTCTGCGCGGCCGCGGCGTCGAGCTTGGCGGCGGCCATCCGGTACAGCATGGTGTCGTCGGTCGGGTTGTCGCCGAACGCGTCGCCGAGGCGCTCGGCCAGGCCACGCTCGCGGCCGACGACGCGGCTCTGCGTGGGGTCGAGCGCGGCGGGGGTCAGCGTGGGGGTCGGCAGGACGATCGTGGCGATGCGCCGGTCCGGCGACACGGTGATCGACTCCGGGCCGAGCGCGGAGAACGCGACGCGCGCGTCCACCGTGCCGGTGGCGAACAGCGTGGTGCGCTCACCGCTGATGGCCGAGGGCAGGTACGGGGTGTCGTGTTCGACGTCCACCAGCACCTGGAACGTGCCCGTCGCGGCGTGGTACTCGGAGATATCGCGCATGGCGAGCAGGAGCGGCGCCGTGCTCGTGTCGATCTGCTGTGGCGTGGCGCTGGGCCACCACCGGTTCACCGCGTCGGCGACCCCGAGGCCGGCCGGCACGAGCAGAGCGAGCGCGGCGACCGCGCCGGCGACGACGACCCGGCGGCGGGTGCGGCGGGTGCGACGGGAGACGATCGGTGCGTGCTGCAGCGTGCTCGGCATGGGCTACTCCCCTGTCGGCTTCGCGGAAACGGCGACCGTGTTCTCAGACACAAGTAACACAATGCCTCCCCGGGTCATTCCCCGCTCCCCCCTTGGTACACGTCCGGGATGCCGTCGTCATCGGCATCTTGGGTCTCTTCTTCCTCCATTCGCCGATAAATCCGAGTTCGGGCCCGTAGCACGACGGTCGCCAGCAGCGCCGCCAGCAGGGAACCGGTCAGCACACCGACCTTCACGAGGTCGTCGCGCGGCGTGCCCGCGCCGTAGGCCAGCTCGCCGACCAGCAGCGAGACCGTGAAGCCGATGCCGCCGAGCAGGGCGAGCCCGAGTACGTCCCACCAGCTGAGGTCGTCGGCGAACTCGGCCCGCGTGAAGCGCTGGACGAGCCAGGTGGCCCCGAGGATCCCGACGACCTTCCCGACCACGAGCCCGATGACGATCCCGAGGGTGATGCGCTGGCCGAAAGCCGCGACACCGCCCGCCCCGGCCACGGAGACGCCGGCCGAGAAGAAGGCGAACACGGGCACGGCGATCCCGGCCGACAGCGGCCGGAACCGGTGCTCCAGGTGCTCGGCGAGGCCCGGCCCGGAACCGCCAGATCGTCGCCGCACCGGCACGGCGAAGCCGAGCAGCACTCCGGCGACGGTGGCGTGCACCCCGGACTCGTGCACGAGGACCCATGTGGCGACCGCGAGCGGCAGCAGCAGCCACCAGGCGCGGACCCTCCTCTGTACGAGCAGGGTGAACAGGCCGAGCGGCACGAGCGCCAGTGCGAGCGCGACGACATCGAGAGACGCCGTGTAGAAGACGGCGATAACGACGATCGCCAGCAGGTCGTCGACGACGGCCAGCGTCAGCAGGAAAGTGCGCAGCGCCGACGGGAGGTGCCGGCCGACGACGGCGAGCACCGCCAGCGCGAAGGCGATGTCGGTCGCCGTCGGGATCGCCCAGCCGCGCAGCACGCCCGGCTCGCCGCCGAGGTTGACCACCACGAACAGCATGGCCGGCACGATCATCCCGCCGACCGCGGCTGCCACCGGGAGGGAGGCGCGGCGGACGTCGCGCAAATCGCCCGCCACGAACTCCCGCTTGAGCTCGAGACCCGCGACGAAGAAGAAGACGGCGAGCAGGCCGTCGGCAGCCCACTGCGCGAGGGTCAGGTCGAGGTGCAGCCCCGCCGGGCCGAGCCGGACCTCACCGAGCGCGGTGTAGGCGTCCCCCCACGGCGAGTTCGCCCAGGCCAGCGCCACGACGGCCGCTGCGACGAGCAGCAGCCCGCCGACGGACTCCGTCCGCAGGATCCGGCGATCCGGCGTGCCTCGGGCCAGGTGCCGCGGTCGAAGAGGCGACCGGAGGTACTCATACGCCCTCCTCGCACTTAGGTAAACCGCTCCGGGTCCCCTGCGCCGTACCGCACGATCTCGGGCTCGCCGTCGGACAGGTCGACGACCGTCGTCGGCTCGATGCCGCAGTCGCCGGAGTCGACGACCGCGTCGACGGCGTGGTCGAGCAGCTCCTTGATCTCCCAGCCCTGGGTACGCGGCTCGTCTTCGTCCGGCAGCAGCAGGGTGCTCGACAGCAGCGGCTCGCCCAGCTCGGCGAGCAACGCCTGCGCCACGACGTGATCCGGGATCCGCACGCCCACGGTCTTCTTCCGCGGGTGCATCAGCCGGCGGGGCACCTCGCGCGTCGCCGGGAGGATGAACGTGTACGGGCCGGGCGTCGCGGCCTTGACCGTCCGGAACATCGCGTTGCTCACTTGCACGAACCGCCCGAGCTGGGCGAAGTCGCGGCAGACGAGGGTGAAGTGGTGGCGGTCGCCGAGCTGGCGGATGGTGCGGATGCGGGCGAGGCCGTCGCGGTTGCCGAGGTGACATCCGAGGGCGAAGCACGAGTCCGTCGGATAGACGACCAAGCCACCGTCGCCGACGATCCGGACGACCTGAGTGATCGCGCGTCGCTGCGGGTTGACGGGGTGGATGTCGACGTACCGTGCCACGCGGCGAGCGTAGGCGCGCCGTGCATGCGCGCTGCGCCGACGGGGCACACAGCGCCATGGCCGACGCATCCCCCACCGACCGTTCCCACGGGATCCCGCCGAGCGAGCTCGCCGACGACGATCTGCGGCGCGAGGTGACCCGCCTGCACGAGACGCGCCACGAGGCGATGCGCGGCGCCAGCGAGTCCGCGTTCGAGGCGCACACGCAGCGGATGCTGGCGCTCGAGCGGGAGTACATCCGCCGGTTCCCCGAAGACTCCGCCCCTGACCCGCTGCGCACGCGGGCAGGCGCCCGCGAGGACGCCGGCCAACCCGTCCCCGGCCGCGACCTCGAGGGCTCCCCCGGCTGATCCCGACCCCGCGCGAGTCGCTACAAATTGGCACGCGAGTCGCTACGAACTGGCGCGCGAGTCGCTACGAACTGGCGCGCGAGTCGAGCGATCGGCGCACCAGTCCCTGCTGACTTCTGGGGGTCAGCGCGGGGTGGCGCGAAAGGTGTGTACGACGGCGGCCATGTCGGCGGCACCGTGCCCCGCGGCCTCCGTCGCGCGGAAGACCTCGGACACCGCCTCGAGGACCCGCGCGTCGACCCCGGCGGCGCGCATCGTGGTGGAGATCAGCCCCACGTCCTTCACGACGCCCTTGACCGCGAACGCGGTCGGGAACTCGTCGGCGATCATGGCGCGGCCCTTCGCCTGGGCGTAAGCGGTGTCGAGCGGGCCCCCCGCGATCGTGTCGAGGAACAGCTGCGGGTCCAGCCCGAGCGCCTCGGCCATCGCGATCGCCTGCCCCGTGCCTGTGATCAGCATGCCCACCCAGGAGTTCGCGACCAGCTTGAGCTTCTGCCCGTCGCCAGGCCGCTCCCCGACCCAGATGGTCCGCGAGCCGACCGCATCGAACACCGGGGCGACGGACTCGCGGAGCGCGTCGGGACCGCTCGCCAGCACGGTCAGGGTCCCGGCCTCGGCGGGTTGGCGGGTGCCGAGGACGGGCGCGTCGACGAACGCGACGCCGTGCCGCTCAGCCAGCGCCGCCAGGCGAGCCGTCTCATCGAGGCCGACGGTCGCCATCTGCGCCCACACCGCCCCCGCCGGGGCGCGCGCCAGCGCAGGCTTCATGACCTGCGCGGTCGCGTCGGCGTCGAAGAGCATCGTCACGACGACGTCCGCTCCCTCGACCGCATCGACGGCGTCTGCCGCCACGGTCACCCGGTCGTCGGCGAGCGCCCGGGCCGGCTCCGGGCTGCGGTTCCACACCGTCGCGTCCAGTCCCGCACGAGCCAGGTTGCGGGCCATGCCCGCGCCCATGATCCCGATGCCGAGCACGGCCACTCTCACCGTCACGAGATCCTCCCGTCCCGCGGCGGGTCGGCCGCCCGATGGCGCGCATTCGCGCGCCAGTTTGTACCGACTCGCGCGCCAATTTGTAGCGACTCGCGCGGGGGCGGCGGGATCAGCTGCCGCTCCTGAACGCCGCGTCGAAGGCTGCGGCCGGGGGGTCGAACGCCAGCCGGCGTACGAACGCCAGCGCCTCCGGCGCCCCGACCAGCCGGTCCATGCCGGCGTCCTCCCACTCGATCGAGATCGGGCCGTCGTAGCCGATGCTGTTGAGCATCCGGAAGCAGGCCTCCCACGGGACGTCGCCGTGCCCCGTCGAGACGAAGTCCCAGCCACGGCGCGGGTCCGCCCACGACAGGTGCGAGCCCATGCGGCCGTTGCGCCCGTTGCCGACCTGGCGCTTCGCGTCCTTGCAGTCGACGTGGTAGATCCGGTCCCGAAAGTCCCACAGGAACCCGACCGGGTCGAGGTCCTGCCACACGAAGTGGCTCGGGTCCCAGTTCAGCCCGAACGCCTCGCGGCGCCCGACCGCCTCCAGCGCCCGCACGGCGGTCCAGTAGTCGTAGGCGATCTCGCTCGGGTGCACCTCGTGCGCGAACCGCACGCCGACCTCGTCGAACACGTCGAGGATCGGGTTCCAGCGGTCGGCGAAGTCCCGGTACCCGTCGTCGATCATCGACTCGGGCACAGGCGGGAACATCGCGACGGTCTTCCAGATCTTCGAGCCGGTGAACCCGACGACCGTGCGCACGCCCAGCGCGGCCGCTGCCCGGGCCGTCACCTGCATCGCCTCGGCCGCCCGTTGCCGCACCCGTTCCGGCTGGCCGTCGCCCCACACCCGCGCGGGCAGGAGGCCGCGGTGCCGCTCGTCGATCGGGTCGTCGCAGACGGCCTGCCCGGTGAGGTGGTTCGAGATTGCGAAGACCTGCAGCCCGTACTTGTCGAGGATCGCCCGGCGCCCGGCGACGTAGCCGTCGTCCTCGACTGCCGCCCACGGGTCGAAGTGGTCACCCCAGCAGGCGATCTCGAGCCCGTCGTAGCCCCACTCCCCCGCCAGCCGAGCCACCTCCTCGAACGGCAGGTCGGCCCACTGGCCGGTGAACAGCGTGATCGGTCGTGCCATGTCGAATCCCTACTCGGTCGGAACCGTCTGCCAGCCGCCCGCCTCCGCCGCGGAGCGCTCCACGGCGTCGAGGACGAGCTGCACGCGAAGCCCGTCCGCGAACGACGGCGCCGGGTCGCGGCCCTCGCCGATGTCGCACACGAGGTCGACGGCCTGGTGGGTGAACGTGTGCTCGTAGCCGAGCAGGTGCCCCGGCGGCCACCACGCACCGGCGTACGGGTGCGTCGGCTCGGTCACGAGGATCCGGCGGAACCCGGCCGTCTCGGGATCCTCCTCGCCGTCGTAGAACTCCAGCTCGTTCATCCGCTCCTGGTCGAACGCGAGCGAGCCGCGGCTGCCGTTGAGCTCGATCCGCAGCGCGTTCTTGCGCCCGTTGGCAAAGCGGGTGGCCTCGAACGAGGCCACCGCTCCCGCCGCGAACCGGCCGAGGAACAGCGCCGCGTCGTCGACGTCGACCGTCCCCCGTTCCGGCCCGCCGGAGGCCGCCAACCCGCTCGACGCGGAGGGCAGCGGCCGCTCCCGCACGAACGTCTCGGTCAACGCCGAGACGCCGGTGAGGACGTCCCCGGTGAGGAACTGCGCCATGTCGACGATGTGCGCGCCGAGGTCGCCCAGCGCCCCCGACCCTGCCGCGTTCCGGCGCAGGCGCCAGACCAGCGGGAAGTCCGGATCGACGATCCAGTCCTGCAGGTAGGTCGCGCGGACGTGCCGGATCTCGCCGAGCCGGCCCTCCTCGACCAACCGCCGGGCCAGCGCCACGGCAGGCACGCGCCGGTAGCTGAACCCGACCATGCTGCGGACCCCTCGCCGCGCAGCGCGGTCCGCGGCCGCGACCATCGCGCGCGCCTCGTCCACGGTGTTGGCCAGCGGCTTCTCGCACAGCACGTGCTTGCCGGCGCCCAAAGCGGCGATGGCGATGTCGGCGTGGGTGTCGCCCGGCGAGCAGACGTCGACCAGCCCGATGTCGTCGCGGGTGAGCAGCGCCTTCCAGTCGGTCTCCACGGACCGCCACCCCAACCGCTCCGCGGCAGCGGCCGCCTTCACCGGGTCGCGGCCACACAGCACCGTCAGGTCGGGCTGCAGCGGCAGGTCGAAGAACCGACCCGCCGTGCGCCAGGCCTGGGAGTGTGCCGCGCCCATGAAGGCGTAGCCGACCATCCCGATCCCGAGCACGGTGTCGCCCATGGGGTTCAGGACTCGAACCCGAGCGGCAGGTACTGGCCCACGTTCTCCCGGGTGATCGTCGCCGAGGCAAGAGTGATCGACGCCGGCACCTCCCGCTCCACCAGGTCGGTCATCCCCCGCCCCTGCGCGATGAGCCGCGCCAGCGACACCGCCGAGCCCGCCATCGTCGGGCTGTAGGTCACCGTCGCCTTGAGCACGGTGTCGTCGGCCTGGATGGCGCGCATCGCATTCGCCGAGCCGGCACCGCCGACCATGAAGAACTCGCTGCGGTTCGCCTGCTGAATGGCGGCCAAGACGCCGATGCCCTGGTCGTCATCGTGGTTCCACATCGCGTCGAGCCGCGGCGCGGCCTGCAGCAGGTTGGCGGTAACGCGCTGGCCGCCCTGCGCCGTGAAGTCGGCGGCCTGGCGCGGCCCGATGGAGAACCCGTACGACGAGAGCGCGTCCTGAAAACCCTGGCTGCGCTGCTGGGTCAGCGGCAGGCTGTCGATACCGGCGATCTCGGCGATGACCGGGTTCGTCACGCCCTGGTCCCGCAGCCGGGTGCCGATGTAGTTGCCGGCGCTCACGCCCATGCCGTAGTTGTCGCCGCCGATCCACGTCCGGTAAGCCAGCGGGGAGTCGAAGATGCGGTCCAGGTTGACGACCGGGATGCCGGCCTGCATCGCGCGGGTGCCGACGGACGTCAGTTGGCTGCCGTCGTTGGGCAGGATCACCAGCGCATTCACCCGCCGATTGATCAGGGTTTCGACTGCCGCGATCTGCTGGGTGATGTCGTTGGTCGGATTCACCGCCTCGAAGGTGACGTCCTGGTACCGCTGCGCCTGGGCCTGTGCATTGGCGGCGATGGCGGCGATCCAGCCGTGGTCGGCGGCCGGCGCGGAGAACCCGATGGTGACGGGCTGACCGGGCTCCGCGTTGTCCCCGGCCGGGGCAGCGCCCGCGTTCGGGGCGGGAGCTGCCGCGGGCGGCTCGTTGCTGGTGCACGCCGCCAGCGCTACGCCGGCGCCGACCCCGACGGCGCCGGCCAGGAAGCGGCGACGGCCCAATCCAGCGGTGGTCTCGGGCATCGGTGCCCTCCTCCTCGTATCTCTAGGGATTCGCGCGTTGCGCGCGGGACTGGAACAGCACGGCGGCGACGATGATCAGCCCCTTGGCGATGTTCTGGACCTCGGTCGCCAGGTTGTTGAGGATGAACAGGTTCGTGATCGTGGTGAACACGAGCACGCCGAGGATCGAACCGACGAGCGTTCCCCGACCCCCGGTGAGCAGCGTCCCGCCGATGATCACGGCGGCGATCGCGTCGAGCTCGTAGAGCGTGCCGTGCGTGCTCGACCCCGTCGTCGTCAGCGACGCGATCATGATCGCGGCGATACCGCAGCACAGGCCCGACACCACGTAGAGCAGGACGGTGTGGCGCCGGACGTCGATCCCGGCGAGCCGCGATGCCTCGAGGTTGCCGCCGATGGCGAAGGTGCGCCGCCCGAACGTCGTCCGGTTGAGCACCACCCACCCGACCGCGACGACCGCGGCGAAGAAGTAGACGAGCAGCGGGATGCCGAGAACCCGAGTGCTCGCGATCGCCGCGATCGTCGGGTCGGTGACGATCTGGCTGCGCTTGCCGGAGATCCGCTCGGCCAGGCCCTGGGCCGAGATGAGCATGGCCAGCGTCGCGATGAACGGGACCACACGGCCGTACGCGATGAGCACACCGTTGATCAGCCCACAGCCCACGCCCACCGCGAGGGCGCAGAACACCATGACGGCCGGGCCGTACGACTGCGTGGCGAGCGTGGTTGCCCACACCGACGCCAGCGCCATCACCTTGCCGACCGACAGGTCGATACCCCCGCCGATGATCACGAAGGTCATGCCGACGGTGAGCACGCCGATGATCGACGCCGAGGTGAGGATCGTGAGCAGGTTGCTCGTGGTGGCGAACGTGTCCGCGGTGGCGATGCCGATGACGCACAGCACGGCGAGGACCGCGACCAGCCCGAGATTGCGACCCGCACCGGTGTCGAGGAGCCGCGCCAGCGTCGAGCGGGTGTCCGGGCCGCCCGCTCGCGCCGGGCGGTCCTGCTCGACCGCAGGGGCCGCGGTGGAGGTCGTACCCGCCGCCTCCGCCGGTCGTTCGAGGTCCCTCATACCCGACTCCCCTCCATGACCAGGTCGAGCACGCGTTCCTCGTCGAGCTCCTCGGCGGGTGCCTGGTACACCACGCGGCCCTCGCGCACCACGAGGACGCGGTCGGCCAGACCCAGTACCTCGGGCATCTCGCTGGACACCAGCACCACCGCCACCCCCTGCCCGGACAGCCGCCGGATCAGCCCGTAGATCTCGCTGCGCGCACCGACGTCGACCCCGCGCGTCGGCTCGTCGAGCAGCAGCACGCGGCACTCCTCGAGCAGCCAGCGGGCCAGCACCACCTTCTGCTGGTTGCCGCCGGAGAGGGTGCGCACAGGCCGGGTCGGATCGGCCGGGCGGACGTCGAGCTGCGCGATCACCGCGGCCGCCGCCGCGAGCTCCGCGCCGCCGCGGACGAACCCGGCCCGCGCGAACCGGCTCAGCGACGGGAGCGAGACATTGCGATAGACGGGTTCGGCGAGCAGCAGGCCCTGGCTCTTGCGCTCCTCGGGCGCGAGCCCCATGCCGGCGCGCACCGCGGCCCGGACCGAACCGGCCCGCAACGCCCTCCCCTGCACCCAAACGCTTCCCGACGTCGCCTTGCGAGCGCCGTAGACGGTCTCGAGGATCTCGGAGCGCCCCGAGCCGACCAGCCCGGCCAGCCCCACGACCTCGCCGGGACGCACGGAGAACGAGACATCGGCGAACTCGCCGCGACGGCCCAGGCCGTCGACCTCCAGAACCGGGTCGCCGGTCGGCACTGCCGGGCGTGGCGGGAAGACGTACTCGATGGTGCGGCCGGTCATCAGCCGGATCACCTCGGCCGTCGGGGTGCTCGGGGCAGGCAGCCCGCGGGCGACCGTGCGTCCGTCCTTGAGCACGGTCACCCGGTCCCCGATGCGGCGGATCTCCTCGAGCCGGTGCGAGATGTAGACGACGGCGACGCCCTCGGCGGTCAGCTCACGGACGACGCGGAAGAGGTTGTCGACCTCCTCGGGGTCGAGGACCGCCGACGGCTCGTCCATGACGATCAGGCGCGCGTCCCGGGACAGGGCGCGGGCCATGCTAACGACCTGCTGGCCGGCCGCCGACAGGCGCCCGAGCTCGCGGCCGGGCGGGATCTCGGGATGGCCGAGGCGCCGGAGTAGGGCCCGGGTCTCGTCGTCGAGCTCGCGGGGGCGGGTGAAGCCGAGCCGGGCGCGCTCGTGGCCGAGGAACACGTTCTCGGCCACGCTGAGCCCGGGCACGAGGTCGAGCTCCTGGTAGATGGTGGCGATCCCGGTGACGTCGGCGGCGTGGGGGGACCCGAACGTCACCGGCCGTCCGTCCCAGCGGATCTCACCGGCGTCGGGGCGGTGGGCACCGGCCAACACCTTGATCAGCGTGGACTTCCCCGCGCCGTTCTGGCCGAGGAGGCAGTGCACCTCGCCCGCGGCGACGTCCAGGTCGACCCCGTCGAGCGCCCGCACTCCCGGGAACTGCTTGACGATGCCGTGCATCTGCAACAGTGGCGGTGCGCCACGCTCAGGGCTCGCCATGCCTCCACCTCGCCGTGTGCCGTCGAGGAGGACGCTAGGAGAGTTGACCAGTGCCGTACAACGACCGAATAATGCCTACTTCGGTTATTTTTGGGTCGTTATCCGAGAGAGATGTTGATGCTCGAGCCGTCGCCCCTGCCGCCGCTGCGGTTGACCGCCCCGGCCCTCACGGCCCGGCTCGACGGGCCGATCACGTTGAGCACGTTGGCCCGGCTCGTCGCCTCCGGAGCGGCCGTGAGCAAGGCCGACCTGGTCCAGGCCGCCGGCCTCGCCCGCACCACCGTCAGCACCGGGGTGGACGAGCTGCTCGACCGGGGGGTGCTGCGGTTGGCCGGCACGCGGCGGACGCCCGGGCGCGGTCGACCCGCCGATCGTCTCGCGCTCTCGCCGCGGGGTGGGCACGTGCTCGTCGCCGACCTGGGGGCGCACGGCGCGCACCTGTGCGTCGTGGACCTCAGCCAGCGCGTCCGCGCCCACGCCCACCTGGACATCGAGATCTCCGACGGCCCGGAGGTGGCGCTCGCCGCCATCGAGGCGCACCTCGGGACGCTTCGGGCGGGCGTAGCCGGTGACGACCCCGTGCGCGCCGTGGTGATCGGCGTGCCCGGTCCGGTCGACGGGCAGCTGGGCACGCCCGTCCGTCCGCCGATCATGTCGGGCTGGCACGGCTACCCGGTCTCGGCGCGGCTGCGCCGCACTTTCGGTTGCCCGACCCTCCTGGAGAACGACGTCAACCTGCGCGCGCTCGGCGAGGCCCGCGCACTGCCAGCCGACCAGGCGCCGCTGCTGTTCGTCAAGGTCGGCACCGGAATCGGCGGAGGCCTGATCACCGACGCCGGGCAGCTGCACCACGGCGCGGACGGGGCCGCGGGCGACATCGGGCACGTGCGGGTGCGCGGCGGGCCGGACGTGCGGTGCGTCTGCGGCAACGTGGGGTGCATCGAGGCGTTGGCGTCCGCCAGCGCCGTCGCGCGACGGCTCGGTGAGGAGCTCGGCGGGGAGCCGACGATCGCGGACGTCCGCGCGCTCGTGGCCCGGGGAGATCCGGTCGTGCTGCGGCTGGTGCGCGAGGCAGCCGAGCTCATCGGCGAGGTCGTCGCCACGCTCGTGCACTTCTACAACCCGGCCCGGGTGACGATCGGCGGCTCGGTGGCGGCGGCGAGCGACGAGCTGCTGGCCGGGATCCGCAGCGTGGTCTACCAGCGGGCGCTCCCGCTGGCCACGCGCAACCTCGTGCTCGCCAACAGCGTGCTGGGCGAGTTCGCCGGCATCGCGGGCGCCACGGTGCTGGGCATCGAGCGCGTGCTCTCGCCGGAGGGGATCGGCGTGCTGACCGCGGGCGCCTGAGCATCTCGGCTTGACGGGCAACGGTCGGGCGGCGAGGCTCGCGGCGGCCGTTCCCCCTGCTCGGAGGTGCGAGACGTGAACCTTGCCCGCAACGACGCGGCGAACCGGATCGCCGGCGCCCCCATCTCGTGGGGGGTCTGCGAGGTTCCCGGCTGGGGGCACCAGCTGCCGCCCGACCGGGTGCTCACCGAGATGCGCGAGGTGGGGCTCGCGGCCACCGAGGTCGGACCCGACGGGTTCCTGCCGGGTGACCCGAGCGCGCTGGCGCGCACGCTGGCCGACCATGACCTGCACGCCGTCGGCGGCTTCGTGCCGGTCGTGCTGCACGTCCCCGACCACGACCCGGCCCCCGCCGTCGACCGGGTACTCGACGGCTTCGCCGCTGCAGGGGCCGCGACGCTGGTGCTGTCGGCCGACAGCGGCCTCACCGGCTACGACACGCGTCCCACCCTGGATGACGCGGGCTGGCGCAGCCTACTAGCGAACCTGGATCGGCTCGCCGCGCTCGCCGCACGACGCGGGATCACCGCAGTGCTGCACCCTCACGTCGGCACGATGGTGGAGAACCCCGACGACGTGCACCGCGTGCTCGACGGCTCGGACATCGCGCTGTGCCTGGACACCGGGCACCTGCTCATCGGAGGGACGGATCCGGCGGAGCTGACCCGCCAGGTGCCGGAGCGGATCGCGCACACCCACATGAAGGACGTCGACAGCCGCTACGCCCGCCGCGTGCAGGGCGGCGAGCTGACCTACACCGAGGCCGTGCGGGAGGGCATGTACCGGCCGCTGGGGTCGGGCGACGTCGACGTCGCGACGATCGTCGAACACCTGGAGGGCCGCGGATACGGCGGGTGGTACGTGCTGGAGCAGGACACGATCCTGCGTAGCGACCCGTCCGGCGAGGGCCCGGTCGCCGACGTCCGGACGAGCGTCGAGTACCTGCGCGGGCTGTTCGCCCGGCTGCCGTCGGCGTCGGACTAACCGTGGAGCCGCTCCGCATCGGCGTCCTCGGCGCCGCGCGCATCGCCGAGCTGTCGATCGTCGGGCCGGCGCACGCGACCGGGCACCGGCTGGTGGCCGTCGCCGCCCGCGACCGGTCGCGCGCCGAGGCGTTCGCAACGCGGCACGGCGTCGAGAGGGTGGTCGACTCCTACGCCGCGCTGCTCGCCGATCCCGAGGTCGAGGTCGTCTACAACCCGCTGGCCAACGCGCTGCACGGGCCGTGGAACCTCGCCGCGGTCCGCGCCGGCCGGCACGTGCTCACCGAGAAACCGTCGGCCAGCAACGCCGACGAGGCCCGCCAGGTGCGTGACGCCGCGACCGCGGCCGGCGTGAGCCTGATTGAGGCCTTCCACTACCCGTACCACCCGCTGCACGCCCGGCTGCACGCGCTGCTGACGTCGGGTGAGCTGGGCGAGCTGCGCGCGGTCGAGATCCACATGGTCATGCCGCCGCCGGCCGACGACGATCCGCGCTGGCGCCTCGACCTCGCCGGCGGAGCGCTCATGGACGTCGGCTGCTACGCGCTACACGCACTGCGGATGCTCGCCTCCGTGCTCGGGGGCGCGCCTCGGGTGGCGGCGGCGCGGGCCGGGGAGCGCAGTCCGGGGGTGGATGCGTGGCTGGACGCGGACGTCGAGCTCCCGGGCGGGGTGCCGGCGACGATGCGCTGCGGCATGAACGGCGCGGAGTACGACTTCGGCTATCGGCTCGTCGGATCGCGCGGGCAGGCGTACGCCCCGGAGTTCCCCCGCCCGCACCTCGACGACCGGATCGAAATCACCACGCCGGGCGGGCTGCGGGTCGAGGAGCTCGGCCGGCGGTCGTCGTACACGTACCAGCTCGACGCGCTCGCCGCCCACCTGCGCGACGGCGTGCCGATCGTCACCGACGCCGACGACGCCGTCGCGACCATGGCGCTGATCGACACCACGTACCGCGCCGCCGGCCTCAGCCCCCGCCACACCCCGTAACCCCACCTCCGCCCGCGAGTTGTCCATCTCGGCACGGCGAGTTGTCCGTCTCGGCACGGCGAGTTGTGCGTTCGTGCGCGGCGAGTTGCGCAATCGAGTACCACAAGCGGCGGGGCCGCGGACTCCCGTCGCGTGAGGTATGCCTGACCGGTGACAGGGCCGCGTCCCGAGACTCCGACGGCGAACGGGACCGCACCGATCGGGCCACACCACGTCGTGCTTCTGGCGACGGCGGTGGTGCTGCTCGCGGTGAACCTGCGGCCGGCCGTCGCCGGGGTCGGGCCGGTGCTGCCCGACCTGCGGGCCGACCTGCCGCTCTCCGGCGCCGGCGCCGCGGTGCTGACGACCCTGCCGGTGCTGTGCTTCGGTTTGCTTGCCCCGCTCGCGCCGAGGCTGGCGCGGCGGTCTGGGATCGAGCCGGTGTTGGTCGGCGTGATGCTCGCGCTGGCGGTCGGGGCCTTCGGGCGGGTGCTCGACGGACCGGTTGCGCTGTTCGCCGGCACCGTCGTCGCCGGCGGAGCCATCGCGATCGGGAACGTGCTCCTGCCGCCGTTGATCAAGCAGGACTTCCCGGAGCGCACCGGCCTGATGATGGGCGTCTACACGATGGCTGTCAGCGGGGCAGCCGCGGTCGCCGCCGGGGTCGCCGTGCCGCTCGGCGAGGTCTCGGACCTGGGCTGGCGGGGTGCGCTCGCGGCCTGGGCGGTCCCGGCCGTCGGCGCAGCACTGGTCTGGGCGGCGCTCGTCCGGCTCCCCCGACTGCACGGCCGCCGTCCGGCAGCCGCGCCCCCGGCCGGCACGTCGGTGCTGCGGGACCCGCTGGCGTGGCAGCTGACCGTGTTCTTCGGGCTGCAGGCGCTGTCCTTCTACGCCGTACTGGCCTGGCTGCCGTCGATGTACCGGGACTTTGGAGCGTCGCCGGCCAGCGCCGGTTTCCTCCTATCCCTGTCCGGGCTGGTGCAGATACCCGTGTCGCTGGTGGTGCCGGGCCTGGCGGGACGGGCGCGGCACCAGGTCTGGTTTGCCACGGGTGCGACCGCGCTGATCGGCGTCGGGCTCCTCGGCGTGCTGCTGGCGCCGATGGCGGCGCCGGCGGTGTGGGTCGTGCTCGTCGGGGCCGGGCAAGGAGCATGCTTCGCGCTCGGGCTGAACCTCTTCGTGCTGCGTACCCGCGCTGTCAGCGACACGGCACGCGTGTCGGCAATGGCGCAGAGCATCGGCTACACCATCTGCGCACTGGGCCCGCTGCTCGTCGGCGTGCTGCACGACCTCACGACGACATGGACGACGCCACTTCTGGTGCTCCTGGCGCTCCTGGGGCCCCAGCTGGTCGCCGGGGCGTTGGCCGGTCGGCGCCGGGTCGTGGGCGGGTGACCGCTCAGCCTGTCAGGCGAGTCAGACGGTGCGGAGGCGAGGGAGGCCGGGCAGGGCGTCGTCCAGCAGCGGGTCGAGGAGCGGGGCCTGCAGCCGGGCCCAGGGCGAGAGGATGCTGTCCGGGGCTGTCGCGGCCGCGAGGAACGCGTCCCAGTCCCACCACAGCCATTCCGCCACCTCGGCCGGCACCGGGGTCGGGTCGCCGTCGATGCGGCAGACGTAGACCGGGCACAGCTCGTTCTCCTCGACCGTGCCGTCCGAGGCGCGGTAGGAGAAGTCGGGCAGGACGAGCGTGAGGCCGCGGGCGGAGACGCCGAGCTCGTCGCACAGCCGGCGGTGCACAGCGTCGTCGATCGCCTCGTCCGGGCCGGGGTGTCCGCAGCACGTACCCGTCCACACCAGCGGGAACGCCCGCTTCTCCGCGGCGCGCCGCGTGACGAGGACGCGGCCGGCGGAGTCGAACCCGTAGCAGGAAAAGGCGAGGTGACGCGGCGTGGTGGCGCCGTGCACGGTCGCCTTGTCGGCGACGCCCACAGGCCGCCCCGCGTCGTCGAGGAGCACCACCTCTTCGCGCTCGGTGACGAGGCTGTCGCTACTCACCGGGGGTCGTCCTCCTGATGTCGGTCGGGTGCCCGCAGCAGGGCGGCGTACAGGGTCAGGCCAGGCCCGAAGGCCAGCGCGACGGCATGACCACCGGGTCGGGGGCGGCCCGCGGTGCGCAGCGCATCGATCACCAGGGGCACGGTGGCCGACGAGCAGTTCCCGTGCGCGGCCAAGATGGCGCGCGACGCCGCCAGTGCATCCGCGGGCAGCCCGAGATGATCCTGGACCGTGTCCAGAATGCGCGGACCACCGGGGTGCACGGCCCACGCGTCGACGTCGCCGACATCGAGCCCGTGGGCCTCGAGCAGGCGTTCGACCATGGGGCGCACGTGCCGTCCGAGGACCTCCGGGACCCGCGGCGAAAGCCCCATCCGGAAGCCCTGGTCCGTGACGTCCCAGCTCATGTGGTCCGCCGTCGCCGGGTCGGTGACCGCCGCGACCTCGACGACCTCGAGCCCCGGCCCCACACCCGGGGCGACGACGATCGCCACCGCCGCGTCGCCGAACAGCGCGTGCGACACCACCTGGCCGACGTCGTCGGTCGGCGGCTGGACGTGCAGCGACGGCAGCTCGAGGGTCAACAGCACCGCGGGGCGGTCGCGGGCGGCGGCGAAGTCGGCGACGGCGCCGAGCCCGGGTACCGCGGCGTAGCAGCCCATGTGCCCGATCACCAGCCGCTGCACGCCAGGGGCCATGCCGAGGTCGGCCGCCACCCGGATGTCGAGGCCCGGAGTCGCGTACCCGGTGCACGACGCGACGGCGAACAGGCCGACGTCCTCCGCGGCCAGCTCGGCGTCCGCCAGCGCGGCGGCGACCGCGCCCTTGCCGAGGGGCACCGACTCGGTGGCGTAGCGACGCATCCGGTCTCCTGTGGACCAGCGCGTGACGTCGTCGTCGGCGAGCGGGTTCGCCACCGCCTGCCGGTGGGTCACCCCGGCGTCGCGGAAGATCCGTGCAGCCAGTCGCCCGCCACCGTGGTGACGCGCGAAGAACCCGTCCCACAGCGCGTCCTGCGCGATGGGTCCGCCGGGCAGCGCAGCACCCAGCCCGATGATCCGTGCTGTCACCATCGCGGCCCCGCCGCAGTGCTCACCATCGCGGCACCGCCGCAGTGCTCACCATCGCGGCACCGCCGCGGCGTGCGGGTCACCACCCAGCGCAGCGACGCCCAGCCAGTCCGCGCACACGTCCGACGTCGCCGGCTGCAGCGCCCCGCACCGCGCGTCCCGGAAGATCCGCTCGAGCGGGTGGCCGCGACGGGTGACCGACGTGCCGGCGGCCTCGAGCATGCTGGCCGCCACGTCCGCCGCCGTGTCTCCGGCCAGCAGCTTCGCTCGCCACACCCAGCGGTTGGTCTCCGCGCTGCCGGGGTCGGCGTCGACCCGCACGGCGGCCTCGTGCACGGCCAGTTCGGCCGCGGCGACGGCGGCGTCGGCGCGCCCGATGCGCGCGCGGGCGGCCGGGAGCCCGACGAGGTCACGCTGCTGCAGGTGGGCGACGGCGGCATCGACGGCCGAGCGGGCCACCCCCACGTACACCGCGGCGTAGGAGGCCACCAACCACTGCGGCATCACCTGCGCCAGCAGCAGTGCCAACCCCTCCAAGCCGCCCAGCAGCGCGTCGGCCGGAACCTCGACGTCGAGGTGCAGATCGTGGCTGCCTGTGGCGCGCATGCCGAGCGAGTCCCACGTCTCCTCCACCATGACGCCGGGACCCGCGGGCACGAGGAACTGCGACACCACCGGCGCGCCGTCCGCACCGAGCTCGGGGGCCCGCGCCGCGACGAGGTAGGCGTCGGCATGCCCGGCACCGGAGACGA
This sequence comes from Pseudonocardia sp., assembly GCA_029266775.1. Lineage (GTDB taxonomy): Bacteria > Actinomycetota > Actinomycetes > Mycobacteriales > Pseudonocardiaceae > Pseudonocardia. The sequence continues at coordinate 31,535 of JAQSWF010000001.1, forward strand.
ACGCCTTGGCGCCGGTGATCCGATACCCGCGCGCGGTGCGCGTGTAGCAGGTTCGCACCTGCGACAGCCGGGAGCCGGCGCCGCGCTCGCTCGCGGCGACGGCGTAGAACGCTCCGTCGGCGGCGTCGACGAGGATGCGGTCCCGGGCGTCGAACCAGCTCTCCGGCGCGCCGAGCGCGCGGGCGAGGTCGTCCGGCGTGGCGGCCAAGGCGCCGGTGACGGAGGCGTGCATGTTGAACAGAAGCGCGGTCGCGGCGGCGCCGGTGGCGAGCTCCGTCGCCACCGCCGTGTAGCCGGCGAACCCGGCCTCGGCGCCGCCCAGCCGCGCGGGCACCATCAGCCCCAGCATCCGCGCTGCCCGCAGGTCCTCGACGTCCGCGGTCGGGAAGCGACCGGCGGCGTCGTGCTCCGCGGCGCGGTCAGCGAAGGCGGCCGCCAGCCCGCGTGCGGTCGCGAGGAGGGAGGTGGAGTCGGTCGGGCGGGTGGCCGTTGCGGGTGTCGGTGCCGTCACCGTCGGCGCCCCGCGCCCTGGAAGAGCACGGCAGTGGTCGGCACCGCCACCATCCGCACGGCGGACCGACGCCCGGCGCGCCACAGCAGCATGTCCAGCACGGACGGGCGGATACCCCACAGGCGCAGGTCCACGCCGTACCGGGCGCACTCGCGCACCAGCTCGGCGCGATTCACGAAGAGTGCCGGGTCGTGGATGCCGGGTGGCGGGCCGCCGGGGAGGCGCTCGGCCAGCGTCACCCCGAGGAGACGACCCAGCCGGGTCGCCGCGAGGGTGTCGAGCACCAGCAAGCCACCGGGACGCAGCAACCGGCAGGCCTCCCGGACGGCCCGGGGCAGGTCCGGCACGTGCTCGAGGATCTCCCCCGCGACGACGACATCCGCGCAGGCGTCACGCAGCGGAACGGCCAGGACGTCGCCGCGCACCGGCGCGACGCCGTGCGCCGCGGCCTGGGCCAGCGCCGACACCGTGAGGTCGACGCCGACGTGCCGGTAACCCTTGCCGGCGACGTGCGGAGCGAGCAGGCCCGCACCGCAGCCCAGGTCGACGAGGACAGCGCCCGGGCGAGTGGCGGAGGGGATCAGGGCGCCCCGAGCGGCGGCAACCCACTGCAGCATCGCGAAGGCCCCGCGTGGCGCCCACCAGTGCGCGGCCAGGTCGTCGTACTGAGCAAGATCGTTCGGCTGCCGTGCTCGACCGCGTGATGCGGGGGCGTCCGGGGGTCGCCGGACCGCGGACGGCCGGGCGCGTCGACCGTCAGGCAGCGAGGTGGTCTCCACACTCGTCGCCGGCGGCGGACAGCGCCGCAGCCGTGGCGCGGTGGGCCGCAGCGAGGGCATCCGCGGTCGCTCGCACATCCGCCTGCGCGTCGGCCGGTGGCTGGAGGACGACGGGCTGCAGCGGGGAGCTCGCGGGCTGCAGAACGTCGCTGTCCGGCGCATCGTGCGACGGCACCGCCAGCCCGAGCACCGTGCCGACGGTCGCGACGACGACGCTCGCCGAGCGCGTGACCGTCGCCGGGCGTGCGATCCGTCGGTCCAGGCGGTGGCGTCCTCGCGGGGTCCCGTAACGACTCACGGCTCGGGCATACCCGGCACTTCGCGTCCTCATTCGTCGATGCCGCTACGCCGTGCTCCGCTTCGGCGTTGATCTTTGAGAACGAGCGTCACTCTTCGTCGGCACCACCGGTTCCGGCGAGGTCCGCCGGGTCCGTAGTGCCCTGCGGGTCGTCCTCGACGCTCAGGTTGCCCATCGGCTCGTCGGTCGCGCTCGCGGCGGCGACATCCTGGTCGTCGCTGCCCGTGGTGCGCTCCGGCATCTGCTCCGACATCACGGCCTCCTTCTGCGGCCCACCGTCGGACCGCGTTCTCGCCCTGCTGGAAATCTTGTCAGCCGAGGCGCGGCTGCAGCAGCGTCTTGACCATTCCGTCCTGCTTCTTCTGGAACGTCGCGTACGCCTCGGGGCCGGCCCCGAGCGGAAGGCGGTGGGTGGCGAAGTCGTCGACTCCCAGCGGGTCCGCGTCGGTGAGCAGCGGAAGGATGTCGGGCGACCAGCGGTGCACGTTCGCCTGCCCCATCCGCAGCTGCAGCTGCTTGTCGAAGATCTGCAGCATCGGCATCGGGTCCGCCATCCCGCCGTACACCCCGCTGAGCGAGATCGTCCCACCGCGGCGGACGATCTCGACTGCGGAGTACACGGCGCCGAGCCGATCCACGCCGGCGGTCTGCATGAGCCTGCTGGCCACGGCGTCCGGGAGCAGGCCCGTGATCTGCTGGGCCGCCTTGGCCACCGGGGAGCCGTGCGCCTCCAAGCCCACCGCGTCGATCACGGCGTCGGGCCCGCGGCCACCGGTCAGCCCGCGGACGACGTCGGCGAGGTCCTTGCCGTGCTGGCGGAGGTCGATGGTCTCGACGTCGTTCTTGCGTGCCCGCTCCAGACGGTCGGGTACCAGGTCAATCCCGATCACGGTCTCCACCCCGAGATGGCGCGCAATGCGCGTGCACATGTCGCCGATCGGGCCGAGGCCGAGCACGGCGAGCGAGCCTCCGGGCTTCACGTCGGCGTAGGCGACCGCCTGCCACGACGTGGGGAGCACGTCGGAGAGGTAGACGAACCGGTCGTCCGGCGGCCCGTGCGGCACCTTGATCGGCAGCGTGTTGCCGAAGGGCACGCGCAGGTACTCGGCCTGCCCGCCGGGCACCTGCCCGTAGAGCTTGGTGTAGCCGAACAGCGACGCCCCGGTGCCGTACTCGTGGACCTGCGTGGTCTCGCACTGGCTGTGCAGGCCCTGGCCGCACATGACGCAGGTGCCGCAGGAGACGTTGAACGGCACGACCACCCGGTCGCCGACCTTCACCTCGGTCACCCCGGGCCCTACCTCGGCGACGACCCCCATCGGCTCGTGCCCGAGGATGTCGCCCGGGTCGAGGAACGGGCCGAGCACTTCGTAGAGGTGCAGGTCCGAGCCGCACACCCCGGTGGAGGTGATCTCGACGATCACGTCTGTGGGGTTCTGAATTGTCGGGTCCGGCACGGTGTCGACGCGGACATCCCGCTTGCCGTGCCACGTGAGCGCTCTCATCGCGATCCCTTCTTGATCAGTCGCCCGAACCCGGCTCGGCCATCTGCCGGTGCATCGTGCCCTTCAGCGAGTCGGGCAGCACCTTGGCGGCCACGCCCTGCGCCTTGGTCCCGAGACCACCGGCGATGATCTTCTTCTCGCCGTTCATCAGCGCGTCGAAGCCCTGCTTGGCCACCTGCTCGGCGCTGTCCTTGCTACTTGCGCCGACCTTGGTGTCGTCCATCTCGGCGCGGTGGAAGAAGTTCGTCTCGGTCGGACCGGGCATCAGCGAGGTGATCGTGACGCCGCTGTCCTTCAGCTCCTCCTGGAGCGCCTCGGCGAACGACTGCACGAACGACTTCGACGCGTTGTACACGGCCTGGAAGGTGCCCGGCATCGTCGAGGCGATCGACGAGGTGAAGAGCACCCGGCCCTCACCCCGCCCGGCCATGTCGCCCAGTACGAGCTTGGCCAGGTGCACCGTCGACGTGACGTTGACGTCGATGATCTCCTTCTCCTGGGCGAAGTCGATGTCGACGAAGCGCCCGCCCTGCCCCAGCCCGGCGTTCAACGCGGCCGCGGCGAGCGGACGTCCGGTGACGCCCACGGCCGCCCACAGGGCTTCGACGCCGTGTCCCGTGCGGAGGTCCGCCTGCACCTCGGAGACGGTCGCGCCGCTGGTGCGAAGCTGCTGGGCGGCGGACGCCAGCCCGACGTCTTCGGCGTTCACCACGAGGTCGAAGCCGTGCTCGGCGAACTGCCGGGCGAGCTCGAACCCGATACCGCTGGACGCGCCGGTGACGAGCGCGAGTGGCCTGCTGTCGGTCATGGCGATGGCGTACCCCCCGCACCGGCGCCTATCCGCGGCTTATCGTGACGCTCAGCAGCCACCTGCCGGAAGGGAACCAACCGTGCTCGACCCGGCGACGCTCACCCTCGAGGTGCTGGACGCCGCCCGCCGCCGCAGCGGGCGGCTGCTGGCGAGCGCCGGGTTCGGCCCGCGTACGACGCCGTCCGAGGTCCAGGAGGTCGCGCCGGGCGTCCGGCTCCACTGCTACCCGGCGGCCGAGGGCGCCGGCCCGCCGGTGCTCCTGGTGCCGGCGCCGATCAAGCGAAGCTATCTGTGGGACCTCGAGCCCGAGATCAGCGTGGTCGCGCACGCCGCCCGCCGCGGTCTGCGCCCCCACCTCGTGGAGTGGACCGACGTCCCGCCCGACGATCCCGCCGACGGCCTCGACCACTACGCCGACACCCTGCTGCTCGCGTGCCTGGACGCCGTGACGCACCGGACCGGCGCGCGGCAGGTCGCGGTCGCGGGGCACTCGCTCGGCGGCACGCTCGCCGCGCTGTTCGCCGCCCGGCGACCCGACCGGGTCGCGGCGCTGGCCGTGCTCGAAGCCCCGCTGCGGTTCGGCGCCGACGCCGGATCGTTCACGCCGTTCATCGCCGCGACTCCGGCCGCAGCGCTCGCGCATCTTGCCCGCGGCGGGGTCCCCGGGTCGTTCCTCGACGTGGTGAGCGCGACCGCCGACCCGCGCGAGTTCGTCGTCGAACCCCGGCTCGACCTGATGCGCAGCGCCTCCGACGCGACCGCTCTGCACACCCACCTGAGGGTGCTGCGCTGGGCGAGCGACGAGTTCCGGATGCCGGCAGCGCTGTTCCGCGACGTCGTCGAGCGGCTCTACCGGAACGACGAGTTCGCCCGGGGCACCTTGCCCCTCACCGGCGCGGTGGTCGGGCCTTCTGCTCTGACGATGCCGCTCACCACGGTGTTCGCCCCGGGGTCGGCGGTGATCCCGCCGAGCTCGGTCGTCCCGGTCCACGACGCGGCGGTCTCCGACGACCGGCTGCTGTTGGAGTACCACGGCGACGTCGGGGTGGCGCTGCAACACGTCGGCGTCCTCGTCGGCAGGAAGGCGCACCGCGACCTCTGGCCACGGATCCTCGACCGGCTGGCCCGGATCGGGGGCGGCGCGTGACCCACCACGAGGCCGACCGGAGCGACCTCCGCCCGGGCGCGCCGAATCTGCGCGCGCAGTGAGGTCGCCGTGCGCGTCATGCCGCGCGCAGCTCCTCATTTCGCGCGCGGCCCCGCAACTCGCGCCGACGAGCTCTCCTGCCCAGCGGCCCACTCCCGGCCGAGCAGCACGAACAGCGCCACGTGCACCGGGAGCGCGCCGTAGTGCATCAGCATCCCCGCCTCCGGCATCGGCGCGACCCCCGGTGGCGGCGCCGCGTAGAGGAGAGTCGCCAGCACGTCGTGGGCCGCCACGGCCAGCACGAGCACGCCCGCGCGGACGGCGAGCCCGGGCCGGTGCGGTGCGGGGTCCGGGCCGACCAGGGAGAACGCGAACAGGTATCCGGCGAGCAGCATGTGCAGGTGCACCAGGGCCAGCAGCGGGGGCTGGGCGGCGGCCAGGGCGTAGAGGTCGGTCCGGTACAGCAGCCACAGCCCGCCGACGTCGGGCAGCGCCGCCACGGCCGGGTGGGTGACGACGGCGACGGGGCGGCTGCGCAGCAGCCGGGCGAGGACGCGGGCCCGGCAGTGTGGGAGCGCCCGCAGTGCCAGCGTGACCGGCGCGGCCGACACGAGCAGCAGCGGGGCGAGCATGCCGAGCAGCAGGTGGCCGGCGACGTGCGCGCGCAGGTCGTGCGCCGCTCCCCCGACCGAGCCCAGCGGTCCCAGCAGGGCAGCCCCGACCGCCGCGACGCCGAGCAGCCAGCGCACGGTGCGCCCGGCCGGCCACCTCGGCACCCCGGACGCGACCACCAGGTACGCGACCGCCGCGGTCAGGACCAGCCCGGTCACCAGCAGCGGCGCGGAGCCGTGGTGGGTCACACCGGCAGCCGCGCGGCGCGCTGGGTCGCGACCGTCAGCCCCACCCCGGCCACGAGCAGCGCCGCCGCGACCAGGTTCCAGATGGTGTCGTAGGGCGCGAGGTCGACGCCGTACCGGATCTGGTGCAGCCCGAACACCTTGTGCTGCACCACGCCGTCATAGAGCTGGAAGCCGCCGGCCCCGTCAGCCATCCCGCGAGGAACCGGCGTCCCCAGAACGACCGTTCCCGGCGCAGGTCGGACACGAGGAACAGCGAGGCGACGGTGGCGAACCAGCTGAAGGCGTGGAACAGACCGTCCGAGACGAGCCCGATGTCGCTGGACGCGCGATCGTAGAAGTGGTGCCAGTGCAGGATCTGATGGAACACCGCCTCATCGACGAAGGCGGCCGTGCCCAGGCCGAGCAGGGCGCCCGCGGCCAGGTTGCGGCCGGTGCGCATCGCCTGGCCGGTGGTAGGTGCGGCCTTCACCCGACCAGCCTGCCGCTACCCGCGGCCACGCGCGCGCTGGCGAACCGGCGCCGCGTACTCCCGCACTTCGGAGCCGTACTGCTGTCCTGATTCGTGATGGACAGCACCATGGCTCCGAATGCGGATCGGTCTGCCTCACACCGCGAACCAGGCCGCTGTGATGCCCGGGAGGCTCCCGTCCTCCGGCAGCGGGTCGCTCGCGAGCAGCAGCGTGCCGCCGCGCACCGCATCCGGCGGGGCGGCCGGTGCCTCGCCGACGTTCACCACGCACACGAAGCCCGGCTCGCGTCGGAACGCGAGCAGCTCTCCCTCGGTGTCGATCCACGTCATCGTGCCGTCGCCCAGCGCGGGCAGGTCCCGGCGCAACGCCAGCGCGCTGCGGTAGAGCGCGAGCATCGACGACGGGTCGGCCTCCTGCTTCTCGACCGTCAGGTCGGCCCACTCGGCCGGCTGCGGCAGCCACGGCACGGTTCCCGGTGGGCCGAACCCGAACGGCGGGGCGTCGCCGGACCACGGGATCGGAACACGACATCCGTCGCGCAACCCGTCGCCGCCGTCGGCGCGCTCGACGCCCGGGTCCTGACGCGCGAAGGCCGGATCCTGGCGCAGCTCGTCCGGGATGTCGGTCACCTGGGCCAGGCCGAGCTCCTCGCCTTGGTAGACGTATGCGCCACCTGGCAGCGCGAGCGTCAGCAGCGTCGCGGCGCGCGCCCTGCGGGTGCCCACACGCCCACCGCCGTAGCGGGTGAGGTGCCGGACGACGTCGTGGTTGCTCAGCACCCAGGTGGCGGGCGCGCCGACCGCGGCGAGCGCGTCGATGCTCTCGTCGATCGCGGTGTGCAGGCCCTTGGCGTCCCACGGCGCGAGCAGGTAGGTGAAGTTGAACGCCGTGTGCAGCTCGTCGCGGCGCAGGTACCGGGCCAGCTGCTCGGGGGCCTGTACCCACACCTCGCCGACGAAGATCCGGTCGTCCGGGTAGGAGTCGGTGATGCGTCGCCACCCGCGGTAGACCTCGTGGACCTCGTCCCGATCCCAGTGCGGGTGCCCTTCGACGGCGGGGCCGCCCGTGGCCCAGTTGCCCTCGAGGTCCGGCATCTCCGGGTCCTTGGCCAGGCCGTGCGCCACGTCGATGCGGAACCCGTCGACGCCCCGATCGAGCCAGAACCGCAGTATCGCGTCGAACTCCTCGACGACCTCCGGGTTCGTCCAGTCGAGGTCCGGCTGCTTGGGGTCGAACAGGTGCAGGTACCACTGGCCCGCCTGATCCGGCGCGGAGCGCAGGGCGGACGCGTCGTGGCCGGATCGATCACTGCCGTCCGCCTCGGTGACCCGCGTCCAGGCGACGCCGCCGAAGTTGCTCACCCAGTCATTGGGCGGCACCTCACCGTGCTCACCGCGTCCGTCGCGGAAGACGTAGCGGGCCCGCTCCGGGCTGCCGGGAGCCGCGGCCAGTGCCGCCCGGAACCACTCGTGCTCGTCCGACGTGTGGTTGGGCACCAGGTCGATGATCACCCGAATACCCAGGGCGTGTGCCTCGGCGACCAGGCCGTCGACGTCGGCGAGCGTGCCGAACATCGGGTCGACGTCGCGGTAGTCGCTGACGTCGTAGCCCGCGTCCGCCATCGGCGACGGGTAGAACGGGCTGATCCACACCGCGTCGACCGCGAGGTCGTGCAGGTGTCGGAGCCGCGAGCGGATCCCCGGCAGGTCACCGACTCCGTCGCCGTCGGCATCGGCGAAGCTGCGCGGATAGATCTGGTAGATCACCGCGGAGCGCCACCAGGGACCGTCCACGGATTTCGAAATGCCGGGTCGAGCCATTGCTGTCTGAGAACCTCCGGGAGTGGCGGTGCGCGGGGGGACGACGGCGCTCATCAGACCATGCGAAACGGCTCCGTGGCCACCGCTGGCGCAACCGCTTGCGTACACAGCGGATGGAGCCGCGCAGCAGCGCAGGCGACAACTTCGGGTAGATCTCGGAGGGCGTCGCCCGGAGGCGTTGCTCACACCCCGTCCTCTCTGGCAGCCTGCGTGTCGGCTCATCGAATGGCGCGTCTCGGGCCCGTCCGAGACGGGGCCGTCGCGGGTTGCGCACGGGGCAAACGGGATATCGCGCGCAGGGTCGGCAGGATCCCCGTCGAGGTGCTAGGAACAAGTCCGCCGGCCGTTGGTCTGCAAAGAAGTGCAAGGGAGCGCACATGGCCGAGGACCAGGACCCGCGCGAGACGCAGGAGTGGGTGGAGGCCCTCGATTCCGTCGTCGAGTTCGACGGAGCCGAGCGGGCGGCATACCTCCTGGACGAGCTGCTCGGCGAGGCGCGAAAGCGCGCCGTGCCGGTTCCGTTCTCGGCGAACACCCCGTACCTCAACACCATCCCGGTCGACCAGCAGCCCGCATACCCTCGCTCACGCGCTGGAACGCCGTCGCGACGGTGCTCCGCGCGAACAAGGAGAGCTCGGAGATCGGCGGCCACATCGCCTCGTACCAGTCGTCGGCGACGCTGTACGACGTCGGCTTCAACCACTTCTGGCGCGGGCCGGAGGCCGAGCAGGGGGCGGACCTGCTGTTCATCCAAGGCCATGTCGCGCCAGGGATCTATGCGAGGTCCTTCCTCGAGGGGCGGCTGAGTGAGGAGCAGCTGACGAAGTTCCGCCAGGAGGTCGCCGGTGACGGCCTGTCGTCGTACCCGCACCCCTGGTTGATGCCGGACTACTGGCAGTTCCCCACGGTGTCGATGGGGCTGGGCCCCATCATGTCGATCTACC
>JAQSWF010000289.1 GCA_029266775.1 Pseudonocardia sp.
GACCATGAGGTGGCACTCGGGGTTGTTCGTGGTGATCGCGTTCGCGATGTTCTGCATGATCGTGGTCTTGCCCGCCTTCGGCGGCGACACGATCAGCGCACGCTGCCCCTTGCCGACCGGCATCACCAGGTCGATGACGCGGGTGGTCAGCTTGTGCGGGTCGGTCTCCAGGCGCAGCCGCTCGTTCGGGTAGAGCGGGGTGAGCTTGGTGAACTCGGGCCGGTTCCGGACGGCCTCGGGGTCCCGGCCGTTCAGCGTGTCCACCCGCACGAGCGGGTTGAACTTCTGCCGCGACTGCTCGCCCTCCCGGGGCTGGCGGACGGCGCCGGTGACGGCATCGCCGCGGCGCAGGCCGTACCGGCGAACCATCGACAGCGACACGTAGACGTCCGTGGGTCCGGCGAGGTAGCCGGTGGTGCGGACGAACGCGTAGTTGTCGAGGATGTCGACGATGCCGGCCACGGGCAGGAGCACGTCGTCGTCGCGCACCTCGGTGTCGACGGTGCCGCTCTGGCCACCGCTGCGGTCGCGGTCCCTGCCGCGGCGGCGGTCTCTGAAGCGGCGTCCGCGCCGACCACGGCCGTCGCCGTCGTCGTCGCCGTCGTCGTCACGGGTGCTGTCGGGCCGGTCCGTGCGCGGCCCGCGGTCGTTCCGGGACCGGTCGAGGTCCCGGCCGCCGTCCCGCCTGCCGCCGTCCGCGGGGGTCTCCGCGGGCGAGTCGGTCGCGGGCTCGATGGTGGTGGCCACCGCGGCGCCGTTCTCGCCCTGCTCGGGGCGGTCCGCCCGGTCGCCGCCGCGCCCACGGCGCTGCCGGGACCGGCGGGGGGTGGGGTCGCCGTCGTCGGCCGCAGGGGCCTCGGCGGGAATGGGCGGCGCGACGTCCGCCGCCGCGGGCTCGGTCACCGGGCGGGCGGCGGGAACCGCCTCGGCCGGGGCGCTGCCGGCGGCTTCGGCGGCTCGGCTCGGGGCACCGGCCGGCCGGGACGCCGTACGGCGACGACGCGTGGGGGCGCCGGCCACAGACGTGTCCGGCGCGGGGGCATCCGTGCCCAGAACGTCCCCTGCACCGGCGATCGATGCCGGGCCGTCACCGTTCGTGCTGGTCGACGGCATGATCGGCAGCGACGACCGCGCAGCGGGCTTGCCCGACTGCCGCTCGCGGATCGCCGCGACAAGGTCGCCCTTGCGCATCTTCGCGGTGTCGGGGATGTTCAGCTCGCCGGCAAGCTGCCGCAGGTCGGCCAGCACCATGGTGCTCAGGCTGCGCCGGCGGGCGGGTGCGGCGGCCGAGCCGCCGGTGGAGTCCGGAGCGCCGTCAGTGGGCGCACGTCCGGTGGTGACGAGATCGGTCTCGCTCACAAAGGTCCTTCCTGACCGACCGGGGACATTCCCGGGTCAGCGGATTCACGCTCATCCGGACGGTATGCCGGACGACTGTCGAGTTGATCGCGGACATCGGCGGCCATCCCGACGGGCAGGGGCGGCGATCGTGCGGTTCCGGGAAGGGGCCGCTCGGGCGCGTGCGGAGGTCCGGCTCGAGTGGCCACGGGAGGACGCGTGGATCGCCGTTGCCCTCCCGAGGGTAGACGCATCACCACTCGGCGGCAACAACACCCCCGCTCAACACGCCGCCCGGCGGTTCTGACGGATCTATGCCGAGCGAGCGGCGATCCAGGTGGAGGCTCCGCAAGGCGGAGGAGCCGCCGATTCAACCAGCCTCGACGACCACGCCGCGCGGGTCGACCGACAGCGGCACAAGGGTGAATCCGTGCAGATCAACCCCGGTCGGCAGGGTGCCGTCGGCGGTCAGCGCGAGCACCGTCGGGCCGGCACCGGACACGACCGCCGGCACGCCACGCTCGCGCAAGGCGTCGACGAGCTCCGCGGTCGCGGGGTAGGCCGGGCGTCGATAGCCCTGGTGCAGCCGATCTTCGGTGGCAGGCAGGAGCAAGTCCGGGTGGCGGGTGAAGGCGAGCACCGCCAGCGCGGTGCGGCTTCCGGTGAACGCCGCGTCAGCCAACGGGACCCGCTCGGGCAGCAGCCCGCGCGTCGCGATGGTGGACGATTCGATGTCCGAGACGAGCGCCACCGGCGCGATGCCGCTGTGCACGTCGACCCGTACAGCGTCGTAGCGCGCGCCGGTATTCCCGGCGTCACTCCAGGCCACGACGAGGCCGCCCAGCAGGCTCGCGGCCGCGTTGTCGGCGTGCCCCTCCATCGCGGCCGTCACCTGGAGCAGCGCGGCGGTCTCGACCGCAGGGTCGCGCCCGGCGAGTGCAGCTGCGGCGGCAGCGCCGGCGACCGCGGCGGCCGCGGAGCTGCCCAGCCCGCGCGCGTGCGGGATCGCGTTGCGGCAGCGCAACCGCAGGCCGGGCGGGACATGGCCGAGTGCCTCCCCGGCGCGGCGCAGCGCGCGCACGACGAGGTGTTGCTCGTCGCCCGGCACCCGGCCGGCGCCCTCGCCGGTGACCTCGACGATCACACCCTCGTCGGCGACAGACACGTCGATCTCGTCATAGAGCGCGAGCGCGAGCCCGAGGGTGTCGAACCCGGGACCGAGGTTGGCCGACGAGGCCGGCACCCGCACCCGGACCTCGGTGGGCCTACCCACGGCGCCGACCCGCCGACGGGCGTCTGCGCGGCTCTGGAACCACGACATAGAGCCATGTCGTGGTGTGGAGCCGCCGCGCGCAGATCCTCGTTCCGCGCATCAGCGCAGCTCCAACGCGTCCGCAACCGCGCCCGGGTCGATCGACACCACGGTCGGCTCCGGTGCCGTCAACAGCGCGGTGTCGGGGTCCTTCAGCCCGTGCCCGGTCACCGTGCACACCACCAGCGACCGGCGCGGAAGCGCGCCGTTCGCGGCCGACTGCAGCAGGCCCGCGACGCTCGCGGCCGACGCCGGCTCGACGAACACGGCCTCCTTCGCCGAGAGCAGCCGGTAAGCCGCGAGGATCTCGTCGTCCGTGACCGCCGCGAACCGCCCGCGGGCGTAGGACCGGTAGCCCGCCCAGTACGCGGTGATGTTGCCGGCGTTGCCGACCGGCAGGCAGTGCACGTCCGGGGCGCGGCCGAGCACGTCGCAGATCTCGTACGCGGCGCTCGCCTGCCCCGCGATCCGCGTCGGGTTCACCGAGTTGACCAGCGCGGCCACCGGGTAGTCCTGCGCCGTCTTGCGGGCCAGTTCGAGGCAGTCGTCGAAGTTGCCGTCGATCTGCAGGATCCGCGCGCCGTGGGCGACGGCCTGCGCCAGCTTGCCCAGAGCGATCTTGCCCCGCGGAACGAGGACCGCGCAGGTCATCCCCGCCCGCGCGGCATACGCGGCTGCGGAGGCCGACGTGTTGCCCGTCGACGCGCAGATCACGCCCTGCTGCCCGCGGGCGAGCGCGTCCGTGACCGCGACGGTCATCCCCCGGTCCTTGAACGACCCGGTCGGGTTGGCGCCGTCGACCTTGAGGAACACCTCGCAACCGGTGCGCTCGGACAGGTACGGGGCCGGCAGCAGGGGCGTCCCGCCCTCACCCAGCGTGACCACGGTCCAGCCCGGTTCGACGGGCATCCGGTCGCGGTAGGCCTCGATCACCCCCGGCCAGGCGGCGCGCATCGCCGTGATCACGTCGCCCCCTCGCTGGCGCTCGGAGGCGCCGTGACCACGGCGTCGCCGTGCTGTGTTGAATGTGACCTCGCAAGCTCGGTCATGACCCGACCTCGGGCGCCGTCCGGCCGAGATCCTCGACCCGCACGACGCTGTCCACGCCGCGCACCGCCTCCAGCCCGCTGAGCACCTGCACCGTGGCCGCGAGCGCCGCCTCTGGCGCCGCGTGCGTGACGACGACCAGCCGCGCGTCTCCGCCGCCCCCGCCGCGCCCGCCGGTCTGACGCACCGCGGCGATGCTCACGCCGTGGTGGGCGAACTCGCCCGCGATGCCCGCCAGCACGCCCGCCCGGTCCGCGACGTCCAGGCTCACGTGGTAGCGGGTCGGTACCGTCCCCATCGCGCGCACCGGCAGGTTAGCGTGCGCCGACTCCCGCGGGCCGCGTCCGCCGATCACGCGGTTGCGCGCCACCGCCACGAGATCGCCGAGCACGGCGCTGGCCGTCGGCGCGCCGCCCGCACCCTGCCCGTAGAACATCAGCTGTCCGGCGGCCTCGGCCTCGACGAACACCGCGTTGAACGCCCCGTCCACGGCGGCGAGCGGGTGCGCCGCCGGAATCATCGCGGGGTGCACCCGTACGGCGACGCTTTCGGGTTGTGTCGCGACGGCCGGCGTGCGCTCGCAGATCGCGATCAGCTTGATCACGAAGCCGAGCTCGCCCGCGGCGGCGATGTCGGCCGGCGTCACCGCCCGGATGCCCTCGCAGTACACGTCAGCGGCGGTCACCCGCGTGTGGAAGGCGAGGGAGGCGAGGATCGCGGCCTTGGACGCGGCGTCGTAGCCGTCGACGTCCGCGCTGGGGTCGGCCTCGGCGTACCCCAGGCGCGTGGCTTCCTCCAGCGCGTCGGCGTAGCTGGACCCCGAGGCCGCCATCGCCGACAGGATGAAGTTCGTGGTGCCGTTGACGATCCCGGCCACGCGGGTGATCCGGTCGCCGGCCAGCGACTCACGCAGCGGCCGCAGCAGCGGGATCGCCCCGGCCACGGACGCCTCGTAGTAGAGGTCCGCGCCCGACGAGTCCGCGGCCTCGGCCAGCGTCGCGCCGTCGTCGGCCAACAGCGCCTTGTTCGCGGTCACGACCGACTTGCCGGCCTTGAGGGCCTCCAGCAGCAGCGTGCGGGCCGGCTCGATCCCGCCGACGACCTCGACGACGACGTCCACGTCGTCCCGCGTGACCAGCGCGGCCGCGTCCGCGGTGACCAGCTCGCCCAGCTCCGCGTGCTTGTGCGGGCGCCGCACGGCCACCCCGACCAGCTCCACGCGGTCACCGACCCGCGCGGCCAGCTCGTCGGCCTGCTCGTGCAGCAGCCGCACGACCTCGCTCCCGACCGTCCCGCAGCCGAGCAGGGCCACACGCACGGCGTTCCCGGACATGCCGCCCATCAGCCCACCTCCAGCCGGAACTGGTCGTCGGGCGTCTCGCGCCGCAGGATCGGCCGCGCGGCGCCATCCCGCACCGCGACCACCGCGGGGCGGGGCAGCCGGTTGTACCCGCTGGCCATCGAGTAGCAGTACGCCCCGGTCGCCGCCACCGCAAGCAGGTCCCCCGGCGCCAGGTCTGCGGGCAGCCAGCAGTCGCGCACCACGATGTCGCC
>JAQSWF010000104.1 GCA_029266775.1 Pseudonocardia sp.
GCGTACCCGAGTCCCGTTGCACCAGCTGTTTCCGCTGCTGGTGCACGTGGTCCTGTTCGGCCGCGGGTACTCCGGCCAGGCCGTCGCCGCCGCCCGGGCGGCTCTCCGCGCCGCCTGATGCGCTGTCGGCCCGCGCCAGTTTGTAGCGACTCGCGCGCCGATTTGTAGCGACTCGCGCGCCAGTTTGTAGCGACTCGCGCGGGGTCAGGTCGCGGCGGCGTTCACCAGCTCGGCGAGCGCATCGGTCATCGCGGCGGCGAGCACGTCGACGTCGGGCATCGCGTCGCGGTCCGCGTTCAGCCCGTAGTGCATCACGCCGTCGTACGACGTGATCCCCACCGCCACCGCCTGACCACCAGCCAGCGGCACCACTGGATACATGTCGAGCATCCGCGCGCCCATGGCGTAGAGCGGGCGCGGCGGTCCGGGAACGTTGCTGACCAGCACGTTGTAGACCTGGCTGGAGAACTGGCTGGCCAACCGCACGCCCAGGCTGTGCAGGGTCGGCGGGGCGAACCCGGCGAGACGGATCAACGTCGCCGCGCCCACCGCCTGCCCGCCGGCCTTGTGCGCCGCCATCGCCGCGGAGACCCGTGCCAGGCGGCACAGCGGGTCGGGCTCGCCCACCGGCAGCTCGACGAAGTACGCGGAGATGTTGTTGCCTGCGGCTGCGCGCTCTCCCGATCCGTTCCGGCGGGACCGCACGCTCACCGGGACGAGCGCGCGGACCGTCGTCGCCCGGCGGAGCGGTTCGCCCCGCGTCTTCATCCACTGCCGCAGCCCGCCTGCGACGACGGCGAGCACCACGTCGTTGACGGTGCCGCCCTGCACCGCACGAACGGCCTGGTGGTCGGTGAGCGCGGCGCGGGCGGTCCCGAAGCGGCGCTGCTCGCCGATGACCGCGTTGAGCGGGTGGACCGGGCGACCACCCGTCGCCGACACGAGGGTGGCCACCGCTCGTTCGGCGTTGGCCAGCACCTCCCGGGCGTCCGCACCGGCCCGGGCAGCGACGTCGAGCACGGTCTGCGGCCGCCGCATCGCCTCCAGCACCGCGTCAATGGCCAGCTCCATCGCGGACGGCTCCGGCGCCGGGTCCCACTCGTCCGGCGCGGTCTCCCGCGGCACGGGCGTCGTGTCGAGCAGCATCGCGCCGACATCCATCGAGCCCAGCCCGTCGACCATCGCGTGGTGCGTCTTCGTGATCACCGCGAACCGGCCGTCGGACAAGCCCTCGACGAGGTAGAGCTCCCACAGCGGTCGGGACCGGTCGAGCCGGCGGCCGAGCAGCCGCCCGACCAGCGCCCGCAGCTGTTCGTCGCTGCAGGGGCCGGGCAGGGCGGCCCGACGGACGTGGTAGTCGAGCTCGAAGTCCGGGTCGTCCACCCACACCGGCAGGCCCAGGTGCCCGGGCACATCGCGCACCTTCTGCCGGTAACGCGGGACCAGGCCGAGCCGGCTGCCGATCAGCTCGACGAACGCCTCGACGTCGAACGAACCCGCCTCGGAGGGTGCGAACGTCATGACCCCGCCGACGTGCATCGCCGTGGTCCGGTCTTCGGCAAACAGAAACGACGCGTCGAGGGGCGAAAGACGGTCGGGCACTCCGCTGAGCGTAGGCCCAGCGGAGTGCCGCCGCGGTGCGGCTCACCACCCCCGCAGCGGGAACCCGGAGCCGCCGTTGCCGTCTGTCACCACGCCGAGCACCTGGTGCAGCTGAATGCTGTTGCGGACGAACGCGAGCCGGCACGCCGCCATGTACAGCCGCCAGACCCGTGCCCGTTCTTCACCGACCTCCGCGACGGCGTCGTCCCAGTGCTCGTCGAGGTTGCGCCCCCAGTCGCGCAGGGTCAGCGCGTAGTGCTCGCGCAGGTTCTCTTCGTGCCGGATCTCGAAGCCGTTGTCGTTCATCACGGAGGCGAGGTGCCCCACCGCGTGCAGCTGGCCGTCCGGAAAGACGTAGCGGGAGATGAACGGATCCGTCCGATAAGTGGGAGGCGTGTGGTTGTGGGTGATGCAGTGGTTGAGCAGCCGCCCGCCCGGGCGCAGCCGGCTGGCCAGGAACGCGAAGTACGACGGAAGCGCCGCGCGGCCGAGATGCTCGGTGAGCCCGATCGAGCTCACGGCGTCGAACTGCGCGACGGGGGTGTCGCGGTAGTCGAGGTGACGCACCTCCGCGAGGCGCGACAGCCCGCGGCACTCGATCTCGGCCTGCGCCCACTGCGCCTGGTTGCGCGAGAGCGTCACGCCCAGGGCGCGGACCCCGTGCTCGGCGGCCGCGTGCATGACCATCGCGCCCCACCCGCAACCCACGTCGAGCAGTCGCATCCCCGGCTTCAGCGCGAGCTTCTGCGCGACGAGCTCGAACTTCGCGGTCTGCGCCTGCTCAAGCGTGGCCTCGACCGCCGGGTAGACCGCGCAGGTGTAGGCCATCGACGGGCCGAGCACCCACTCGTAGAAGGTGTTCGACACGTCGTAGTGGTAGGCGATCGCCTTGCTGTCGCGCTTCTTGCTGTGCAACCGGCCCGGCGGCCGGTACTCCAGCTCGGGCGGCCGCACTCGGTGGCGCAGCGCCAGCGGCAGCAGCCGGCGTGCGAGCCGCAGCTGCTCGGCACGCGGCAGGTCGTTCAGCGTGACGTCCGCGATGCCGTCGAGCAGGGTGTAGAGGTCGCCCTCGACCTCCAGCTCGCCCGCCACGTACCCACGAGCGAGCCCCAGCGAGCCGGGCGCGGTGGCCAGCCGGGCGAGTGCCCGCGGCGAGGTGACCCGGACCGCTGTCTCGGCCGTGTCCGGTCCGGCCTTGCTGCCGTCGTAACCGAGCACACGGACCGGGAGGTCCGGCCCGAGAACGCTACCAATGATGTCTGCGACGTGCATGGAACCCCCACCATCCCGTCCTATCCCGCCACTTTGGAATACAGGTCGGGCAGCCGGCCGTGCGGGTCGTAACGCTCCTTCAGCGCACGGTAGGCGGGCCCGTTGTAGTGCTGCCAGAACGCATCCTCGTCGTAGTGCACGGACGAGTAGAGCGATTTGTGTCCGTCCAAGTCGGACACCAGTGCCTCGATCCTCCTGTTGTGTGCGTCCGGCTCGCCGGGCACCTGCGGCACCGACGACCAGAACCCGACGTTGACGTACAGCTCTCCCGGGCGCATCGGGTAGAGCGTCCAGCTTTCACTCGATCGCAGGCGTAATGGACACAGCCACACGGGCGCGATCCCGACGTCGCGGTGGAACGCCTCGAGGAACTCCGGCAGGTGGCGCACCGGGATCTCGACGTCCTGCACGACCAGCTCCTCCAGAGCCCGGCCGCGCAGCCGGTTGAGCCGGTCGCTGAGCCGGTACCGCCGGTCGAGGGCGACGATGCGGCGGTAGACGTCGGAGCGGCGGAGGCGGCGCGGCCACAGGCGGCGCACCACGGGGTGCTGCACGCCCAAGGCTCGGGAGCACCAGAACCAGTCGGTGTCCCAGCGCCAGAGGTAGTCGCGGACGGTGAGGTGGTCCACGCCGCGCTGCTGCTGGGAGCGGTAGAAGATCCGCTGCCCGGTGTAGTCGCTCGCGGTGACCCCGGCGGGGAGCTCGTGGACGAAGGTGCCCGTGCTGAGGTACTGCTCCCCCGCGGCGAAGACGGTGCCGTCGAGGAAGTCGAGCGGGCCGGCGGGGTCGGCGAGCTCGGCGACGGCCGCGGTGCACGCGCGCGCGTCGGGAAACCGGTGGTGCTGCAGCCGGACGTAGGGCGCGACCGGCTGCAGGTCGATGACCAGGCGCAGGGCGTAGCCGAGCGTGCCGTAGGAGTTCGGGAAGCCGCGGTACAGCTCGGCGTGCTCGCCGTCGGGGGTGGCGGTGACGACCTCGCCGGCGCCGGTGAGGACGTCTATCTCGCGCACCGACTCGTGCGGCAGCCCGTGGCGGAACGACGTCGACTCGATGCCGAGGCCGCTGACGGCGCCACCGAGCGTGATCGTCTTGAGCTGGGGGACGACCAGCGGCATCAGCCCGTGCGCCAGCGTCGCGTCTACGAGGTCCTCGTACGTGGTCATCCCCTGGACCTCGGCGGTGCGTGCGACGGGGTCGACGCCGAGCACGCCCGACATGCCCGATACGTCCAAAGTGGCCCGCGCCGAGCCGTCGAAGCGAAACAGGTTCGAGGTACGTTTACGCAGGTGAAACGGGCTGTCGGGGGGCAGTTCGCGGAAGCGCCCGACCAGGTCGGCGACGGCGGCAACGTGGTCGGCGGGCGGCACGATCACGGTCATCGGCGGAACGCTAGCCCGCCTGGGCCGCGCCCGGAAGGTACCGTGCGCGAGATTTCGGTCGCGATCGCCGCGCCGCAGCCGAGCGAAAGCGGCCGTCGCTCACCTCATCCGAGCGAACGCCGCTTTCGCTCGGCTCGGGCCCCCGGCGGGATCAACCCCGGCGGGCGCGCACCAGCCCCGGGATCGCGGAGACCCCCGTCGTCGGGTGGAACGCCTCGGCGGCGGCGGTCAGCGCGCGGTACTCGTCGGGAGCAAGCGTGATGTCGGCCGCGGCGGCGTTGCTCTCCACCTGGGCGACGCTCGAGGCGCCCGGGATCGCGACGACGTGCGGGTGGTGCACGGTCCAGGCGAGGGCGATCTGTGCGGGCGTCGCGCCGTGCGCGGCGGCGACCTCGCGCAGGACGTCGAGCAGCGGCGCGGCGGCGCGCAGGTTCTCCGGCAGGAACATCGCGTTCGCGGCCCGGACGCGGTTGGTCGGGCGGCGGTCGGCGTCGTAGCGGGCCGACAGCAGCCCCTGCGCCAGCGGGCTGTAGGCGATCACGACATGGCCGGTGCGTGCCGCCCAGGGCAGCATCTCCTCCATCGGGGCCCGCGACACGAGGCTGAACTGGACCTGGTTGCTCAGCACCACGCCG
Organism: Pseudonocardia sp.; assembly: GCA_029266775.1. Classification (GTDB taxonomy): domain Bacteria; phylum Actinomycetota; class Actinomycetes; order Mycobacteriales; family Pseudonocardiaceae; genus Pseudonocardia. The sequence continues at coordinate 4,889 of JAQSWF010000104.1, forward strand.
CCGAAGTCGACCTCGGCGCGCTGCCAGCGCCGCAGCTGGTAGTTCGACACGCCGACCTGCTCGACCACCCCGACGTCGCGCAGCGCCCGCATGCCGCGCATCGCCGTCGCGTCGCGGACGACCGGGTTCGGCCAGTGCACCTGGTAGAGATCGATCGTCTGCACGCCGAGCCGATGCGCGCTGGCCACCCCGCGCTGCTGGACCACTGCCGCGGTCGGGACGACCGGGAACACCTTCGTGGCGATCACGACGTCGGCGGTGCCGCCGGAGGCCCGCAGGGCTTCGCCCAGGATCCGCTCGCTGCGCCCGAAGCCGTACACCTCCGCGGTGTCGAACACGGTGATGCCCAGCTCGCGGGCCCGGGCGACGATCCGGCCGGCCTCCGCGTCGTCGTAGCCTCCGCCGTACCCCCACTCCCTCGATCCGAACTGCCAGGTGCCCAGTCCGATGACCGAGTAGGGCTTGGTTGTGCGGATGCCGTCGACGTAGCGCATGGCTCCAGTCAACACCCGTTCGCGATACAGGGTCGCCCTCGGTCGATTCGGCCCTGGGTGCTGACGATCCCGATGGCGGCGCTCGCCTTCTGGGTGATCCACCCGCTCGTCACGTAACTCGGCTCGCCTTCACGCGGGCCCGCTCGACGGCGACGTCGTAGGAGGGCGGTGGATACTGCGGAGCCAGCTCCTCGAGGGTCTCGGCGAGGAGAGACGCGATGGCCCAGTTGCGGTACCACTTCCGGTCGGCCGGGATGACGTAACAGGGGGCGGCGTCCGTGTCGGTCTCGCGCAGGGCGTCGGTGTAGGCGGCGCGGTAGTCCGCCCACCGCGCCCGGACGGCGACGTCTCCGGGGTTGTACTTCCAGCGCTTGGCGGGTTCGTCGAGACGGGCCAGCAGCCGCTCCTGCTGCTCCTCCGGGGAGATGTGCAGCATGCACTTGACGAGCGTGACACCGTTCGCGGTGAGCTCGGCCTCGAAGTCGCGGATGGCGGCGTAGCGGCCGCGCCACTCTTGTTCGGGAACGATCCCGTCGACGCGGACGATCAGCACGTCCTCGTAGTGCGACCGGTCGAAGACCCCGACGAAGCCCGGCCCGGGTACCTGTTTCCGGATGCGCCACAGGAAGTCGTGCTCGCGCTCCTCGGGGGTGGGCTTCTTGAACGCGGCTATCCGCAGGCCCTGCGGGTTCATCAGGCCGGCGACGTGCGAGATCACCCCGCCCTTGCCGGAGGTGTCCATGCCCTGCAGCACGAGCAGCAGCGCTCGTCGGCCCCCGCCCGAGGCCTCGGCGAAGAGCGCCTCCTGCAGGGCGTCGAGCCGCTCGCCCAGTGCGGGGATCTCGTCGGCCGCAGCCTTTTTGTCCTGCGGTCCGATCGGGCGGGATGCCGGGTCGAGCGACGTCAGGTCGACCTTCGAGGCCACGCGGAGGACCTGCCGCACCGTCGGCCGGCCGTTGGCTGCGTTCGCCGTCACGGGCCGCAGACTACAAGGCCCGGAGATCAACACTGTCGCGCTGGCGGCCAAGTCTGGAGTGGCCGTGCCCCCGACCACGTACCGGTGAGCAGTTGTTCGTTGCGCTGATCGTGTCGCCGTCGCTTGTCGACGAGGCAGTCAGCCGTCCGGCAGCAGGCCACGGTTACGGGCGCAACGACCACCAGAGGATCCTCAACGTGGTTCTGCAGCGGGACCCGACCACGAAATGTCTCCATGTCGTGGTCGAGGAACCGCGACTGACGTCTCCTGGCAGAGATCCACAAGGTGGTTCACAACCGTCGCGGGCAGGATGCTCGGATGCTCGCCGTGCAGCGCCTGTGGCCGTCGCCGCCCCTCGACGATCTCGACGACGCGGCGCTCGCCGAGCACTACGCATGGCCGGACGGCCCGGCCGTCCCGTACGTCCGGGTGAACTTCGTGACGAGCCTGGACGGCGCCGTGACCGTCGACGGCCGGTCGGGCGGGCTCGGCAGCGCGGCCGACAAGGCGGTGTTCCACCTGCTGCGGGAGCTCGCCGACGTGGTTCTGGTGGGCGCGGGCACCGTGCGCGCCGAGCGGTACAACGGCGTGCAGCGCGCGACGCGGGGCCGTGACACACCGCCGCCAATCGCAGTGATCACCGGGACGGCCGATCTGGACCCGGCCAGCCGGCTCTTCACCGACACCGTCGTGCCGCCGCTGGTGCTGACGCTGCACTCAGCTCCCCGGGAGCGACGGGAGGCCGTGGCGGCGGCCGGGGGTGAGCTCGTCGTGCTTCCGCGGCTCACCCCAGACGCGGTGCTGGCTGAGCTGGGCCGCCGGGGGCTCGTCAGGATCCTGTGTGAGGGCGGGCCGTCGCTGCTCGGCGCCCTGGAAGCCGCCGATGCCGTCGACGAGCTGTGCCTGACGATGTCGCCGCTGCTCGTGGCCGGCGACGCCGGGCGGATCGCGCGCGGCTCGCCCGGGTCGCCCGCACGTCGCATGACCCTGGTGGGCGCGCTGCTGGCGGACGACGCGCTGCTCCTGCGCTACCGCCGTCCCCCCGCAGCCGCGGCCACCGACCCCGGTCGTCCCGCCTGATCCCGTGAACTGTCCGAGCGCGCTCGCTCACCGAAGCCATACCCGCGCTCAGGCAGGCTGACGTCCAGAAGGACCGGACGTGTGGCAGGAGGGCACGTGCCAGCACGGCGCCGCACGACCGGGGTCACCCTGCTGCTGTTCGTGGTGGCCGCGCTGCTCGCCGGGTGCACGGTCGGTCCGTCGCAGCGGCCACCCGTGGCCGTGCGCGGCGAGAACATGCCGCCGCCCCCGTCCGCGGCACCCCCCGCACCGGCACCCCCGGCGCTGCCGGAGCCGGACCCCGCGAGCAGCAGCCTGGAGTTCCGCGACTGTCCCGGCGGTCGTGGCGCGCTGGCCCCGCCCACCCTCGCCGACCGGACGCTCGCCGTCGCCTGCACCCAGCTCACCGTCGAGGCCGACCCCGCTCAGCCCGGCCTGGGCCGCACACGGATCGGGCTGGTCCGGGTCGGGCTCGCCGACGCGCCCCCCGACCGGCCGCCCCTGCTGGTCATCGGCGACAGCAACACCCGGCCGTCGGCGCCGGTCGCGCTCGCCCTCGCCGGCAAGGCGCCGCTCGCCCTGCTGCAGCGCTACACCTTGATCGGGCTGGACCGCCGTGGCTCCGGTGTCGACGAGCTCGAGTGCGGTCCTGTCACCGCGCGCAACGCGATCATCAACATCGACCCGGCCGGCTTCGGGACAGCGGTGCGCCTGTCCGCGCTGCTCGAGCAGGCGCGATCGGTGGTGCAGGACTGCTACCTGGTGCACGCTGGCGCGCTGAGCGGCTTCCGGACCGCCTCCACCGTCGCTGACGTCGAGCAGGCGCGCCTCGGGCTCGGCGTCGACCGCCTGTCGGCCGTCGGGATCGGCGACGGCGCCTCCGCACTCGCCCTCTGGTCCCGCGCCCACCCGGACGCCGTCGCCCGCCTGGTGCTCGACGGGCCACCGGACCCCACCCTCAACGAGCCCGACGCCAGCGAGGCACGGGCCGCCGCGGCCGAGACCACGTTCGACGCCTTCGCCGCCGCCTGTGCGGCCGGGCCCGACTGCCCGCTCGGTGCCGACCCCCGCGCCGTCGTGAGCTCCTTCGTGGGGCGGCTGCGCGCGCAACCGCTCGCGTCGGCGGACGGCCGCAGGCTGACCGCGGGCATGACCGTCACCGCGATCCTGATCGGGCTCGGCAACCCCGACGGCTGGCCCGACCTCGCCACGGCGCTCGGCGCCGCGCAGGGAGGCGAGCCCACCGCGGTGATCAACAGGGTGGCCCCATTGCTGTCCGACGGCGGCGGGCTCGACGTGGCGCTCGCGACGGGCTGCAACGACGTGCAACGGCGGTTGACGCCGGACGAGGTCGCCGAGCTGACCGAGCGCTGGCGCGAGCTCTACCCCCTGTTCGGAGCCACCACCGCGCAACGCCTGCTGCTGTGCGCGCCGTGGCCGACCGCGGCGCCCGCCGCCCTGTCGGACCCGGGTACCGCGCTACCCCCGACGTTGCTCATCGGCATCGCGCACGACCCGCGCGGCCCGCTCGAGGCCACCCGCCGGCTCGCCGGCACGACCCCGCAGGCACTGTTCCTCAGCTGGCAGGGCAGCGGCACGGGCGCGTTCCCCCGCACCCCCTGCGTCACCGGCGCGGTCACCGCCATGCTCGTCGACGGCACGATGCCGGTCGACGGGACGCTATGTCCCCCGTGATGCTGGGTGACCAGCTCAGCCCGGCCCACCCGCGTCGGCAGTCTCGGCCTGCCGGGCGACGGCGTCCGCGTCCGGCAGGATCCCCAGCTCGCCGCAGAGAGCGAGGAAAACCCTGGCGAACGGCGAGTGCGCGACGTGCGCCTGCAGCGCCGGCCAATCCACCTGCTCCCGCAGGGCCCGCACGTGCGGGAACAGCCGCGCGAAGTCGCAGTAGTGCTCGTTCAGAACCAGCAGCTTGGCGACCATGAGGTCGGTGGCCGTCTGGACGGGCATCCGCACCGAGTCGACACGCATCTCGTCGGCCTGGTCGAGTTGCTCACGGGTGACCGGTCGATCGGACGGCGCGAAGATCAGGTCGACGAGGCAGTCGCCGTCGTAGACCTTGACCAGCCAGTCCTCCGGCGGCTCGTCGACCCGCATCCCCACGCTCTCGAGCACCCGCAGCGCGTGCGGCAGGTCGTCTTCGAGCAGCACGAAGTCGACGTCGTGCATGGGTTCGGGCCCGCCGCGGGCCCAGGAAGCGTAGCCGCCGCTGAGCGCGAACGGCACGTTCGCCCCCTTCAGCGCGGCCGCGACCTTGTTCATCGCGACGCGCAGTGCGCCGTCGGAGCCGCCGTTCACGCGCTACTGCTACCCGCGCACGTACGCGGCCAACCCGGTGCCCGTGATCGGGCGCCGTGGCCGCCGGTCATGAGGCCGGCAGCAGCCGCTGCACGATGCCGGTTGCGTTCCGGCCGGGCCGGTACTGCTGGGTCAGATAGGCGTTGAGGACGATGTTGGCACCGGCGAACAGCGGCACCAGGTACTGCGCGATGCGCTCGCGACGCTGCCAGGTGGCGGTCTCCGGCGGGGTCGCGGGGCTGGGCACCGTGGCGTCCTTCACGTCGACCGCGTTCCCGCGCTCGCGGGCCCGCTCCGTGAGCTCCCCGATCTTGCGGCCGCTGTGGGCGGCGATGGCCGTCGCGGCGGTGCCGGCCACGGCCGTGGCCGCTTGCGCCGCACCCGCCCGGCCGACACCGTGCTGCACGGCCAGCCGGCCTTTGCTCTTCCAGGTGAGCTGCGAGCCCGCGACCAGCACCGCGCCGATCACCAGCCACTGGGCGGGCGCGAATCGCCGCCACGCCGACTCCGCGACGCGGATCTTGTCGATGTCGTCGCGGAGGTCCTCCCCCGACTTGTTCACCCCTACCCCGCCCATGACGGAGCCGCCGAACCACAAGGCGGCTCCGAGATCGTGGACGGCCTGCAGGGCCGCATGGCTGTCGTCGACCGGCGATCTGTTGCCCATGCCCGGCGGCGTACCCCGGGGTCGACGCGGCTACGCGGGGTCGGGGTGGCGCGCCCGGCTCGGCTGCACGCGCATCGGCTCGCCGGCCATCTTCGGGCTCGCCGGCCATCTTCGGGTACTCCGGCGGGTAGGGCAGGTCCCCGAGGCCGCTGCGGTCGTACCACTCCAGCGCCGTCTCCAGCCCGCAGACGTGCTCGTCGAGACCGGCGTGCGAGTCGCCGTGAGCCGCGTACAACCCGGGCACGGTGCGCACGTCGAAGTCCTCGGGCGCGACGTCGGGCAGCGCGTCCCAGGTCACCGGCATCGAGACCGTCGCGCCGGGCCGGCCGCGCACGGACCACGCCGACGCGATCGTCCTGTCCCGTGCAGCCTGGTTGTAGTCCAGGAAGACGCGCTCGCCACGCTCCTCCTTCCACCACGCCACGGTCGCGCGGTCCGGCATCCGCTCCGCGACGCGCCGCCCGATCGCGATGACCGCATGGCGCACGTCGACGAACGACCACTCCGGCCGGATCCGCACCGCAACGTGGATACCGCGCCCGCCCGACGTCTTCGGCCAGCCGACGAGCCCGGCCTCGTCGAGCACCTCCCGCAGCACGGCGGCGACGGCGACGGCGTCGGCGAAATCGGTTCCGGGCTGCGGGTCGAGATCGATGCGGAGCTCGTCGGGGCGGTCCGGATCGGTGCGGCGCACCGGCCAGGGGTGGAAGTCGAACGTGCCGAGGTTGGCCGCCCACACCAGCACGGCCTGCTCCGTCGGGCAGAAGGCCTGGGCGGTCCGCCCGCTGGGGAAGGTGACCGTGGCCGTCTCGGCGTAGGGCGGCGCACCCTTGGGGATGCGCTTGACGTAGAAGGCCTCGCCCTCGACGCCGTCGACGTAGCGCTTGAGGTTCGTCGGGCGCTGGTAGAGCACGCGCAGCAGGGGCTCGGCGACGGCGGCGTAGTAGGTCACCACCTCGCGCTTCGTGATGCCCCGGGCCGGGAAGTAGATCTTGTCCGGATTGGACAGCCGCACCTCGCGGGGACCGTCGGGGCCCGGCACCTGCACCAGCTCCACCGGAGTCCTGGCCGCCATGCCGCGACCGTACCGGTCGCGCAAGCCGCGCAGGCCGCCGTGCCGGTCTCGCCGCGCGGGCCAACGGTCCCGCTGCCTCCTCCCGCACTTCGGAGCGATAACGCTGTTGCGCGCCCCGAGAAAGAGCAGTACGGCTCCGAAGTGCGGGCGGTCGGGCGAGGCGCAGGCCCACCGGCTGGATGATCCGCGGCACGTGTCTTCCGTTCGGCTAGCCTGGGCCCGTGGCGCCCTCCGACCACTCCCCGCGGTTCGACGACGAGCTGGTGGGGCTGGACCCCGACGACCCGGAGGCGCAGGCGTTCGCCGCGCACCTCAACCGGATGCAGCGGCAGGGTCCGACGTTCACCGTGGAGGGCTACCTGGACGGCGTCCGCAACTTCGCCGAGTCGGCGAACCGCGCCCATGGCGGCCGGCGTTGGGCGGCGGTCGTCCTGGTGGGGCTGCTGCTCCTCGTGGCCGCGCACGCCGTGTACGACGCGCTGGCGTTCGTCCTGGGGACGTGGCTCTGACGATCCGACGCTGGCGCCGGTCGCGACCTACTGTGGACGGCATGGATCCCGCCACCGAGAAGTCGCCCACGGTCGTCAAGAGCGATGCCGAGTGGCGGGCCGAGCTGACCCCGCAGGAGTACCAGGTGCTGCGGCAGGCCGGCACCGAACGGCCGTTCGTCGGCGAGTACACCGACACGAAGACCGAGGGCGTCTACGCCTGTCGCGCGTGTGGCGCCGAGCTGTTCCGCAGCGAGGCGAAGTTCGAGTCGCACTGCGGGTGGCCGTCCTTCTTCACCCCGCTGGCGGGCGACGCCGTGATCGAGCGGGTCGATACCTCGCTGGGCATGCGCCGGGTCGAGGTCGTGTGCGCGACGTGCCACAGCCACCTCGGGCACGTGTTCGAGGGCGAGGGTTACGACACCCCGACGGACCTGCGGTACTGCATCAACTCGATCTCCATGAAGCTGGTGCCTCAGTCGACGAGCTGAACGTCGCAGGGCAGGCCGGGCGAGCGTGCGAGGCGGGCGTCGGCAGTGAGGAGCGGGCAGCCGAGCCGGGCGGCGAGGGCGACGTAGAGGGCGTCGTAGTACGTCACGTTGTCGCGGAGCGCCCACGCACCCTCGGAGAGAATGCTATGCGGGTAGCGGTTGGCGATCAGGCTGTCGAGCGCCCGCAGTGCGCCTCCGGCGATGAATGCCTTGACCGTGCCTTGCCTGACGCCCCGGCGTAGGACGCTTCCCACTTCGGCGTCCATGAGATGGGGAGCATGACATGTCGACGTCCGCAACCGTGCGAGCAGAGGCGCCGCGCCGGTACCCGTCGGTACGAGCGCGCGCACAGCCGCCGATGCGTCCAGGACGAGCTCCATCAACGACGCTCGGCGTCACGCGCCTCGAGGATCTCCTTGACCGTGATTCCCGGACCGCCCTCGGCCTCGAGCACCTTCTCCCACTCCTGAAGGACCGCAGCTCGCCGCTGCTCCCTTCGTGTCCGGTCGACGACCCACTGACGCATGTAGGCCTGGAGCGACTGACCTGAGGCGCGCGCCTGCCGCTGCAGCTCCTCATGGACGTCGTGCGGGATGTCGCGGATCTGGATGGTGGCCACGGTGGGAATGTAGCGCTATTTCAGCGCTACTAGTCAGTCCGCCGGCCGAAACACGCGTCAGGGCAGCGTCGCCACCAGGTCGCCGACCTGCACCCGCGGCCCGGTGAAGAACGGCACCTCCTCGCGGACGTGCCGGCGGGCCTCGGTCGCGCGCAGCTCGCGCATGAGGTCGACGATGCGGTGCAGCTCGTCTGCCTCGAAGGCGAGGATCCACTCGTAGTCGCCGAGGGCGAACGAGGCGACGGTGTTCGCCCGAACGTCGGGGAAGTCGCGGGCCGCCTTGCCGTGGTCGGCGAGCATGGTTCGGCGCTCGGCGTCAGGCAGCAAGTACCAGTCGTAGGAGCGGACGAAGGGGTAGACGCACACGTAGCGGCGCGCCTCCTCCCCGGCGAGGAACGCCGGAATGTGGCTCTTGTTGAACTCCGCGGGTCGGTGGAGCGCGACTTGGCTCCAGACCGGCATGCTGGCCCTGCCGACGGCCGTGCTGCGGCGCCAGTCCTCGTAGGCAGCCTGCAGCGCCTCGATCTGCTCGGCGTGCCACCAGATCATGTAGTCGGCGTCGGCCCGCATCCCGGCCAGGTCGTAGACGCCGCGCACGACGACGTCTTTGCCCTCCAGCGCCTCGACGAACTCGGCGGCCTGCGTCGCCACCGCCACCCGGTCGTCCCCGAGCCGCCCCGGCTCCACCCGGAAAACCGACCACATCGTGTAGCGGACGGTCGAGTTCAGCGCGGCGTAGTCGAGGCGGGCCATACGCCCATCCTGCCACCCGCGAGTCGCTACAAACTGGCGCGCGAGTCGCTACAAACTGGCGCGCGAGTCGCCGCGATGAGGTACGCGAGCTGCGCGTTTGGGCACGGCCGCGAGACTGCGCGTTGCTACGGCGCCTCGGCCCGCCTCACGGTCACGTCGTTCGCCACCCGCTCCGCCGCGGCTCGCGCGGTACTGATGCAGGCCGGCACGCCCACGCCGTGCAGCGCTGCCCCGGCGACGGCGAGCCCGGACAGCCCGGCGACCGCGTCCTCGGCCGCCCGGACTCGCTCGAGATGGCCGACGGCATGCACCGCGACCGGAGCGGCGCTGATCCCACCGAGCACGGCGAGGTCGGCGCGGACGCGCGCGAGCAACTCGGCGTCGTCGACCTGCAGCATGGCCGCCTCGCCGAACCGCCCGAGCGATGCGCGCAGCCGCACTAGCCCGTCCGCCGCCCGAGCGAGGTGCGGCCACTTTCGGGAGGAGTGCGTCGCTGCCTTGATCGACGTCGGCTCCCCGGCGGCCACCAGGACTCCGGAGGTCGGGGGAAGAGGAGCGCCGTCGGCCTCGCGGTACGCGAGCGCGACGACGACCGACGACGCGAGCTCCACCTCGCCCAGCGCCCGCGCGGCGATCGGCGCGGTCTCGGCCAGGAGCCGCGCGGCCGCGGGCGCGGGAACGGCCAGGACGACGCCGTCGACGTCGAGGATCTCGGGTTGTCCCGTGGGTCCGAGGACGAGCCGCCACCCATCAGGGCGCCGGTGCAACCCCCGTACCGTGGTCGACAGCCTAATGTCGGCGGCGGAGGCGGCGGCGAGGGTGTCAACGAGAGCGGTGTAGCCGCTCCTGAGGGCGCCGAAGAACGGTGCCGCAGCGGGCGTCGGTACAGAACTCGCCGTACCGGAACGCGAAACTGGCTGCGTCGAAACGGTCGACACGCGCGCCTGATCCGGTCGACTCGCGGGCCAGTTTGTGTCAACTCGCGCGTCAGAACGTAGCGACTCGCGCGTCAGATCGTAGCGACTCGCGCGGGGTGGGTCGGTGGCACGGTCGGGGGCGCGGTCGGCGGCGGCCGTGAGCGAGGGGGCGCCGGCGTCCAGGGCGGCGGCGAGGCCGGGCAGCGTCGCGCGCAACCCGAGCGCATCGACCCGGCCTGCGTAGACCCCGCCGAGCAGCGGGTCGACGAGGCGGTCCGCGAGCTCGTCGCCGAACCGTGCGCGCAGCAGCGGCCCGAGAATCACGTCGCCGCCCGGCTCCCAGCGCAACGGCCGGTGCGGCTCGGCATCGGCCACTGCCACCCCGGGCGGGGAGAGCACGCGGTCGAGCCGCGCCCCGCTCGTCGGCACCCCGAGCACCGTGCCTCCGGGGAGCGGCACGGTCACCCCGCCCGCCCGCACCGTCGGCTCCGCGACGCCCGGATGCACCAGCTCGCCCGCCAGCCCCAGCTCCGCGAGCAGCGCCGGCACCTCGGGCCGGCGGGCCAGGAACGCTTCGGCCCCGACGTCGAACGGCATCCCGGCCAGATCGACGGTGCGCAGCACGCCGCCGAGGCGGTCGCGCTGCTCCAGAACGACGATCGCCGCATCCGGCAGCAGCGTCCGCAGGCGGTGCGCAGCGGCCAGTCCGGAGATCCCCCCACCGACGACGGCTATCCGCACTCCGCGGGCGCTCCGTGCGGCGGCGACCCGCGCCGGCGCGGTCACGGCTCGAGGCGATGGACCTGGTCGACGAGCCGCGTCAGCACGTCCGGGTCCGTTCCCGGCAGCACGCCGTGCCCGAGGTTCACCACGTGTCCTGGCGCTCGGCGGCCCTCGTCGACCATCCGCCGCACCTCCCGCTCGACCGACGCCGCGTCCGCGAACAGCACCGCCGGGTCGAGGTTGCCCTGCACCGGGTGCGTCCCGCCGGTCCGGCGCGCGGCCTCGTCGAGCGGTACCCGCCAGTCGACACCGATGACGTCCGCGCCCGCGTCGGCCATCGCCCCGAGCAGCTCGCCGGTCCCGACCCCGAAATGGATTCGCGGCACGCCAGCGTTCGCCAACCCGGCGAGCACCCGGGCGGAGTGCGGGAGGACGTAGGTCCGGTAGTCGCACAACGAGAGCGCGCCGGCCCAGGAGTCGAACAGCTGGACCGCGTCGACGCCCGCGTCGACCTGGGCATGCAGGAACGTCGCAGTGAGGTCGGCGAGCCTGCGCATCAGCGCGTGCCAGACCTCCGGCGCCGAGTACATCAGCGCCTTCGTCCGCTCGTGGTTGCGGCTCGGCCCACCCTC
>JAQSWF010000105.1 GCA_029266775.1 Pseudonocardia sp.
TACCTCGACCACATCGAGGAGATGGGCAACGAGCCCCCGTCCTACCCGACGGTGTTCGCCAAGTTCGCGCCGTCGCTGGTCGGCGCCTACGACGACATCGTGCTGCCCGCCGCATCGGATGCGGTCGACTACGAGGCGGAGCTGGCCGTCGTGATCGGCTCGCCGGTCCGCCACGCCACCCCGGAGCAGGCCGAGGCCGCGATCGCCGGCTACACGGTCCTGAACGACGTGAGCGCGCGCGACTGGCAGTTCCGCACGTCCCAATTCCTCCAGGGCAAGACCTTCGAGCGCACCACGCCGCTCGGCCCGTGGCTCGTGACGCCGGATGAGCTGCCTGCGGGCGGCTGGGAGATCTCCACGGAGGTGGACGGGGAGGTGCGCCAGCGCTCCGACACGTCCAACCTCGTGTTCGGCCCGATCGACCTCATCGGGTACCTGTCCACCGTCGTCACCCTCAACCCGGGTGACGTGATCGCCACGGGCACTCCCGGCGGGGTGGGTCATGCGCGCAAGCCGCCGCGCTATCTGACCGACGGCGCCACCGTCGTCACCGCGATCGCCGGGATCGGCACCTGCCGCAACACCTGCCGCGCCGAGCGCCTCCCCGACACGCAGGCGGCCGCGTCCGGCGTGCGGGGGGCACACCGGTGACGCCGACCGTCGCGCAATCCCTGGCCTGGACGGCCGACGGCGCGGCGCACCTGCGCGGGATGATGGAACGGATGGGCGACGATGCGTTCGCGGCCCCGTCCGCGTTGCCGAACTGGACGCGCGCGCATGTCCTCACCCACGTCGCGCGCAACGCGGACGCGATGGTCAACCTTCTCGAGTGGGCCCGCACCGGGACGCGGACGCCGGCCTACCCGAGTCGCGAGCAGCGTGACGCCGACATCGCCACCGGTGCGAAGCGGACGCCCGCGGAGATCCGGGGCGACGTCATGGCGTCGTCCGACCGGCTCGCCCGGGCCGTGCGGGCGATGCCGCAGGAGGCGTGGTCGGCGACGGTGGAGAACGTGCAGGGCCGCCGCAGGCCGGCGTCGGACATCCTGTGGTTCCGTGCTCGCGAGGTGTGGATCCACGCCATCGACCTCGACGCCGGTGCGTCGTTCGACGACCTGCCTCGCCCGATGCTCCGCGAGCTGCTCACCGACGTTTCCGCGATGTTCAGCGCGCGCAAGGACGTCCCGCGGCTGGTCCTCGCGCCCAACGACGAGTCGCGCACCTGGAACGTGGGGGAGGGGCCCGACCCGGTGGAGGTCCGCGGCCCGGCCGCCGCGGTGGCGGCATGGCTGCTCGGCCGCTCGAAGGGGCGCGACCTGCGGACCGCCGAGGGTGCGCGGCCGCCGGCGCTCCCGGCGTGGTTGTAGGGCCGACGTGGGTCCGATCCCGGATTTCGCCGCCCTGCGCGCGGAGTTCGCGTTGCCGATCGGGTTCCCGCCCGCGGTGCTCGCGGAGGCGGCGGCCGCGGCTGCCGCGCGGCCCGGTGCCGGACCGGACCGCATCGACGCCACCGGCATACCGCTGGTCACGATCGACCCGCCGGGCTCCAAGGACCTCGACCAGGCCGTCGGGGTGAACCGGCTGGGGAGCGGGTTCCGGGTGCACTACGCCATCGCGGACGTCGGCGCGGTCGTCGTACCCGACGGTGCGCTGGACGCCGAGGTGCGCCGTCGCGGACAGACGGTGTACCTGCCCGACGGGTCGGTGCCGCTGCACCCGCCGCTGCTCTCCGAAGACGCCGCGAGCCTCCTGCCGGACGGGCCGAAGGCCGCCGTGCTGTGGCGCATCGATCTCGACGAGGCCGGCGAGATCGTCGCGGTCGACGTCCGGCGGGCCGTGGTGGCCTCGCGGGCACGGCTGGACTACGCGACGGTCCAGGCCGATGTCGACGCAGGCCGGGTGCACCCCGCGATCGCCGCGCTGCCCGCGCTCGGGCCGTTGCGCCGGGCACTGGCCGTGCAGCGGGGGGCCATCGAGCTGGAGCTTCCCGAGCAGGAGGTCGTGCCCTCCGCCGACGGGGGGTGGACGGTGCAGGTGCGCAGGCGGACGGCCGTCGAGGAGTGGAATGCGGAGATCTCGCTGCTGACGGGCATGTCCGCGGCCCGGATGATGCTCGACGCGGGGATCGGCCTGCTGCGCACGCTGCCCGCTGCCGAGGGCGACGCCGTCACCGACCTACGGGAGATCGCGCAACGGCTGGTCATCGACTGGCCCGCCGAGGTCACCGTGGCCGAGTTGCTCGCCGGCCTGCCCCGTGACACACCGACGGCGTTGGCGCTGCGGCGCGCGACGACGTCGCTGCTCCGGGGCGCGGGCTACACCGCATTCGACCCGTCCGACGGTGTCGGACTACCGGCGGACCCGGGTCACGCGGGCATCGGGGCACCGTACGCGCACGTCACTGCGCCCCTGCGGCGGTTGGTCGACCGATTCGGCAGCGAGCTGTGCCTGGCGTTGGCCGCCGGAGCTGCCGTTCCCGAGTGGCTGCGCTCGGCGTTGCCCGCTCTGCCCACAGTGATGGCCGCGTCCGACGCGGCGGCCGGCGGCGTCGCCCGGGCCTGTGTCGACCGCACGGAGGCCGCCCTCCTCGCGGACCGCGTCGGTGCGGAGCTCGACGTCGTCGTGCTGCGCGGGGGGCGGGCGGACGGGCCGCCGGGCGAGGTCTACCTGCCCGACCCGCCCGTTCTGGCCCGCTGCACGGGGCCCCTGCGTACGGGCCGCACGGCGCGCGTGCGGCTCGTGCAGGCGGATCCGGAAACCGGTCGCCTCGCCTTCGCCGCAGGGAGCTAACCCCGAGAAGTAGGTGAGGCTAGCCTCACCGCCGTGGCGATGACCTCGGAGCCCTCGGCATTCCGGTACGGGATCGAGCATGAAGCCGCCCTGCTCCGGTCCGACGGAACGTTCGCCGACTTCACCAACACCACGTTCGCCGAGCTCGCCGCCATCGTCGACGAACTACCCGAGGATCCTGCGGACTGGCAGGACCTGCGCATCGGCGACGTCGGCATCAAGCGCAAGCGCTGGTACATCGAGGGCTACGAGCGGTTCGACGAGCACGGTCGGCTGCTGCGCTGTGATCCCAAAGGCCTGGAGATCCGCACCCGGATTCACGACGACATCGACACGGCGGTCGCCGCGCTGCGTGCCGACCAGGAGCGGCTGGACGAGGTGGCCGCGCGGCACGACCTGCAGGTGATCGCCGTCGGATTCAACCCGGTGCGGTCGGAGTATCGGGTGCGGCCGACGTTCAACTCCTGGGAGCGGATGCACCGGCTGGGCTCGCCGGAGGAGCGCACGGCGCACCTCCACATGACCACGTACGGCCCCGACCTCAACCTGTCCTGGCAGGGGTCGACATCCCCAGACCTGGTCGAGGCGGCATGCAAGCTGACCCACCTGAGCCCGTACCTCGTGCCGCTGTCGTTCTCCTCGCCGTTCCGCGACGGCGCGCCGTGGGGCGGGCTGTCGGCGCGCACGTTCGTCCGCACCGGGCCGCGGCCGTCGGTGCTGGCGTTCCTCACCGAGGGCGAGCCGCAGGTGCCCTCCGATCCCTCGCTCACGCAGCCGGCACGGCTCGCGGCCGAGGTGGGGCGCCTGGAGTTCAAGGCGTTCGACGCCTGCCCGGACCCGCAGCTCTACGGGGAGCTGCTCGCCCTGCTCACCGGGCTGGTGCGGGACGCCACGCTGCGGGGTCGACGCGCCACCCCGGATGCCGCGCTGCACCGGCGGGCGGCCCAGGTCGGATATGCCGATCCGGCACTGCGGGTCGGGGCCGAGGCGGCCCTCGACGCCGCCCCTGCCGCCGTCGGCGACCGCCCGGCCGACGCTGCCCGCCTCGCGTCCCTGCGCGCCCGCTTCGACCGCCGCGAATGCCCGGCCACCGCGATGCTCGAGCGCTACGCGGCCGGCCACCCCGTCGCCGGCCTCCACCCTCGCCGTTGATTCGACGGCCGCGCGCGAGTCGCTACAAACGGGCGCGCGAGTCGCTACGAATCGGCGCGCGAGTCGCTACGAATCGGCGCGCGAGTCGACGCAACTGACGAGCGTTCGTGCGGGTCAGCGGGCTCCGCCCGCCTGTGGCGCGACGCTGCCCAGGCCGCACGCAGCCTGGGCAGCGGTGTCTTCAGGAGTAGGAGTGCTCGACGTCCGGATACTCCCCGCCCCGCACCTCGGCGGCGTACCGCTGAGCCGCATCCAGCAGCGCGCCACCGAGGTCGGCATACGGCTTGACGAACTTGGGCTTGCGTCCGCGGTTCATTCCCGCCATGTCCGACCACACCAGCACCTGTGCGTCGCAGTCCGGCCCCGCGCCGATGCCGACCGTCGGAATCACCAGCTCCCCGGTCACCCGCTTCGCGACGTCGGCCGGAACCATCTCCAGCACCACGGCGAACGCCCCGGTCGCCTCGACGGCCAGCGCGTCCTCGATGAGGCGGTCCCCGGCGTCGTCGCGGCCCTGGATCCGATAGCCCCCGAGCGCGTGCTCGCTCTGCGGTGTGAACCCGATATGCGCCATGACGGGGATGCCCGAACCGACCAGCGCCTCGATCTGCGGCACGAAGCGCTTGCCGCCCTCCAGCTTGACGGCGTGGGCCCCGCCCTCCTTCATGAACCGGAACGACGTCGCGAGCGCCTGCTCGGGGCCGATCTGGTAGCTGCCGAACGGCAGGTCCGCGACGACCAGCGCGTTCCGCGTCCCCCGAACCACCGCCTTCACCAGTGGCAGCAGCTCCTCCACTGTGACCGGAAGGGTGTTGTCGTAGCCGTAGACGTTGTTGGCAGCGGAGTCGCCGACCAGGAGCACCGGGATCCCGGCCTCGTCGAAGATCTCTGCGGTGTAGCGGTCGTAGGCGGTCAGCATCGGCCAGCGCTCGCCGCGTTCCTTCAGCTCGCGCAGGTGGTGGATGCGGGTGCGGCGCGGTCTGCCGTTCGCGGCCGGGGCGGGCCCCGAGCGATACGGCGACGTGCCCTCATCCGCGCGTGCGGTGATGATGCCGTCAGACATCGTTGTCCGTCCTCCCTCGAGGCCCTCCTCGGGTCCCCGGGTCATCAGGTGTTGACAGAGGAAAGCGTCGCACCGAGGGTCGCGGCAGGCGGCGCGGTGGGATCGACCTCACAGGGTTCTCCCGATCACGGACATGCATACGGATGTCGATGACAGGTCACGTGTTAGGCGTCGGGAACCTGGGTGCGGATCTCGTCCAGCCAGATTCGCGCGGAGAGGTCGGATGGAGCGCGCCAGTCGCCCCGCGGCGAGAGTGACCCGCCGTGGCTCACCTTCGGTCCGTTCGGCAGCGCCGAGCGTTTGAACTGGCTGAACTGGTAGAAGCGCTGAGCGAAGACCTCGAGCCAGTGCTTGATCTGAGCGAGGTCGTAAGACGGGCGCTCGTCGACCGGGAAGCCGGGCGGCCAGCGGCCCTCCTCCGCGTCGCGCCAGGCGTGCCACGCGAGGAACGCGATCTTGCTCGGTCGGAAGCCCCAGCGCAACACGTGGAAGAGGGTGAAATCCTGCAGCGAGTACGGGCCGACCTTCGCCTCGCTGCTCTGCACCTCCTCGTCCTCGCTGGTCGGTACGAGCTCGGGGGTGATCTCGGTGTCGAGGACGTCGAGCAGCACGTCGTTGACCTCGGTGTCGAACTGCTTCGACCCCGCCACCCACCGGATGAGGTGCTGGATCAGCGTCTTCGGCACGCCGGCATTCACGTTGTAGTGCGACATCTGGTCGCCGACGCCGTAGGTGCACCAGCCCAGCGCCAGCTCCGAGAGGTCGCCGGTGCCGAGCACGATTCCGTCGCGCTGGTTCGCCGCGCGGAACAGGTAGTCGGTGCGCAGCCCGGCCTGAACGTTCTCGAAGGTGATGTCGTAGATCGGCTCGCCGGCCGAGAACGGGTGGTTGAGGTTCTTGAGCATCATTCGGGCGGTCTCGGTGATGTCGAGCTCCTCCCAGCTGACGCCGAGGGCCTGCATGAGGCGCAGCGCGTTGCCCTTCGTGCGAGTCCCGGTGGCGAAGCCGGGCAGGGTGAACCCGAGAATGTCGCTGCGCGCGCGCCCCTCCCGATCCATGGCCTTGGCGGCGACGATCAGCGCGTGCGTGGAGTCCAGCCCGCCTGACACGCCGATGACGAGCTTGGGGTGGCCGATCGCGCGCATCCGCTGCTCCAGGCCGGAGACCTGGATGCTGTAGCCCTCGTAGCAGTCCTGCTCGAGCCGCGACTGGTCGGCGGGTACGAAGGGGAAGCGCTCGACCTCGCGGCGCAGCCCCAGGTCGCGGTCCGGCGGATCGAGTCGGAACGGGATCCTCCGGAACGCACCGGTCCGGTCGGCGTAGGTGCGCCGGTTGTCGTCGAAGGTGCCCATCCGCAAGCGTTCGGCGCGCAGCAGGTCGAGGTCGACGTCCGCGACGGACGTCCGCGGACCCTTCGGGAACCGCTCGGTGTCGGCGAGCAGCACCCCGTTCTCCCAGATCATCGTCTGGCCGTCCCAGGAGAGGTCGGTCGTCGACTCGCCCTCGCCCGCGGCCGAGTAGACGTAGGCCGCGAGGCAGCGAGCCGACGCGGAACGGGCCATCAGGCACCGCGACTCCGCACGACCGATCGTGATCGGGCTGCCCGACAGGTTCGCCAGCACCGTCGCGCCCGCCAGCGCCGCCGTCGCGCTCGGCGGCACCGGCACCCACATGTCCTCGCACACCTCGGCGTGCAGGACGAAACCGGGCACGTCTTCCGCGGCGAAGAGCAGATCGGGCCCGATCGGGACGTCCTCGCCGAGCAGCCGGACCGTGCCGGACACGTCGTCGCCCGGCGCGATCTGCCGGCGCTCGTAGAACTCCCGGTAGGTCGGCAGGTACGACTTGGGCGCCACGCCAAGCAGCTGTCCACGGTGGACGACGGCCGCCACGTTGTGGATGCGGTGACGGTGCCGGATCGGCAGCCCGACGACCAGGACGGGCAGCAGGTCGGCCGACGCCGCGACGACCTCGCCCAAGGCCGCCTCGGCCTCGTCGAGCAGCGTGTCCTGCAGGAGGATGTCCTCGATCGAGTAGCCCGTGAGCGCGAGCTCCGGGTAGACGACGAGCCCGACCCCCTCCTCAGCGCAATCCCGCGCGGCGACCAGCACGGCACGCGCGTTGGCCGGTGGATCCCCGATGGCCGTATGCAAGGTCGCGGCGGCGACCCGCAGGAACCCGTGGCGGTAGAGGGAGCGGAAGTTCATGGTCCTCGGTTGCGTCCTCTTCTGTCTCGCGGGCGCTCGCGGTGGGTGGATCCCCGCAGTGTGCATCGACAAACGCGCGCCGTCCTGCTCTGGCGCTCGAGCGCGGCGGTGAGTGCAGACCAGCACGTGCCATCTCGCGCGCCGTTTTGTAGCGACTCGCGCGCCTTTTGTAGCGACTCGCGCGCCTTTTGTAGCGACTCGCGCCAGTTTGTCGCGACTCGCGCGCCGCGTCTTGGCGAGTCGGCGGCGCTGGCATGCTGGCGTCACCATGCCGAGCCGCCGCCCGAGCCGTCCGAGGCGTCGGCCGCGCGGTCTCACCCTCCTGGTCGCCGCCGCGGTCGCGCTCGTACCGGCCTGTGGCCAGACCGCCGGCACCCCGATCCCCGCTGTGCCATCGCCGTCGCCCGCCCCGCCCTCCGCCGGCGCCGTGCCGCCGGGGCTGGAGCGGTTCTACGCACAGGAGCTGTCCTGGGGACCCTGCGCCTCGTTCGCCGCCAGCGAGGAGGACCGCGTGGTGTTCTCCGACGACCGCTACGACTGCAGTCGGCTCGAGGTGCCGCTGAACTACGCCGCCCCCGACGGACGCACGGCCCAGCTCGGGGTGCTGCGGCTGCGCGCGAGCGGTCAGCGCATCGGCGCGCTCGTGGTCAACCCCGGCGGACCGGGGGTGTCCGGGATGAGCGCGGTGCCGCCGCTCTTCGCTCCCGGCACGTCCGGCGACGGCCCGCTGACCCAGCGGTTCGACGTGATCGGGCTCGACCCCCGCGGCGTCGGCGCCAGCACCCCGGCCATCGACTGCCTCACCGACGCCGAGTGGGAGGTGGAGCGCGCCGACCTCGACGTGGACGCGTCCCCCGCCGGCGTTGCGGCCACAGAGGAGGAGAACCGCCTCTATGCGCAGCGCTGTGCGGAGCGGGTGGGGCCGGAGGTGCTCGCCAACGTCGGCACCCGCGACACCGTGCGCGACCTCGACGTGCTGCGCGCCGCGCTGGACGAGCCGAAGCTGACCTATCTCGGCTACTCCTACGGCAGCCGGCTCGGCTCGACCTACGCCGAGGAGTTCCCGCTCAACGTCCGCGCGCTCGTCCTCGACGGCGCGCTCGACCCGGGCCAGACCACCCCCGAGCGGATCATCGCGCAGGCGCAGGGCTTCCAGCAGGCCTTCGACGCGTTCGCGGCTACCTGCACCAGCCGCAGCACGTGCCCGCTCGGCACCGACCCGGCGGCGGCTGTCCAAGCGTTCCAAGAGCTGAGCCGCCCGCTGATCGACCAGCCCTTGGGCGTCGGCGACCGCACTCTGTCCTATCCCGACGCGGTCACCGGCGTCACACAGGCCCTCTACCTGTCCGAGGCCTGGCCCCTGCTCGAGCAGGCGCTCGTCGGGCTCGCCGACGGTGACGGGACGCTGCTGCTGTTGCTGACCGATCTGTACCTCGGCCGGCGAGGCGACGGCACCTACAGCAACGAGACGGAGGCCTTCGACGTCATCGGCTGCGTAGACGAGGACCGGATCACCGACCCCGCCGTCGTCGCCGACCTCGCCGCGCGCGAGCTGGCCGCCGCTCCCTACCGCGACTCCGGACGCGGTGCCGTGGCCGCGCGGGACAAGTGCGCGTTCTGGCCGGTCTCCCCGACGAGCACGCCACGCCCACCGCAGACGTCGGGCCTGCCCCCGACCCTCGTCGTCTCGACCACCGGCGACCCCGCCACGCCCTACCACGCCGGGGTCAACCTGGCGGCGGCGATGGGCGCGCGGCTGCTGCGCGTGGAGGGCGACACACACGGGGTGGTGCTGACCGGCACGGCATGCGTCGACGACGCGGTCATCGCCTACCTCGTCGACCTCACCGTGCCCGCGGAAGGCACCTCGTGCCGGCTCGATCCATGATCGTCGATAACCCCGGAACAATCCCGTCACACCACCGTGCTCGTCACTCGACCTGCGGATCGCCGCCTTGCTCCGCTGCCATCTCACCTGTGGTTCTCCGCCTTGCTCCGCTGCCGCGTTGATCCACAGGACACGCGTCGGGCGTCGATCTGCAGGACACGCGTTAGGCTCGGCGTCCATGGACCGCCAGCAGGAGTTCGTCCTGCGCACCCTCGAGGAACGCGACATCCGCTTCGTGCGGCTGTGGTTCACCGACGTGCTGGGTTACCTCAAGTCCGTGGCGGTGGCGCCTGCGGAACTCGAGGGAGCCTTCGCCGAGGGGATCGGCTTCGACGGGTCGGCCATCGAGGGCTTCGCGCGCGTGTACGAGTCGGACATGGTCGCGCGGCCCGACCCGTCGACGTTCCAGGTGCTGCCGTGGGCCAGCGGCACCGGCGACCACTACTCCGCCCGCATGTTCTGCGACATCGCGATGCCCGACGGCTCCCCGTCCTGGGCCGACCCGCGCCACGTGCTGCGCCGCGGCTTGTCCAAGGCCGGCGAGGCCGGGTTCACGTGCTACGTCCACCCCGAGATCGAGTTCTACCTGCTGCGCGACCTCACCAGCGACGGGCAGCCCCCCGAGCCCGCCGACCGCGGCGGCTACTTCGACCAGTCGAGCCACGACGTCGCGCCCCACTTCCGTCGCAACGCCATCGAGACCCTCGAGTCGATGGGCATCTCGGTGGAGTTTAGCCACCACGAGGGCGGCCCCGGCCAGCAGGAGATCGACCTGCGCTACGCCGACGCCCTGACGATGGCCGACAACATCATGACCTTCCGGTACGTCGTCAAAGAGGTCGCGATCACGCAAGGCGTGCAGGCGTCGTTCATGCCCAAGCCGTTCACCGACCACCCGGGCTCGGCGATGCACACCCACTTCTCCCTCTTCGAGGGCGACCGCAACGCCTTCCACGACCCGGACGACCCGTACGAGCTGTCCGAGACGGGCAAGGCGTTCGTCGCGGGCGTGTTGCGCCACGCCCGCGAGATCGCCGCCGTCACCAACCAGTGGGCGAACTCCTACAAACGGCTCATCGTCGGCGGGGAGGCCCCGACGGCGGTGTGCTGGGGCCACGCGAACCGCTCCGCACTGGTCCGGGTGCCGATGTACTCGCCGGGCAAGTCGTCCACGCGCCGCGTCGAGATCCGCACGCTGGACAGCGCCTGCAATCCCTACCTCGCCTTCGCCGTGATCCTCGGGGCCGGGCTGACCGGCGTCCAGAAGGGCTACGAGCTGGCCCCGCCGACCGAAGACGACGTCTGGTCGCTGACGGAGACCGAGCGCCGGGCGATGGGCTACGAGTCGCTGCCCC
>JAQSWF010000106.1 GCA_029266775.1 Pseudonocardia sp.
GGGACCTCGGGCTACCCCAGCAGTACCAGCACGGAGCCCGCCACGAGCAGCAGCAGGCCGGCACCGCGCGCGGTGGTCAGCGGCCGGCGCGGAAGCCGGAACCAGCCCCGCGCGTCGACGGCGGCCGACGCGAGCTGCTGGCCGGTCACCGTCAGCGCGACCGTCACCGCCGCGCCGATCAGTGGGATGAGCAGGAACGTGCCCGTCACGTACGCCGCCGCGCACAGGCCACCCAGCCATCCCCACCAGGGGAGTTCGGTGGGCCGCCGCGGAGCCGGGGTGCGGTGCAGCCGGACGAGCACCGCCAGCGCGATCGAGATCGCGGTCGCCGCCGCGACGAAGCTGACCAGGGCGACGGCGATGGGCTCGTCCAGCGCGGTGCGGAGGCGAGCGTTGATCGCGCCCTGCACGGGTAGGACGGCGCCGGCGACCAGCCCGAGCAGCAGCCACCCGGACGCGGCGGTCGACCGAGGTTCAGCGGGCGGAATTCGGGACGATGCGCCCACCTCGACGGCCTTCGCGGCAACAACCGGGCGTTGGCCGCGCACGATCGTCGCGATGCCGCCCAGCACCGCCAGCGAACCGACCACCATGCCAGCGCTCAGCGGTTGACGCGGGACCCCGAGGAGGCCGAACAGATCCAGCGCGACCGAGGCGAGCACCTGCCCGGTGACGAAGAGTCCACCGGCGGCCAGCGCACCCATCCGCGGGAACAGCAGGATCGCGCTGGTGATGTACAGCGGGCTGGCCAGCCCGCCGAGCAGGTACCACGCCGGCACGGAGGCCAGGCCGCGGAGCGCGTCGAGCGCCCCGACCGCGACGGCGAGCACCGCGAGCAGCCGGCGGCGACCCACAGCTGCAGGGTGGACGCCCCATACGGGGTTCCCACCGCTCTGTTCAGCTGCAGGTTCGCCGATGCCTGCACCGCCAGGAGACCGCCGATCAGCAGCGCGCCGGCCAGGAACACCACATCCACGTCATCCCTCCGGTCCACCTAATCGGACACAATGTCCGGTTGCGACGGTAGGCGTGAACCGGACGTCATGTCCACATAGTGTCGGGGGTCGATAGGGTGGTCAGCGTGACCGGCGGCGCCGTCGACCAGCCACCTGCATTCCGTGCCGGGTTGGTACCGCGGCGCGAGCGCGCCGACGCCGCGCGCAACCGGATGCAGGTGCTGGCCGCAGCGGATCGGCTCTTCCGCGAGCGCGACCCCGGCACGGTGACAATGGAGGACGTATGCCGGGCCGCAGGCGTCGGGCGGGCCACCCTGTACCGGCGCTATCCCGACGTCCAGTCGATCGCCCTGGCCCTGCTCGACCGCCACGAACGCGACCTGCAGGAGAGTCTGCTGCGCGGTGAGCCGCCGCTGGGCCCGGGCGCCCCGCCCGTCGCGCGGCTGACTGCCTTCTACCGCGCGATGGTCGACCTGCTCGAACGCTTCGGCCACCTGCTGCGCAGCGTCGAGAGCGGCAGCGCCCGCTACGGCACTGGCGCGTACGGGTTCTGGTTCGCCCACGTCCGCGCCCTGCTCGCCGAGGCAGGGGTCGCACATCCCGAGCAGCTCGCCGACATCGCGCTGGCCCCGCTGTCGGCCGAGCTGTACCACCGGCAGCGGACCCAGCTCGGCCTGGTCCCGAAGGAGGTCGCGGACCGGCTCGCCTGGCTCGCCGAGCGCCTGACGGGGTGAACGGCATGCGTGACGTCACACCCGGGCACGGGCGGCGCGTCCCATGGGGAGGACCTTCTCGAGGAGGGTGCGATGACCGACACGTCCGAGGCCACGTTCACCGCCAACCGCTCGCGGCTGGTCGGGGTCGCCTATCGCATGCTCGGCTCCCTCGGCGACTCCGAGGACGTCGTGCAGGAGGCCTGGCTGCGGTGGGCACGGGTGGATCACAGCACCGTCGACGACCCGACGGCGTTTCTCGTGCGGACCGTCAGCCGGCTCGCCCTTGACCGGATGCGCAGCGTCGCCGCGCGGCGCGAGACCTACGTGGGCCCGTGGCTGCCCGAGCCCGTGCTCACCGGCCGCGCCGGGCCCGACGACCAGGATCCGGCAGCCGAGGCCGAGCGCGCGGCGTCGCTGTCGCTGGCGATGCTCGTGGTGCTCGAGACGCTCTCGCCGCTGGAGCGCACCGTGTTCGTGTTGCACGAGGCTTTCGCGTACCCGTACACGGAGATCGCGGACATCCTCGACCGCAGCCCCGCCGCGGTGCGCCAGCTCGCCCACCGCGCGCGGGAGCACGTCGCGGCGCGCCGGCCGCGGTTCGCGCCCGATCCGGACCTGCGCCGGGAGGCGACCGAACGTTTCCTGCGGGCGAGCCTGCACGGTGACCTTGCCGCGCTGCTCGAGCTCCTCGCGCCCGACGCCGTCCTCTGGGCGGACGGCGGCGGTAAGGTTCGTGCGCCGCGACGGCCCATCCGCGGCGCGGACAAGATCGCCCGGTTCTTCGTCGCGGTCGGCGGGGAAGCGCTGTCCTCCGGCGCGACCATGGAGATTGTCGAGGTCAACGGCGGTCCAGCGGCCGTGCTGGTGGGACCGTCGGGTGCCGAAGGGGTGCTGCAGCTCGACCTCGACGGCGAGGGCCGGGTCACCGACATCCGGATGGTGGGCAACCCCGACAAGCTCGGCGGGTTGGCATCGCTCACAGCGGGCGGCTGAGCCAAGCGACAAATGCACCGCTACCGCGGCTCACAACCGCGGTACTGCAGAGCGCAGGCCGGTCAACGCGACAAAACGATCGACGGCCCGACGCGCCCGGTCGTCCTTCTCCGCCGCGTCGGGCGGGGCTTCGCCCAGCAGGGCCCGGATCTGGGCGTCCTGCACGGTCAGCCCGTAGAGCAGCCGGAACGCGTCGTCTGGATCCTCGAGGCCGAGCCGGGCGAGGTACCCCTCGACGATCGGCCCGGTCGTGTGCCGACCGTGGGCGAGCAGCTCGGCGGCCAGCGCGGGTGAGGACATGGCCGCCCGGTTGAGGGCGAGGGACACCTCCCCGGTCAGGAGCCCCAGCAGGTTGCGCGCGATCCCGACGAGCACCCCCCGGTGGTCCGCGCCCGGCCGGCGCAACGCCGCTTCGACCCGCTCGTTCGTGGCGGCCGACTCCCGCCGGATCACCGCGGCGACCATGCCCTGCTTACTGCCGAACCAGGTGTAGAGGCTCTCCTTCGACGACCCGGCGCGTCGGGCGACTGCCGCCATCGTCAACCGCTCGAGGCCGCCTTCGCACAGCTCGGCGACGGCGGCGTCGAGAGCAGCGTCGCGGCGCGCGGCGCGCTCGGCTGCGGGCGGGCGCCCGGCGGGATGTCTCCTCAGGGGATCCGACACTTGACAACCGTACCTTGTAGTTCGATTCTGGGAATACGTACTGCGGGGTTCGAGTCGTGGAGGACCGATGCGGTCGACGACCGAGCGGCTGCTGCTGGGCACCGCGACCGTGCTGATGGGACTGATTGCCGGCTTCTTCTACGCCTACGCCTGCTCTGTGATGGTCGGGCTGGCGCGCGTCGACGACAGCACGTTCGTCACCACGATGCAGTGGATCAATGCGACGGTGCGCAATGCCGCATTTGCACCGAGCTTCTTCGGCGCCCTCGCCGTGACGGGCGTCGCCGCACTGGTTGCCTACCGGCACCGCAGCGCGGGGCGAGCGTGGATCCTCGCCGCGTTCGCGCTCTACGCCGCGGCGTTCGCGATCACCATGGGCATCAACGTTCCCCTCAACGAGCAGCTCGCCGCAGCCGGACCAGCAGCAGGCATCGCGGACGTGGCGGCCGTCCGCGATGCATACGAGGGCACGTGGGTGGCCTGGAACATCGCCCGCGCCGCCCTCTCGACTGCGGCCCTCGCGGCGCTCGTCTGCGCGATCTTCCGGGTGACGATCCGGCTCAGCGAGCCGGCGCGTACCGCGAGTAGGTGACGCCCGAGCGGAACGCCTTCGCGTCGAGCAGCCGCAGCCGCGGCACCTCGTACCCGTCCGGGAACAGCCGCCGGCCGCGGCCCTGCACGGCGGGATAGACGAACAGCCGGTACTCGTCGACGAGCCCGGCCTCGACGAGCGTGTGGCACAGGGTGATGCTGCCGGTCACGACGATGTCCTGGCCCGGCCGCTCCTTCAGGGCACGCACCTCGTCGACCGGGTCGCCCTTCAGCACGGTGGTGTTCTGCCACTGCGGGTCCGCCAGGGTCGAGGTGACGACGTACTTCTGCACCTGGTTCAGATAGGCGGTGATGCCCGTCGGGTCGTCGGTCTGGCGGGGCCAAAAGCCGCGGAAGTCCTCGAACGTCTGCCGACCCAGCAGCAGCCCGTCAGCCGTGCTGTCCTGGCGGCGCAGTTCCTCCAGCAGGTCCGACGTGTCCACGCCGTCCTGGCCCTTCGGGTCGAACCAGTCCCCCAGCATCTCGACGGCGCCGTCGACGGTGACGTTCTGCGTGATCGCGAGCGTGCGCATGGGGCCTCCTCCTTGATGTCGTCCGTCGTACGGACATGGATCGGAACCGACACTCATCGGTTATCGAATAAGAGCCGACGAGCTGGCCGACGGTGGCTCGCCGAGCACGACGTCAGCGCGCCGTCAGGTGAGCGTCCTCTCCAGCTGCCGCGACAGGAGCGAGACGAACGAGGCCGGCTCCGGGAGCTCGCCACCCTCCGCCAGCAGCGCCATGCCGTGGAGCAGGTGCGCGAGGTCACGCAGCCCCGCGTCGTCCGGCTGCCGCTCGTGGGCGTTCCGCAGCCCGCCGACCAGCGGGTGCTGCGCGTTCAGCTCGAGGGTCCGCTTGACCTTCGGCGGCTCCTGACCCATCGCGCGGTACATCTTCTCCAGCGTCGGGGTCAGGTCTCCGGGGTCGCCGACGAGGCAGGCCGCGGACGTGGTGAGCCGGTGGGTGAGCCGGACGTCCTTGACGTCGTCGGAGAGTGTCGCCGTCATCCAGGAGAGCAGGGCCTCGAAGCCCTGCTTGGTGTCGTCGTCGACGTCGTCGCCGCCGAGGTCGACCTCGCCCTTGGCGACCGAGGAGAAGGCCTTGTCGGCGAACGACGGGACGACGTCGACCCACACCTCGTCGACCGGGTCGGTCAGCAGCAGCACCTCGTAGCCCTTGGCGCGGAACGCCTCCATGTGCGGGGAGTTCTCCAGCGCCGCCCGCGACTCACCCGTCGCGTAGTAGATCGCGTCCTGGCCCTCCGGCATCCGGGCGACGTAGTCGTGCAACGTCGTCGGCGCCTCCGGGTCGTGGGTCGACGGGAAGGAGCAGATCTCCAGAATGGCCTGCCGGTTGTCGGGGTCGGAGATCAGGCCTTCCTTGACGGCCCGGCCCAGCTCCCGCCAGAACGTGGCGTAGCGCTCCGCCTCGCCCTCGAGCATCGTCTTCACCGTCGCGAGCACCTTCTTGACCAGGCGCTTACGGATGAGCTGGATCTGGCGATCCCTCTGGAGGATCTCGCGGGAGATATTGAGCGACAGGTCGTTGGCGTCGACGACGCCCTTGACGAAGCGCAGGTACTCGGGGACCAGCGCCTCGCAGTCGTCCATGATGAAGACCCGCCGGACGTAGAGCTGCACCCCGCGCCGGGCGTCGCGCAGGAACAGGTCGATCGGCGCGTGGCTGGGCAGGAACAGCAGCGCCTGGTACTCGAACGTGCCCTCGGCGGACAGGCGGATGGTCTGCAGCGGCTCCCGCCAGTCGTGGCTGACGTGGCGGTAGAACTCGGTGTACTCCTCGTCCGACACGTCCTTCTGCGGGCGCGCCCAGAGCGCCTTGCGGGAGTTGAGGGTGTCCTGCTCCCCCTCGGCCGACGCCATCCGGATGGGCCACGTGATGAAGTCGGAGTAGCGCGTGACGATCCGGCGGACAGTGGCCGGGTCCGCGTAGTCGTCCAGCGCGTCGTCGGTGTCTTCGGGCTTGAGGTGCAGGGTGACAGTGGTGCCCTGCGGTGCGTCCGGGGCGTCGGCGACGGTGTAGGTGCCCTCGCCGGTGGACTCCCAGCGCACGCCCGTGTCGCTGCCGGCCTTGCGCGTCACCAGCTCGACGCGGTCGGCGACCATGAAGCTGGAGTAGAAGCCGACGCCGAACTGCCCGATCAGCTCCGCCGCCTGCTCGGCCCCGACCTCCCGGGCCTGCCGCAGCTGCGCGAGCATCTCGGCGGTGCCGGACTTCGCGATGGTCCCGATGAGCTCGACGACCTCGTCGCGGGTCATGCCGATGCCGTTGTCGCGGACGGTCAGCATCCGCTCGGCGGCGTCGGTCTCGAGGGTGATGTGCAGGTCCGACGTGTCGACGTCGAGGTCCTTGTCCTGGTAGGAGGCCAGGCGCAGCTTGTCAAGGGCATCCGAGGCGTTCGAGATCAACTCTCGCAGGAACACGTCCTTGGTCGAGTAGATCGAGTGAATCATCAGCTGGAGCAGCTGGCGAGCCTCCGCCTGGAACTCGATCGTCTCGGTCGACATGGGTGAGGGCGCCTTTCGCGATCGGTCAGAACAGGGCGTCGGCAACGATAGGCGCCGCCGTGATCAGCGGCGACGACGGGCGGCGGCCCGCAGACCGTCCGCCGTGGCGGGCAGCCGCAGCGACCACAGCTGCCGCTCCTCCTCCAGAGCCATCGCCTCGTCCGTGTCGAGGGCGGGCTCGTCCTGCAGCGACCGCTTGGTGAGGAGCACCAGCTCGCGGGGCGCGGATGCGGCCCTGCGCGCCAGCTCGCCCGCGGTGGTGAGGAGCTCGTCGTCGGCGGCCGTCGCGAGGACGAGCCCTTCGGTCAGCGCCGCGGCCGCCTCCAGCCGCCGCCCGCACAGCACCATCGCGGCGGCGGTCTGCGGCCCCACCAGGCGCTCCAGCATCCGCAGGTGTCCGCCGCCGGGGTGCAGGCCGATTCCGAGGAAGCGGGAGTCGAACCAGGCGGACGCGGCGGCGACGCGCAGGTCGCAGACAAGGGCGAGGTTGAGCCCGGCGCCGACCGCGGGTCCGTTGACCGCGGCGATCGTGACCAGCGGTGAGTGGCGGACCCGGCTGAACCCGTCGTAGACCCGGTGTAGCCCGGTGGCGTCACCGTCCGACGCTGCGAGCAGGTCAGCGAGGTCGGCGCCGGCGCAGAAGGCGGAGCCGGCGCCGGTGAGGACGACGCAGGTGACGTCGTCGCGCCGTTCCAGGTCGTCGAACGCGGCGATCAGCCCGCCGACCAGCTCACCGGTCAGGATGTTGCGGCGGTCGGGATCGTCGAGCGTGACCCGGGCGACCCCGGCGGCGACGGCGGTCCGGACCAGCCCCATGGCCGCGCATCCTTCCACCCCGCCGTTACCGTCGGCTCAGCCGCCGAGCGCCACGTCCCCCGCGCCGGACGGTTTCGGCTCCCTGAAGCGCATCATCCGGATCGAGTTGAGCAGCCCGAGCAGAGCGGCCGCGAGCGGGACGAGCAGGGCCACCTGCAGGGCGGGGGGTCGGGCGACGGTGTTGATCCGCAGGATCTCCTCCTGGATCGCCGGGGGCTCGTCGACCAGCAGCTCGGCGAGCCCGGCGTTGCTCATCACCTGGGCGTTGTTCTCCAGCGCCTGTGCGACGCGCTGCTGGTCCGCGGGCGGGAGCACCGTGCTGGACTCCGCCTGGCTGGTGAACGTGGTGGCCAACGTGGCCAGCATGAGGGCACCGGCGAACGCCAGGCCGAAGGAGAGCCCGAAGGACCCGGCAGCTGAGTTGACGCTGGCGGCCTCACTGGCCCGCTCCTCCGTCACGGGAGAAAGCGTGTAGTTGTTCAGCTGCGAGACCAGCAGGCCCAGGCCCGAGCCGGCGACGGCCAGCGGGATCAGGAGTGCCCAGCCGAACTCGGCCCGAGGCACGATCGGGATGAGCACCGCGATCCCGAGAGCAAGGAGCAGGAAGCCGAGTCGGATGATGCTGCTCGGACGTCGGTCGCCGGCCTTCTTCCCGGCGAGCAGCGCAACCGCGAACATGCTCAGCGAGAGCGGGGCGAGCGACAGGCCCGCCTGCATCGCGCTGTACTCGAGCACCATCTGCAGGTAGATCGGCAGCGCGATCATCGTGCCGCCCAAGGCAATCTGCTGCAGCATCTGCTGGGTGATCCCCAACCGGAAGTACGGCGACTCGAACAACCCGGGGTCCAGCAGCGCAGGCTTCCCGAGCCGTGTGCGCCGCCGTAGCCAGTAGACGAGCGATCCGAGCGCGACCGCCCCGGCGGCGAGGAGCGCGCCGACGGCCTCACCACCCTCCTGCCACACCAGAATCCCGAGAACGATGCCCCCCATGCCCAGCACGGACAGCGCCGACCCGACGAGGTCGATGCCGCGTGGGCCGGTGTAGGGCACGTTCCGAACCAGCCGGATCCCCGAGAGCACCACGGCGATAATGAGGACCTCGAGGGCGAAGCCAAGCCGCCACGAGAGGTAGGTGGTGATGAACCCGCCGAGCAGCGGGCCCACGGCTGCGGCGATTGCGGCCGCGGCGCCGACGAGGGCGTAGACCTTCGTCCGCATCGCGCCGTCGAAGTTGCCGTGGATCAGCGACTGCATGGCGGGCAGCAACAGGGACGCGCCGATCCCACCGATGACCGCCCAGAAGACGATGATCGCACCGAGGCCCTGCGCCACCGTCATGGCCGCCGCGCCCACGGCGTAACCGAGCAGTCCGAGCACGTAGGCCCGCTTGCGCCCGATGAGATCGCCGACCTTGCCCCCGATGAGGATGAACGCGGCGGAGACGAGCGCCTCGAGGGCGATCGCCGACTGGACCCCGCTCGTGGTCGTGTCGAGATCGCGGACGACCGCGGCGATCGAGACGTTCATCAGCGACGTGTCCACGACGAGCACGAACATCGCCATGGCCAGCAGAATCGGGAGCAACCCGCTGCGACCGGTCGGCGCCTCGGTGCCGCTGCCGCTCGCCTGATCGGCCATATCATCCCCTACTCTGCAGGTACGCACCACAACCTCAGGCACGTCGGAGCCGTCGCGCCTACTCGGCGGAGGCTGTCAGCCGCGCGGGCCAGGCGGCCCCACCCGAGACAGGTGACCGACCGCACACGCGCGGGCGGCGACCCGGTGCCCCAGCGGCGCCGAGTCACTGTCACGCTGTAGGGACCTGCGATGCCTGAGGGGGATGGGGTGTCAGGGCCGCAGACGGGCACGGTAGTCACCAAGGCGTTCCGCGACAGCGCGAGCTGCGTGTTGGCGCTGCGGGGCGAGCTGTCGCTGGCGTCGACGGGTCTCGTCGTCCGCGAGCTGTCCAAGGCTCTGCTCGATGTGGGCCGGGTGCTGGTCGACCTGTCCGGCCTGCGTGTCGCCTGGCTGCCGGCGCTGCAGGTCTTTCCCTCCACGCTGGCCTCGGTCGGAGGCTGGCCGGCGGCGCGGCTGGTGCTGTTCGGCGCATCCGACGAGCTCCGGAACCGGATGCAGGAGCTGCGCATCTCCGAGGCGGTTCCCCTCGTCCCGGACGAGGGCGCGGCCCGCGCCCGGTTGTGCGCGCGACCGTCACGGATCGTGCGCTATCACAACCTGCGTTCCGAACCGCTGGCGCAGCGGCGCTCTCGCCGGTTCGTTCAGGCGGCGTGCACGGACTGGGGACTGGACGAGGTCGTCTGCGACGAGGCAGCGCTGATCGTGACCGAGCTGGTGACCAACGTCGTGCAGCATGCGCGGACGTCCTGCCGGTTGATTCTCACCCTGGATCAGCGGGGTCTCACGGTGGGTGTGCGGGACGGGCGACCAGGCACGATCGCGCGGCTGCGCCCCGTGAACCCCTGCGGACGCAGCGGGCGGGGGCTGCTGATCGTCACCGGGCTGGCCCGCTCCTGGGGCGTGACGGAGCACGAGCACGGCAAGACCGTCTGGGCGGTCCTGCCGGGCGCGGCGTGACGTCGACCGATGGAGTTCCACACGGCGGGTGACCCCGTCGTCGTGCTCGATGGGGGGCTGGCCACCGAGCTGGAGGCGCAGGGGCACGACCTCGGTGACGCGCTGTGGTCGGCCCGTCTTCTCGCCGACGACCCCGACGCCATCGTCGCCGCTCATCGCGCGTTCTTCCGCGCGGGCGCAGCCGTTGCCACCACCGCGAGCTACCAGGCCTCCTTCGACGGCCTCGCCGCGCGCGGGGTCGGGCGGACCGAGGCGGAGCGGCTGCTCCGGCGCAGCGTCGAGCTGGCCGACAGCGCCCGAGCGGAGTGGGCGGCCGACGGGCGCCGTCGCGTCGTGGCGGCGTCGGTCGGCCCGTACGGAGCGGCGCTGGCGGATGGCTCCGAGTACCGGGGCCGGTACGGGCGCAGCGTCGCCGAGCTCTCCGCGTGGCACCGGCGGCGCCTGGAGGTGCTGGTCGACGCCGGTCCGGACGTGCTCGCGCTGGAGACCGTGCCCGACATCGACGAGGCTCTCGCCCTGGTCACCGCCGTGGCAGGGGCACCCGTCCCCGCCTGGCTGTCGTACTCGATCCGCGGCGGACGCACGCG
>JAQSWF010000107.1 GCA_029266775.1 Pseudonocardia sp.
ACGGTGGTGATCGTGTAGCCGATGCCGTAGGCCAGGCCCAACCCGACCGTCGAGGCCAGCACCGCCGCCAGGCTCAGCCGTCGCTGCCGGGGCTGCAGGTCGGCACCGGCATCGGGCTCTGCACTGCACGTCGTCACGGTCCTGTCACCCCATCTCGATCTCTACACTGTAGAAGAGTAGTCTCTACGCTGTAGAGATGACAAGGAGGCCGGGTGGCCGAGGAGCATCGAGCGGGAGCCGGTTCGCGGGGCCTGTCCGTCGCGCAGATCGTGGAGGCCGCGGTCGCCGTCCAGGAGGACGTCGGCCCGGAAGGGTTCAGCGTCCGCAAGGTCGCGACGCGCGTGGGCTGCGACCCGATGGCCGTGCTCTACCACCTCCGTTCCCGCGACAACCTCGAGCGGGCGATGGCGGAGTACCTCAACGCTCAGCTCCGGACTCCCGACCCCGCGGCCTCGTGGCGCGACAGGCTCACCGACCTCGCTCACCAGTACCGCACCCTCGCCCTGCGCTACCCGCGCACTTTTCCCCTGCTGCTGCGGTTCTGGATCACCGGTCCCGCCGACTATCGGCACGGGGAGACCGTCTACCAGGCCCTGACCGACGCAGGCCTCTCCGATCCGGACGTCGTGGATGCCTGCTGCGGCTGGTACGCGGCCGTACTCGGCCTCGCCGCGAGCGAGGCGGGCGGCATGCTGCGGCCGGCCACCGCCACCGAGCTGGCCGAGGTCGGCGAGCTGGCGCCGACCAGGTTCCCGCGCACCACGGCGCTGCTACCCCACATCGCGGCACAGCAGTCCGAGCGCACGTATGCCCACACCGTCGAACTCCTCCTCGACGGCATCGAGCGCAACGCCCAGTAGGCACGGGCCGGGCCCTCCCTGCCCCGATATGGGTATTGCCCTTCCCGCAGACAGGGACTTCTCCCGACGCGCCCGGCCAGCCGACCCCCATAGCGTTCTTCCTGGTCAACCGACCATCGACAACCAGGAGGGACGACGATGAGCACCTTCGTGATCGAGCGGAACATCCCCGGGGCGTCGCAGCTGACGCATCAGCAGCTCAAGGAGATCGCCACGGCGTCCAACGCCGTCGTGGACTCCCTGGGAGTGGCGTACCGGTGGCACCACACCTACGTCGCCGGGGACAAGCTCTACTGCATCCACGAGACAGACGACGCGGACACCGTCCGCGAGCACGCCCGGCGCGGCGGCTTCCCCGCCGAGGTCGTGGCCGAGATCGTCGCCACCTTCGGGCCCGAGACCGCCGACCGCTGACTCCACCCCCCGACCTCGTCGAGGACAGCTGCGAACCCGGAAGGGGTGAACTCCAATGATCGAGATGCTGCGCCCCGCCCTGATCGCGGGCCTGGTCCTCACCGAGGTCGGACTCTGGCAGTGGCGGGTGCTCATCGCCTCGCGAGGCAACCGCGGCGGGGCGGTGGCACTCGGCGCCGTCGGTGCCATCCTGCAGATCACCGCGATCAGCCAGGTCGTCACGAACGTCACCGACCCGCTGAGCATCGCCGCCTATGCCATCGGGGTGGGTGCGGGTGTGCTGCTCGGCCTCGTCGCCGGCGACCGGCTCTCGCCGGGCCGCATCGGCGTCACCGTCGTCAGCGAGGCCCCGGACCTGGCCGCCGCACTGTGGTCGCGCGGCTGGCCGGTGACGGCCCAGACCGCGCTCGGCGCGAACGGGCCGGTCGCCGTGCTGACGCTCACCCTCAGCCGCCGGCACGAGGCCCGCCTCCACCGCGACGTCATGCTGCTCGCGCCGGACGCGACGTGGAAGGCCGAGGACCTGCGCAAGCGGCCGACCGCCGAGGTGCCACGGCTCGTCACTCCACCTGCGGATCGCCGCCTTGCTCCGCTGCGGCGTCGATCTGCAGGACACACCTCAGACGCCCAACTTCCGGGCGAGAGCGGCCGCCTCCCCGCGGGTGCGCACGTCGAGCCGGCTGAGGATCGCCGAGACGTGATGGTCCGCGGTCTTGCGTGAGATCACCAGGCGGGCGGCGATCTGGGCGTTGCTCAGCCCGTCCGCCAGCAGGGCCAGCACGTCCAGCTGCCGTTCGGTCAGCCCCGCCGGGTTGGCGCGCGTCGCCGGTGACCGGCCTCGTGGGATGCCGGTCACCCCCAGCTCGCGCAGGCGGGCCCGGACCAGCGCCGCCACCGGCCGGGCCTGGAGGTCGTCGAGCACCGCCAGGGCCGCGAGGAGGGCCTCGGTCGAGCCCTCGTCCCACTGCGCGAGGGCCTGCTCGTAGGGCTGCCCGTCGGTCAGGGGCTCCGGGACCGGCGGCACGTCGGGTGCGATCTCCTGGACGCTGCTCGCGGCGAGCCGCCGCGCCCAGGACTGCAGCGACCGCATCGCACGGCCGCGCCCGCCGTGCACCGGATCCAGCAGGACCGTGATCCGCGGGTCGTTCAGACGGGCATCGGGCCGGCGCGTGATCCAGGCCTGCTCGGCGAGGGCGGC
This sequence comes from Pseudonocardia sp., assembly GCA_029266775.1. Lineage (GTDB taxonomy): Bacteria > Actinomycetota > Actinomycetes > Mycobacteriales > Pseudonocardiaceae > Pseudonocardia. Next base: position 2,473 of record JAQSWF010000107.1, read on the forward strand.
GCCGACGGTCGCGAACTTGTCGGGGTTGTCCATGCACAGCGCGAGCCGCCACAGCTCGTCGAGGTGCGGGTTCTCCGGCGGCGCCTCCTGGCGGGCGGCGAGCAGGCCCAGCACGAGGTGGGGCCACAGCCGCCCCAGCGGGAACTTGCCGGTGGCCAGCACGGCGCGGGCATCCTGCTCCGCCTCCGTGAAGCGTCCCTGCAGCAGCCGCAGCCGCGCACGCACGCCGAGCTGCCACATGACGCAGATCGGCGTGCCCCGCTCCTCGCTGATGCGCAGAGCGTCGACGAGCGCGTCATCCGCCTCGCCGAACCGCCCCTGCTCCACGTCGAGGTGGCAGAGGTTGCTCATCGGCGTGGTCGCCAGGTTGGTGTCGCGGCATCGGAGGCCGGTGTCGCTGACCGCGAGCAGGTCGCGGCGCGCAGCGACGTCGCCATCGAGCAGGTGGGCGATCGCGACCCCGATCGTCGCGTAGCCGTGCAGCACGGAATCGCCACCGAGCTCGTCCGCGATGCCCTGCGCTCGTGTCCCGGCGGCGCGGGCGTCGGCCAGGTCGCCTCGCTGGGCCGCGAGGAAGCCATGGTGGGCGAGGGCGGAGCCGAGCGCCCGCGCGTTGTCAGCGCGCGAGAGGATCTCGAGGGCAGCAGCGTCGTGGTGTTCCGCGGCCGCTCGATCGGCCGCATACCAGGCGAATATCGAGATCGCCGTGTGTCCGCCGCCGACGGCGGCGAGGTCGCCCAGCTCGCGGCGCAGCGACAGCGCCCGGGTCCGGGCCGCGACCGCGTCATCGAGCCGGTCGGTCAGGTAGAGCTCCTGGGACATCGCCTCCAGCAACGTCGCGCGGACGTCGGCAGCCTCGGCATGCACCAGCGCCAGCTCGTAAAAGGCGACGGCCTCGCGGTGTGCGCCGGACCGCGCCGCCTCGGCCGCGGCCGCCGGGGCGTAGCGCAGGATCCGCGGCACATCGGGTGCGGCGGCGGCGTGGTGGGCGAGCACGTTGACGTCGCCGTCGACGGCCTCCAGCGCCTCGATCATCCGGACGTGGAGCGCCGGCTCGGCGCCCGGCGGGATGGACTCGAGCACCGCCGAGCGCGCGATCTCGTGCCGGAAGGCGACACCGCGCCCGGACCGGTCGAGCAGGCCGGTGGCCGCGAGCGCCTCCACCGTCTCCGCCGGTACCGCCAGCGCCGCCAGCAGCTCCGCGCTCACCCCCTCGGGGGCGCACGACAGCAGCTCGAGCGTGCGCCGGACCGCGGGAGCCAGCGTGGCGCTGCGCGCGACGACGGCGTCGCGCACGGTCTCGGGCAGGGGCGACTCCGGCTGGGCGGCGATCTGGCTGACGAAGAACGGGTTACCCGCCGTCCGCCGGTGCACCTCGGCGGGATCCGCGTGGTGGCCGTCGAGGAGGTGCGTGACCGCCGGGCGGCTCAGCGGCGCGAGCTGCAACCGCCGCGCGTCCGGGACCGCCACGAGGTCGCCGAGCGCGGTGCGCAGCGGGTGGTCGGCGTCCACGGCGTCGCGGTAGGTCACCACCAGCAGCAGGGGCAGCGTCGCGATCCGGCGCGCCAGGAACCGGACGAGGTCCAGCGTTGCCTCGTCACCCCAGTGCAGGTCTTCCACGACGAGCATGCGCGGCCGAGCACGCACCGCGTCGAGCACGACGGCGAAGATCTCGTGCTGGGCCGCGCTCCCGGCCAGGGCCGCGGCCACCTCGGAGCCGAGCAGCCCCGCGATGTCGCGCAGCGGTCCCAGCGGCCGGGGTGTGCGCAGCGAGTCGCACATCCCCCACAGCACGGGCAGCGGCGACCGTTCGACGGCCGTCCGCAGGAGCACGGTCTTGCCGATGCCGGCCTCCCCGGCGACGAGGACGACCGAGCCGTGCCCGTCCGCCGCGCGTCGCGCGCGGTCGGCCAACACATCCAGCGGGTGCTCCCGCTCCAGCAGTCGCACCCGGCGATCCTAGAGCGTGTCCTGCGGATCAACGCCGCAGCGGAGCAAGGCGGAGATCCACAGGTGAGATGACTAGTGCTGCTGCTGCCCCGGTTGACCCGTCATCGTCGGCGGGGACGTGCAGTGACGATCTCGGTGGCCGGGTCGTGGGAACCTCGGATGCGCCGGCGACGACGAGGTCGGCCCGCTCCCAGGGCCGGTCGGTGGCGAGGAAGGGCAGCTCCTCAACCTGCCATTCGTCCCACCCCACCGCGTCCGGTATCGCGCTGTCGCGGACCTCGCCGCGTTCGCGCGCGATCGCCACGTCGGTCTGCACCCAGATCAGGGCGTCGACCAGAGGTGCGAGCTCACGCCGGCCGATGCCCACACCCTCGACGACGAGCAGCGGACAGCCGGCCGGAACGACGACGGCGCCCGCGCGGCCGTGCGCGTTCCACGCGGGCGGGCGGAAGGTGACGGCCTCCCCGCGCCGGACGGGCCCCAACACCCCTTCGGTGATCAGCTCCGCCCAGTCGAACATCGCGTGGTTCCACACGATGTCGTCGGTGTGGACGACCGCCGACCCCGGCACGCGGCCGGCCATGCGCTCGGCCGCGGTCGTCTTGCCGGATCCGCTGCGGCCGTCGACCGCGAGGATGCGCGGCGGGCCGGGTGCCGGCAGGAGCTCGGCGAGGATGTCCTCGACGCGGTGCACCTGCCACGGACCGAACCGCGGCTCGCCGTCGATCACCGGTGATCAGGCCGGCTCCGCCGTCGGGATCGGGCGCGGAGCGGCCTCGGCCCGCAGGAGAACATCGTCCAGCCAGCCGTAGACCGCCTGTGCCCAGAGGAACTGGCCCAGCCCGGCGCAGTGGCCGCCCGCCCCGCGGGCGGCGGAGAGCTCCACGACCGTCGTCGGCGCCGTCATCGCGGGAGCGAGGAGCGCCGCTCCGCCGCCGATCGGGTCGTTCTCGGATTCGACGAGCAGCGTCGGGCACCGGATCCCTGCGGCCCGGTCGAGCATCGTGTAGCGGCGAAGATCGGCGAAGTACGCGCTCACGCTCGTCACGCCGTGTGCCGCGGCGCGGGACCCGAAGAACTCGGCGCGGTCCGCGCTCAGGCGCGTCGCCGCGCCGAGGACGGTGCCGACGACCCGGGCGACGGACGGCGGAGGAAGACGGTGGCCCATGTCCGGCTGCGGCGGGTCGCAGACCAGCGCGGCTATGCGGTGCTCGACGGTGGCGCCGCGCGCCGCGAGGTAGCCGGCGAACGAGCGCCCGACGAGCCCGAGCCGCGCCGCGTCCACGTCCTTCCGGCTGACCACCCGGTCGACGACCTGCGACAGCACGTGCTCGTAGTCGGGCCGGAAGTACAGCCGCTGCCGGTAGAGCGCCTCGCCCTGGCCGGGACCCTCGAAGACGAGGGCGTTGTAGCCGCGGGCGAGGGCGTCGGGGACCTGCACGTAGCCGGACGGCGCCGTCGAGTCGTAGCCGCAGGGGAACAGCAGGGTCGGTCGCGGCGCGCCGGAGTGGTCGGGCGCGAAGAAGTAGCCGACGACGGCGGTGCCGTCGAGGGGATCAGGACCCGCTCGGCGGCGACGTCCATCAGCGCGACGGCGGCGTCGAACGTGTCGACGTGGGCGGCGTAGCTCGCCTGCAGCCGCGGGTCGTCGAGGGTGCGGCGCAGGAAGTAGTAGGCCTGGCGGTGGTACGCGCTCGCGCGCAGGTAGGCGTGGCGTGCGCTGACCCGGTCGCCGGCCGCCCGTGCCGCGTCGGCGTCGTCGCGGGCCGTGTCTGCGGTGGTGCTCCACTGCTCGTGCCAGCTGGTCGGGTCGGGTTTCGCCAACCGACGGGCCGTCGCGATCGCCTCGCCCAGGTCGGCCCCGGCGACCTGGGCGGCGGCCAGTGTGCGGACGAACTGAGCGTCATAGCCCGGGTTGCGCAGCACCACGGTCTTGGACCTGGACACGGCTCGACCTCCGTCACACCCACCAGCGCTGAGCGGCACAGCGTGGCACGGCTGCGTCGGCCGCAACAGGCAGGGAGGAGCCCGGGCCGTGCGCCGGACCTGGTGCCCGTCCTTCCGGACGTCCCGCCCCTCAGCGCGCCGAGCCGCGCAGGAGGCGCTGCACGAGGCCGACGACCCGCGTGCCCACCGTCGATCGCTGCGCCAGGTCGTAGCCGAGCCGGGCGACGGGCGACGACAGCAGCTCGACGGCCGGCGGTCGATGGAAGGCGTCGCCACCGAACGAGGCCTTGTAGTAGGTGCGCCCGTCGACACGGGAGGCAAGGTGCTTATGGCCGGCGCGGACGGCGTCGACCGACGATGGCGGGACGCCGCCGAGGTCGACGGCCTCGGAACCGCCGGCCTTGGCCCACACCAGAGTTTCCCAGCGCAGCAACGACGCTGCGCCGGAGCGGCGGACGTCGTCGGCGCGGCGCATCCCGGTCATCCGCAGCGTGAGAACCCCACCCGAGCTGGTGAGAACGTCGGCGGCCAGGGGCGTGCCGTCGCGTTCGGCGAGGAAGATCTGGAGGTGGCCGCCGGGCGCGAGCTCCCGGTACAGCGTGCGCAGGTAGGGCAACGAGACCGCCGAGAACTCGTGGTGCTCGCCGGTGTCGCGGAGCAGCGCCGCGACCGTCTCGAGGTCGTGCTCACCGCCGGTCCGGACCCGCACTCCCTGGGCGACGGCGCGCTTGATGTTGCCCCGGGTTCCGCTGCGCAGGTCCGCGCGCAGGGCGTCGATGGGTCGGGCCAGATCGATCGCGATGGACGCCGCCGGCGCAATCCCGGCCGTCGACGGGCGGAACCCGAGCTGCAGGAGGCGGCCGCTGACGTCCGCTACACCCGCCATCGGCTGCACGAACAGGCCTGCGAACCGCCTCCGTGCCACGTCGGCGAGGGCGTCGCAGACCGCCCCGATCGCGTCGCGGCGCTGGTCGTTCGCCGGCAGGACGGGGCCGAACGGCAGGTATCCCAGCAGGCCGACGCCGGGCACCTTCCGGTACAGCACCAGGGCTCCACCGAGGAGGGTGTCGCCGGACCGGGCGAGGACGTAGCAGGGGGAGAAGCCCGCCTCGCGCCGCACCGCCGCCCAGGCGGACAGCTGTGCGACGTCGCTGCCGGGCGTGGCCGACACGAGCCGGTCCCAGCCGCGCAGCGTGTCGGCATCGGGCCGGCCGTCGACCTCGACCACCAGGTTCGACGAGCGGTCCGCCGGACGTCGGAGATCACCAGGCCACCCTGCCGAGCGTCTGTGCCCACTCCACTGCACCACCATGTGATCAACGCTAGGAACGGACCGGTTGCGCACCGGCCAGCTGCCGGTAAGCGGGTGGCAAAATCGTTCCCTGGGCTGGGAGGGAGGCCACATGCGGACACGGATCGTCGGTCTCGCGGTGTGGATCTCGGTGCTCGCCGTGGGTCTCTTCGTGGTTCCGCTCGCCGTCGGCGTGTGGCGCTACGCCGTCGTCGACGAGCGCTCCGATCTCGAGAGGGCGGCGAACGCGGTCGCGATCGCGGTCGCGGACGACGTGCTGCGCGACGACCCGATCGACGACTCGGGCTGGACCGGCGATGCCAAGATCAGCGTGTACGGCGACGAGGGCGAGCGCATCGCCGGCCGCGGCCCGGCCGAGGCCAGTCCGGCCGTCTCCGCTGCGCTGGACGGCGAGCCGGGGCTGGAGTCCGATGGCACGGACCTCGTGGTGGCGGTGCCGGTCAGCCACGACGCCGAGGTGATCGGAGCGGTCCGGGCTGCCGCACCGCACGGCATCGTCACGCGGAATGTCGCGCTGGCGTGGGCAGCGCTGACGGCGCTGGCCACCCTCGTGATCGCCGCCGCGTGGCTGGTGGCGCGCCGGCAGGCCCGGAGGCTGGCCGCCCCGCTGGAACAGCTGTCGCTGGCCGCCCGGCGGCTCGGTGAGGGGGACTTCAGCGTCCGGACCCGGCCGAGTGACGTGCCCGAGATCGACGCCGTCGGTGGCGCCCTCAACACCACAGCCGGTCGGCTCGACGACCTGCTGGCCCGCGAACGGGCGTTCTCCGCCGACGCCTCGCACCAGCTGCGGACCCCCTTGGCCGGCCTGCGCCTGCGGCTCGAGGCCGCGCTGGAACGGCCGGACGGGGATCTGCGGCGGGCGATGCGGGCGAGCCTCGTCGACGCCGACCGCCTCGAGCAGACCATCGACGAACTGCTCGCCCTGGCGCGCGACACCGCCGCGGCGCAGCCTGTGGTGCTCGACGTGCTGTTCGCCGAGCTCGACCACGACTGGCGCGGCCGGCTGCGCGCCAACGGCCGAGACCTGCGGTTGGAACTGCAGCCCGGTACCCCGCAGCCGCTCGCGTCCGTCGGCGCGGTCCGCCAGGTGCTGCGTGTGCTGCTCGACAACGCCGTGCTGCACGGCGGCGGCACCGTGACCGTCACGGCTCGTGAGTCCGCCGACGCCGTCGCCATCGACGTCGCTGACGACGGTGCCGGCGTCGACCTGTCCGAGACCGCGCTGTTCACCGGTCGTCGGGACCGGGCGAACGGGCACGGGATCGGTCTGGCGCTCGCGCGGCGCCTCGTCGAGGCCCAGGGCGGTCGGCTGCAGCTCAACCGGGCCGCGCCGCCCGTCTTCACCCTGCTGCTACCGACCGTCCCGCAACCGGAGCAATCGGAGCCCGAGCCCGTCCCGGTCGGCTCGCAGCCATAGCTCGGGACGTTCGGGCGGTCAGGGATCGAGTTCCAGGCGGTAACCGTGCCCGCGCACGGTGGCGATCCCCGGTACCCGGATGTCGAGCGAGGCGCTGGCTCCGCCGAGCTTGCGACGCACCGCGGCGACGTGCACATCGAGCGTCTTGGTCGAGCCGGACCAGTGGTCGTCCCACACGTCGGCCATCAACGTCGCGCGGCTCACGGCTACGCCGGGCTCTGCCGCCAGCCGAGCCAGCAGGTCGAACTCCCGCGCCCGCAGCCCCACCTCACGCCCGGCGACGGTCACCCGGCGGCTGGCTGTGTCGACGACGAGGTCGCCGACCGACCGGACCGGGCTCGCCGCGAGCACCGGGACGCCGCGACGCAGGTGCGCACGGATCCGCGCGTGCAGCTCCGCCAGCCGGACCGGCTTGGTCAGGTAGTCGTCCGCGCCCGCCTCGAGCCCGACCACGACGTCCATCTCGGTCGTGCGTGCCGTCAGCACCACGACGACCGCGCCGCTCTGCTGCTGGCGCAGGCGCCGGCACACCTCGACGCCGTCGAGATCGGGAAGGCCGAGGTCGAGAAGGATCAGGTCGAAGTCGGTGCGCGCCGCCCGGGCCAACCCGGACCGCGCCGTCCGCTCCCAGAACACGTCGTGCCCCTGACCGCGCAGGCTCGACGTGAGCACCTCGCCGATGGTCGCATCGTCCTCGATCACCAGCAATCGATCGCTCACGATTTCTCCTCGCCGGCGCTCGTCGGCCGGGCTCAGCGGGGAATGGAGCCGGCGAGCAGGGCCTGGACCTCGTAGACGTCCACGCCGCGTCCGAACTGCTTGACGATCGCCTGCCCGCCGGACAGCGAGATCGTCAGCTCGGCGTCGAGGTCGAAGCTGCCCGCGGTCTCGACGGAGAAGTGGGTGATGCTGCGGTAGGGCACGGAGTGGTAGGAGATCTTCCGGCCGGTCACGCCCTGCTTGTCGATGAAGATGAGCCGGCGGTCGGTGAACAGGACGGCGTCGCGGATCAGCTGGAAGGCCGCCTGCACCGGTTCGTCCTGCGCCAGCAGCCGTCCGTACTCCTGAGCCGCGGCGCTGCTGTCGATCCTCGACGCGTTGCCGGTGAGCCCGTCCAGGAAACCCATGCGTGCGACGGTACCGGCGGACTCAAGCGAGGAGTTCAGCCTGTATCGGTGCCGGGAACCGGACGGTGAACCGCACCTCACCCAGCAGTCCCCGGAGGTCCGCTGCGGCCTTCTCGATCTCCGCGCGCCGTTCGATGCCGACGTCGGCCAGCAGCCGCACGACGATCGTCCCGTCCCGGCGCTGGACCCAGCCCCCGACGATCCGACC
>JAQSWF010000108.1 GCA_029266775.1 Pseudonocardia sp.
CGTGCGTCGTTGCTCAGTCGACGGTGATAACGGCGCTACGCTGCCCTCTGTGGGCATCCCGTCGTCGGTCTGGTTCGTCATCGCGGCCGTCGCGCTCGTGGTCGGTGCCGCGCTGCTGCTCGCCGACCGCTTCGGGGCGCACGGGGGAGCGGGGTCCCGGCGCCGATGGGCCGCCCTGCACGAGTGGGAGTTCGCCGACGCCGATCCCGTCCTGCCCGGGCGCTGGCGATACGGCCCGCTGCACGTTGCGGGGCCGGGGGTGGCGCGCAACCTCGTCGCCGGGTCGGTGCCCACGCCGGACGGCCCTCGCCAGGGCTACGTCTTCGACCACGAGCACCAGGGCCTGGTCCGGACCGTCGTCGCCGCCGTCCAGGTGGCGGCGCCGCTGCCGGCCGTCGTCGAGCTCCGGCTGCCCACCGCGCCACTCCCCGACGACACGGGGCTCGACCTGCTCGAACCGGTCGGGGAGCGCTACGCCTTCGTCACCAACCCGGAGGCCGTCCGCCCGCTTCTCACCCCCCGCCTCGCCGATGCCACCGACGTGATCGGCGACGACATCGAGCTGGTGTGGGCCGAAGACACCTGGGTGCTGGCGACGGCGCCGCTCAACTCCGCTCCCGCGCGCCTGCAGGACCTCCTCGCCGACCTCGCCGAGGTCGCGGCCGCGCTCGAGCAGGGAGCGCGTGCCCGCTCTCAGCGCTGACGCCCGACTCGCCGCTAGGGTCGCGGCGTGCCCACCGCCCTGATCACCGGAGCGACGTCCGGCATCGGTGCCGCCTTCACCCGGCGGCTCACCCGGGACCGCCACGATCTCGTGCTCGTCGCACGCGACAAGGAGCGGCTGGACTACGCAGCCGCCGCCGCCCGCGCCGCCGGCGTCGCCGTCGAGGTGCTCCCGGCCGACCTGTCGCTTCCCACCGACCGCGACCGCGTGGCGACGCGGCTCGCCGACCCCGACGTCGCGCCGGTCGACCTCCTGGTCAACAACGCCGGGTTCACGACACCCGGCTCCTTCTTCGACGCAACGCCCGCCGACCTCCAGCGCCAGCTCGAGGTGAACGTCGCCGCCGTGCTGGCGCTGACCCGCGCTGCCCTGCCCGGCATGCTGAACCGCGGTCGCGGCGCGGTGGTGAACGTGGCGAGCGTCGCCGGACTTCTCCCCGGCCGGGGGGCGGTCTACGGGGCCGACAAGGCGTGGGTCACAGCCTTCACCGAGGGCCTGGCCCTGTCGATGCCGGGCACCGGCGTGCGGCTGACGGCGTTGTGTCCCGGGTTCGTCCGCACCGAGTTCCACGAACGTGCGGGCATCGACGTGGGTGCGCGTCGTGGGCCGCTCTGGCTCGACAGCGACCGGGTCGTCGACGCCTGTCTCGCCGACCTCGCGCGCGGGAAAGTGATCTCCGTGCCGAGCCTGCCGTACAAGGCGATCGTCGCGCTTGCCGATGTGTTGCCGCGCTCGGTCGTGCGCAGGCTGGTCGGGGCCGTCAGCCGTCGGCAGGGGCGGATGTGAGCGGGGCCGACGGCGAGCGCGCCGAGCTGGCCAGCCTCGTGCGCGACCTGGGCGTCGTGCACGGCCGGGTCACGCTCGCGTCGGGTGCCGAAGCGGACTACTACGTCGACCTGCGCCGCGTGACCCTGCACCACCGGGCCGCCCCGCTGGTGGGGCGTCTGCTGCGGGTGCTGACGGCCGACTGGGACTACGGAGCTGTCGGCGGCCTGACGCTCGGCGCCGACCCGGTGGCTGACGCCGTGCTGCACGCGGTCGCCGCTGAGCGGGACATGGACCCCGAGGTGGAGCCCGTCGACGCGTTCATCGTGCGCAAGGAGACGAAGGAGCACGGCCTGCAGCGGCTGATCGAGGGCCCGGACGTGAGCGGCCGCCGCGTGCTCGTCGTGGAGGACACGTCCACCACCGGCGGCTCCGTGCTGACCGCGGTGCGGGCGGTGCGCGAGGCAGGCGCGACGGTCGTCGGCGTGGCGACGGTGGTCGACCGCGCAACCGGCGCCCGAGAAGCGGTCGAGGCCGAGGGCGCGCCGTACCGCGCGCTGCTCGGGCTGGCCGACATCGGACTTGGGTGAGCGCACGCTGCTGCGTCGGCGGTGACTCGGGCAGATCCTCAACGTGCGCGCAGATCCTCGACCTGAGCTGCGTCCTCGAACGAGCGAAAGCGGCGTTCGCAAGGTCTACCCTTGCGAACGCCGCTTTCGCTCAGTGCTTGTCGCTCAGTGCTGGCGCGCCGTCAGTTGTTCGTGCCGGCTCCTGCCGTGCTGGCGGCTGCCTCGGCGGTCTCGTTGTTCGCCACCGCGGCAACCTCCGCTTCGCTCGTCTCGGCGGAGGTGGCCTCGGCGCTCTCACCGGCTCCGTTGTTGCCGCCCTCGTTCTCGGCGCCGTTGTTCTCCGCGGTCGCGCCGGCGTCCTCCTGGCCCTGCGCTCCCTCGGCGGGCGGCTGCGGAACCTGGGACTGCGCTGCGCCACCGGCCGCGTTGCCGTTCTCCGCCGGGGCTGCAGCCTCGCCGTTGCCGCCGACGGTGATGCGGACCGAGTCGATGGCCGGAGTCTGGTTGGCCCGGCTCATCATCGGCGTGCGGTGCGAGCCGTCGCCGGCCCATGAGGTGCACTGCAGCTCGCCGTCCTTCTTGATGCCCGGCACCTGGATCGTGACGACGTCCGGTGCCGTCCCGCCCCCGTTGTCCTGCGTCGCGACGAAAAACTCGGGCGCCCCCTTCGAGTCGGGCGCTTCGCTGGTCTTCGGCAGGATCCGGCACGCGGTGTGGAAGTGGCCGCGCTGGAGGCCCTTGCCGTCGAGGAACGACGCCTCCAGGTAGTAACCGCCCGCCGCGGCGCCGAGGAACCGGTCGCGCACGAGGTTGCGTGTGCTGACCTGCAGCTCGAACGCCTGGCCGACCGCGACCTCCTTCGGTGCGTTGGTGATCAGCAGAGACGGCAGGTTGTTCTCGTCGGCGACCGCGCCCATCGCTGTCTCGACACACTGGGCCTTGGCCTCCTGGAAGCCGGTGTGCAGGTCCAGATCTGCGTTCGTACCGCCCGCGCAGTCGCGGCCCAGGACGTTCTGTCCGTTGTTGTCCCGATTTTGCCCACCGGCGCCGACCACTGCCCTGCCGTTGGCGTCGACCGGGGCCGCGGTCGACGTCGCCGACGCGGATTCCGTCGGTGCCGCGGTGCCGGTCGCTGCCGGATCCTCGGACGCCGGGTTACCGACCTGCGCAGCCGGGTCGGGCGTGGCTGCCGGATCGGTCGTCTCCGCCGCAGCAGGCTCGGTGGTCGCTTGCTCGTTGTCGCCGTCGCCGTCTCCGTCGTCGCCGCCCCCGTTGCTGACGTAGGCGTTCTGCCAACGATCGCGGCGCGACTCTTCCGTCGACGGGGAGCTGTTGCCCACCGGGACGACGTTGCCGCCGCTCGAACTTTCGGCTTGGCCGCCTGCGGCGTAGCCGTCGGAGGAGCCGCCGCTGTAGGTGCCGTAGTCACAGGCGGTTGGCCCGATCATGACGAAGGCCGCGGCCGCGGACACGGCGAGCAGGCGACGAACGCGCGTGGGTCGAGACGCTGCAGGAAGGTGCATCGAAAGCCTCTATCGGGGTAGCGGCCGGGTGGCCGTGATCAGGGGAAGCGCGGTGAGTGGGGAGCAGACCGCGGAGTGCGTTGGGGAAATCGGGGGGTCAACGCCGCACGGTGTGCCGTGGCCCGGTGTCGGTGACGCCGGGCGCATCGACCCGTGGACCGGGTAGTGCGATGAGCGACGCCGCGGTGGCGACGCGGGGTGGAGCCGCGGCCACCACCGGCGGCAGCGTCGTCTTCGCGCGGTTGCGGCCGCGCAGCGTCGCACCGATGCCGAATGCGGCCAGCAGGCAGGCGACGAGGATCAGGCCGGGTACGATGAGGTCCCGCCAGTCCGCCGACCCCGAGAGCACGCCAGGCGACGGGGATTCGGGGAGCGCGGTGTAGTCGACCAGGCCGGTGCTCTCGAGGTAGCTGATGTGCCGGTTGACGTAGAGGGCACCCTCGGTGGCGAAGGCCCGGACGGCGTCGTTGCGGGTGCCGACCTTCACCTGCGCGAGGAGCGGGAGGATGATCCCGTGCGCCTCGCGCAGCCGCTGGACAGCGGTGCGGTCGTACTCGGAGCCGGTCTTGGACGAGATCTCCTTCATCCAGTTGACCTGCTGTGGCGACGGGCTGCTCGGCAGCAGCACACCCAGCTTGTCCGCGATGCCGCGGACCTTCAGGTCGAGATCGGCGTGCTCGGCGGAGATCTTGGTGCCCACCTCCCTCACCGCGGGATTGCTGGCCTGCTGCTGGATCTGCTGGCCGGTGGGCATCTCCCACAGGCCAGCGAGGCGAACCTTGACGATGAGGTCGCGGTCCGCCGGGGTGAGCGGGCCCCAGGCGGTCTGGACGACTCCGGAAACGCCGGGGACCCCGGCCGACCACGACTGCCAGATCGTGGCGCCTACGGCGAGGATCACCGCCAGGATGAGGGCGCGGCTCAGAGTGCGGGACGTGCGGCGTTGCATGGGAACCCTTCGGGGAGTGCTGGGGAGCGAGACGAGGGGTGCTCAGGCGAAGTCGAACTGCTCGGTGTGGACGCGCTCGGGGGGCACGCCCAGCGCGTCGAGCGCTTCGAGGGTGTCGTTGACGAGGCCCGGTGGGCCGCAGAGGAAGTAGTCGAGGCAACCGTTCTGCTGGTCGGTGCCGAGTACGGCCGTCAGCAGGGCGATATTGATCTCTCCAGTGTGTCCCTCCCATTCGGGATGCGGGCGGCGCAGGACCTCGGTGACCTCTAGGTCCAGCTCGTCCCGCAGCCAGCCGAGCTCCTCACGGAACAGCAGGTCCTCGTGGTTGCGGGCGACCACGATCAGGCGGTGCGGGCGCGGGTCACACCGGTCCGCGGCCGCGCGCACCATGCTCATCATCGGCGTGATGCCCACGCCGCCTGCGATCATCACGACGCCCTCGCAGGCGTCGACGTCGCTGGTGAACGACCCGTGCGGGCCGTCGATCCAGACCGGCTGCCCGGGGCGCAGCCGGACGATTCCGCGGGTGAAATCGCCCGCATTGCGGATCGTGAACTCCACCCGGCCGGGCAGGTGCGGCGACGACGCGATCGTGAACGGGTGCTCCTCGCCGGTGACCGACCGGCGCAGCCGCATCCAGGCGAACTGGCCGGGGGCGAAGGCCCAGTCGTCGCCGCAGTACCCCTTGCGCGGGGCGAGGCTCACCGTGGTGACGCTGGCGCTTTCCCGGCGGATCTCGGCGACGACGAACTCGGTGGACGGGTCGAGCAGCGTTCGCCAGACCCAGCGGTGGAACAGCACGGCGGCCACGGCGAGCGTCAGCCCGAGGAACACCAGCTGCATCGCCGGTTGCGTCAGCAGGTGGTTGAGCCAGTAGACGTGCAGCGCCGATCCGGTGAGCACGGTGATGGCGAGCAGGACGTGAAACCAGCGCCACACCTCGTAGCGCTGCCTCAGCTGGCGCCGTGCTGCGGCGGCCACGACCAGCACGACCAGGGCTCCGGCGGCAATCGAGGCGGCCTTGGCGGGTGCCCCGTTGAGCTGCTGGTCGAGCAGCGCGATCTGGGCGGGGTTCATGGCGATCACGCAGGCGAGGTGCAGCAGCACGAGCACGGCTGCCGCGACACCGAGGAAGCGGTGCACGTCGATGACGTCCTCGATACCGAACGCGCGGGTCAGCGACCGCACCCGCGACGGCAGGACCGCCGCGCACACCAGGCCGGACAGCGCCAGCAGGCCCGTGATGTCGGTGAGCTGCTTCCACATCGGTTCGGGTGCGGTGGTGGCCAGCCGCACCACGACAGGCGCGCCGAGGGCGACGCCGAAGACGGCGACCCACCCCGCACGAACGGCACGCTGTGTCATGGCCCGGAAGGTAGATCGTCAACGTGGCGGCGACCCGTGAAGCTGAGAGGACCATGAGATGTGCGCGGTCCGCGACACGACGAATGGACGCAACTACTCCGAACGCCGATCCAAATTACTACAGACGCCAGGCAACCTTCTCAGGATGTCGCTGGTTGATGCTGTTGAGTCACGCTCCGTGAGCGTTAACCGTTCGGCGAACGGGTGGCCGGGCGACCGGTTCGACCCGTCGACGAGCGGGTCGTTCGACGACCGGCCACGCGCGGTGACAGGCCGTGCGCGGCGGCACTGGAAGGATGGTCGGTGCGCAGCCGACCCGCGGGTCGCCCGAAACCTCCCGGCAACGTGGGCGGGGAGACCCGGACGGGTTCGTGGCGCATACTCGGTTGTCCTGGGGTCGGTCACGTGGGAGGTCGGATGCGCGTCCGCGCACGCCGGAGGACACCGAGCTCGCCGAGGGTCCTCCTCGCGCTGGCGGTCGCCGCGGTGGTGGCGTTGCTCGCAGGGTGCGGGGCGCCCGAGTACACCTATGTCACCAACTCCGACGACCGGACCTACGTCAAGCTTCCCGCGACCTGGCGGCCTATCGACAAGAAGGCACTCGACGACGCCATCGGTCTCGACCCCACGCTGTCCGACGACGAACGCGGGCTGTGGCTGGAGGGCTACGACGCCGACCCCGTACCCTCTCCCCTGCACCTGTTCGGCCCGAGCGCTCCGGCGCCCGCGGCGTTCGTGAGCGTTCAGCAGGTCCCCGAGACCATGCGGGGGCAGTTCTCGCTGGACCGGCTCCGCGACCTGTTCTATCCGGTGTCGGAGACTGCGCGGCAGGCTGCGGAAGTCGACCCGACGACGGGTCTGTCCGACTTCGTCCTGATCAGCGACGAGGTCCTGACGCCAGGCGAGGGGCTGCGGGGGGTGCACTCGGTGTTCCGCTACCGGATGGACGACGGCCCGCCGCAGGTCATCGACCAGACCAACTACCTCAACGACGACGCCAGCAAGCTGTACATGTTCTTCGTGCGCTGCTCCTCTGAGTGCTACGAGCAGCGCAAGGGGGAGATCGACCGTGCGGTCTCCTCCTTCACCGTCCGGGAGAGCTCATGACCGCTCCGTCTGATTTTCCGGGGTCCGACCCCTCGGGGCCAACCGCCGTCCCCGAGGGTCTCGCCCCGCCCGTGGATCCGCCGGCCGCCGCGCCTCCGTCGAGCCGCACCACCCGGGCCAAGGTGCCACTGTGGAACCGGATCCGGCTGCTGCTCCTGCTCGGGTCGATCTGGCTGATCCTGGTGTGGGCCTCGATGGCCGACAACCCGCTGCTCCCGTTCGTCGACGCCGTGCGCCTGCACCTCGTCGAGTCGCAGTGGCTGCTCTGGCTGATGGGCCTGGAGCTGGTCCGGCAGATCCACTACCTGGTCAGCGAGCACTGGTCCGCCTACCACGGGTTCTGGTCGGACACGATCTTCGGCGGCTTCGACCGCGCGGCCAAGCGGCGGTTCTCCGACTGGACCCGCTTCCGGCTCGCCCGCATCATCAAGCTCGTCGCGTTCGTCGCGCTGTTCGCCGTGGTCGCGGGTGAGATCCTCGAGACGTCTCCGGTGCTCGCGCTGTTCGAGACGCCCGCGCTGGTGTGGCAGGCGTTGCCGCTGATCCTGCAGCTCGCCTTCGCGTTCTTCTTCATCGCGTTCCAGTTCATCGGGCTGTTCTGGCTGCTCTCGCGCGGTGGCGTCGACACCTACTACCCGGACGACATTAAGACTCGGTTCTCCGACGTCTGGGGTCAGGACCACGTGGTCCAGCGGATCCGCGAGAACATCATGTTCCTGGAGAAGCCGGACGAGATCGAGCGCAAGGGCGGCTACGTGCCCGGCGGGCTTCTGCTGTGGGGTCCTCCCGGCACCGGGAAGACCTTGATGGCCGAGGCCGTTGCCGGTGAGACGGGCAAGCCCTACGTCTTCGTCGACCCCGGCGCCTTCATCAACATGTTCATGGGCGTCGGCATCCTCAAGGTCAAGTCGCTGTTCCGCAAGCTGCGCAAGCTCTCGCTGCGCTACGGCGGCGTGATCGTGTTCTTCGACGAGGCGGACGCGCTGGGCAACCGCGGTTCGCTGGGCCAGTCCGCCCCCGGCGGGGCCCGGGGGATGCGCCCACCCGCCTTCGCGCATGCGGGCTGCCACGGCTTCTCCTACCTCTCGGAAGACACGCGCTCGCTGCTCACCCGCGAGGCGATGGCATCGGCCGTCAGGGACGAGCCCGCCCGGCGCAGCCGCTTCGTCATGGGCGGCGGCATGAACGGCGGCGGTGGCGGCATGGGCACGCTGCAGGCGCTGCTCACCGAGCTGTCCGGGTTGAAGAAACCCCGCGGCATCCTCAACCGCTGGGGCCGCCGCGCCCTGGGCATGCGGCCCAAGCCGCCGCCCAAGTACCGGATCCTCGTCATGATGGCCACGAACATGCCCGAGTCGCTGGACGAGGCGCTGCTGCGCCCGGGCCGCATCGACCGCATCTACCGGGTCGGCTACCCGAGCAAGGCCGGCCGGATCCGGACCTACCAGGGCTACCTCAACAAGGTGCCGCACGAGGTCACCGACGATGAGGTGGACAAGCTCGCCACGATCACGCCCTACGCCACCGGCGCGACGATCAAGGACCTGGTCAACGAGGCCTTGATCACCGCGATCCGGGACGGCCGAGAGATCATCACCTGGCGCGACGTGATGAAGGCCAAGCAGCTCAAGGACCTCGGGCCGCCCGAAGACGTCGAGTACATCGAGCGCGAGCGGCACGCCGTCGCCGTCCACGAGGCGTGCCACGCGGTAATGGCGTACCGCACCCGCCGGCACTTGGAGATCGACCTCGCGACGATCGAGAAGGGCAGCGACTACCTCGGCATGGTCGCCAGCATCCCGCCGGAGGACCAGTTCACCCGATGGCGCTCGGAGTACGACGCGGACATCCTCGTCTCTGTGGCCTCGCTGGCCGGCGAGCGCATGTTCTTCGAAGGCGACTCCTCGTCGGGCGTCTCCGGCGACCTGGAGTCAGCGACGGCCGTGGCCTCGTTTATGGAGGGCTACTGGGGAATGGGGCACACCGTGTCGTCGTACTCGACGGCGCGGCGCCTCGAGGTCGGCAGCCCGGGCGGCGGTCGCGGTGGCCCGCAGAAGGGCGAGAGCACCGAGAGCAAGCTCCGCGCCGCGCTGGCCGACCGCATCGAGGACAAGCTGGAGGAGCTGCTGGACCGCGCCGAGCAGATCCTCGAGGAGAACCGGTTCGCGGTGCTGGCGATCGCGCACGCGCTGGAGACCCACAAGACGCTGAACGGCGAAGACGTCGAGGCGGTCATCGAGGGTCGCGACGGCGCCAGCGTAGACGGCCGCGTGTACCGGGACCAGGGCTTCCTCAACCGGCTCGAGGAATACCACCACGCCGCTGCCGGCGCCCACCGGGGCCACACGGCCGTCACGCTGACGATGCCCGCGGGCGGGCACCGCGTCCTGCCGCCGGCCGCGGAGGGCGGCGACACCGCGGCCTCCACCGCGCACGAACCCTCGCGCTGAGGCCGCCCATTACCGAGCGAACGCGGCGTTGGGGTGCAGTAGATGCACCCAACGCCGCGTTCGCTCGGGTCGGGCACGATCACGGGCGTGGATGAGGTGGACGACGACCCGGGGCCGTCCGAGTGGGCGTCGCAGGGTGCGGTCGGCGTCGGTCCGTGGCCGGGCCCGTGGCCGACCGACGAGCGGTACGACCCCGAGCTGCTCGAGCATGGCGACCGCCGCAACGTCGTCGACGCCTACCGGTACTGGCGCCGCGACGCCGTAGCCGCCGACCTCGCGCAGCGCGCCCACCCGTTCCACGTCGCCATCGAGAACTTCGGCCACGACCACAACATCGGCACGGTGGTGCGCACCGCCAACGCATTCGGCGCGGCGGGCGTGCACATCGTCGGGCGCCGTCGGTGGAACCGCCGCGGGGCGATGGTGACCGATCGCTACGTGGCCGTGCACCACCACGCCGCGGTGACCGACCTCGCGGCCTTCGCCGCGGCGAGGGGGCTGCCGGTCGTCGCGGTCGAGAACACGCCCGGCGCCGCGCGTCTGGAGACCGCGGTGCTCCCGCGCGAGTGCCTGCTGCTGTTCGGCCAGGAGGGCCCGGGGTTGACCGAGGGGGCGCGGGCGGCAGCGGCGATGGCGGTGTCGGTCGCGCAGTTCGGCTCCACCCGGTCGATCAACGCGGGGGTGGCGGCCGGGATCGCGATGCACGCGTGGATCCGGCAGCACGCCGATCTGTCCACGGCGTGGTGACCGACCGAGCAGCAGGCACCCGATCTCGCTCGTCTTGACGGGCTCGCCAGACTGTGCGCCATGGAAGATCCGCCGCCGGGCACGGGCGACGCCGGTACCGCCTCTCCTGAGGTCGACTGGGCGGCACTACTGGTGGCAGGCGCACCTGCTGGACTGTCTCGTCGACGCCCAGCTGCGCGCCCCTCATCCGAAGCGGGCCGACGCGATCGCCGCGGTCGCCCGCACCGTCCGGCTGCGCAACCTCGGCCGGTGGACCAACGACTACTACGACGACGTCGCCTGGTTCGGGCTGGCCGTGCAGCGGGCCGGGACGCTGGCCCGCCGCTCGGCACGACCGGCGCTGGGCGCCGTCGTCCTCCAGCTGCGCGACGGGTGGACCGCGGACGCCGGCGGCGGCATCTGGTGGCGGCGCGGCGACGACTTCAAGAACGCTCCGGCGAACGGACCGGCCGCGATCCTGCTGGCCCGCGGGGGAAACGTCGGGCTGGCGGCGTCCATCGTCGACTGGATGCACGACACGCTGCGCGATCCCGCCACCGGCCTCATCCGCGACGGCGTGCGCGTGGACCGGGACGGCAGCGTCCGCGCCGTCGAGGGCAGCACCTACACCTACTGCCAGGGCGTGCACCT
>JAQSWF010000290.1 GCA_029266775.1 Pseudonocardia sp.
TGCGATCAGACGCGGAAGCCCAGCGCCCGCAGCTGCTCGCGGCCGTCTTCGGTGATCTTCTCAGGACCCCACGGGGGCATCCACACCCAGTTGATCCGGATGTCGTCGACGAGGCCGGTCATGACCAGCGCCGACCGCGCCTGGTCCTCGATGACGTCGGTCAGCGGGCACGCGGCGGACGTGAGCGTCATGTCGATCGTGGCGATCCGGTCGTCGACCGCGAGGCCGTACACGAGGCCGAGGTCGACGACGTTGATCCCGAGCTCCGGGTCGACCACGTCGCGCATGGCCTCCTCGATGTCTTCGACATCGCCCTCGGCGGAGGCGGGGGGCGGCTCCGGCATCCCCGCGGCGCCGCGCACGACGTCGTCGGCCGGCTGGTTCTCGGTACCAGTGTTCTCGGTAGCAGTGTTCTCGACGGTCACGAACCCTCCTTCTGCGCGCCCCGGGCGACGGCGTCCTTGAACGCCATCCATCCCAGCAGCGCGCACTTCACCCGTGCCGGGTACCGCGCGACCCCGGCGAACGCGACTCCGTCGCCGAGCACGTCTTCGTTCGGCTCGACCTGGCCGCGGCCCTGCGCCATCTCCTGGAACGCGGCCAGCACGGTCAGCGAGTCGGCCACCGAGCGGCCGACGACCAGGTCCGTCAGCACCGACGCCGACGCCTGGCTGATCGAGCAGCCCAACGTCTCGTAGGAGACGTCGGAGACCGTGTCGCCCTTCAACAGCACCCGCAGCCGGATCTCGTCGCCGCACGTCGGGTTGATCTGGAACGACTCGGCGTCGAACGGCTCGCGCAAGCCGGCGCGATGCGGCGTCCGGTAGTGGTCCAGGATGATCTCCTGGTACATCTGCTCGAGCTGCATCCCTACGACACCCCGAAGAAGTCCCGGGCCGCGCGCACGCCGTCCACGAGCGCGGCCACCTCGTCGGGAGTGCTGTACACGTGGAAGCTCGCGCGGACTGTCGCGGCCACCCCGAACCGGCGGTGCAGCGGCCAGGCGCAGTGGTGGCCGACGCGCACGGCGACGCCGCGGTCGTCCAGCACCTGCCCGACGTCGTGCGCGTGCACCCCGTCCACGACGAACGACACCGCTCCCCCGCGCGACCGCAGGTCAGCAGGCCCGAGGACGCGCACGCCCGGAACCTGCGCCAGGCCCTCCAGCGCGGCGCCGGTGAGCGCCAGCTCGTGGGCGAACACCGCGTCCATGCCCAGCGCCGACAGATAGTCGACGGCCGCGCCCAGCCCGACGGCCTGCGCCGCCATCGGCACCCCCGCCTCGAACCGCTGCGGCGGGGCCGCGTACGTCGAGCCCTCCATCCGCACCAGCTCGATCATCGACCCGCCGGTGAGGAACGGCGGCATCGCCGCGAGCAGCTCGCGGCGACCCCACAGCACCCCGACCCCGGACGGCCCGAGCATCTTGTGCCCGGAGAACGCGGCGAAGTCGACGCCCAGCGCGCCGAGGTCCACCGGCTGGTGCGGGACGGACTGGCAGGCGTCGAGCAGTGTCAGCGCACCGACGGCGCGGGCCCGCGCGACCAGCTCCGCGACCGGCGTGATCGTGCCGAGGACGTTCGACTGGTGAGCGAACGCGACGAGCCGGGTGCGCTCGGAGAGCTCCACCGAGTCCAGGTCCAGCCGCCCGTCGTCGGTCACCCCGTACCAGCGCAGCACCGCGCCGGTGCGCCGGCACAGCTCCTGCCACGGCACGAGGTTCGCGTGGTGCTCCAGCTCGGTGACGACGATCTCGTCCCCCGGCCGCAGCCGGAAGCGCTCCGCGTCGGGCCCGAGCGCCGTGCCCACCGAGGCGTTCGAGAACGCGTACGCGACGAGGTTGATCCCCTCGGTCGCGTTCTTCGTGAACACCACCTCGTCCGCCGCAGCCCCGACGAAAGTCGCGATCCGCGCGCGCGCGGACTCATACGCGTCCGTGGCCTCCTCGGCGAGCTGGTGCGCGCCGCGGTGCACCGCCGCGTTGTGCCGCTCGGTGAACGCCCGCTCGGCGTCGAGCACCTGCCGCGGCCGCTGCGACGTCGCGCCCGAGTCCAGGTAGACCAGCGGACGCCCACCGCGCACGGTGCGCGACAGGATCGGGAAGTCCGCCCGGATCGTCGCTGTGTTCAACGGCTCGGGGTCGAGCGCGGCCGGGGCTGCTACCGGGGCGGGCGCGGCCATCAGATCGCGGCCTCCTGCGTGCCGTACTTCGCGTACCCGTTGGCCTCCAGCTCCTCGGCCAGCTCCGGGCCGCCCGACTCGACGATCCGGCCGCCGGCGAACACGTGCACGACGTCCGGGGTGATGTGCCGCAGGATCCGGGTGTAGTGCGTGATCAGCAGGACGCCGACCTCCCCGGACGCCCGGAAGCGGTTCACGCCCTCGCTCACCACGCGCAGGGCGTCGACATCCAGGCCGGAGTCCGTCTCGTCGAGGATCGCGATCTTCGGCTGCAGCAGGGCGAGCTGCAGGACCTCGTGGCGCTTCTTCTCCCCGCCCGAGAAACCCTCGTTCACCGAGCGCTCCGCGAACGCGGGGTCGATGTCGAGGTCGGTCATCGCGCCCTTGACCTCCTTGACCCAGGTGCGCAGCTTCGGCGCCTCGCCCCGGACGGCCGTGGCGGCCGAGCGCAGGAAGTTCGCCGTCGAGACACCCGGGACCTCGACCGGGTACTGCATGGCCAGGAACAGCCCGGCCCGGGCGCGCTCGTCCACGGTCATCGCGAGGACGTCCTCACCGTCCAGCGTCACGGAGCCGCGGGTGATGACGTAGCGGGGGTGGCCGGCGATCGCGTAGGCCAGCGTCGACTTGCCCGAGCCGTTCGGGCCCATGATCGCGTGGGTCTCGCCGCCCGAGACCGTGAGGTCGACGCCGCGGAGGATCTCCTTGGCGCCGTCCTCGGCGGCCACGTCGACGTAGAGGTCCGTGATTTTCAGGG
>JAQSWF010000109.1 GCA_029266775.1 Pseudonocardia sp.
TTGTTCCACCACGCGTAGCGCAGGTCGCGCTCGAGCAGCTGGCGGTTGTCCTCGTCCGACAGCGCCATGAGCAGAGTGGCGTAGCCGTTGGAGATGTGTCGCGACTCGTCGGACTGCACCGAGTGGAACACCGTCGGCAGCAGGTAGTCACCGTTCGCCGCCGCCTCGGCGGGCATGGCCACGAACAGGGTGTTCGTGAACGCCGTCTCGGCAACGATCGTCAGGTAGATGCTGGCCGCGGTGATCGCGTCACCGGTGATGAACCCCTCGGCGAACTGACGGCCGATAGTGCCGCAGTAGTCGCTGTGGAAGTTCCGCAGGCTGTTGTTGAAGCCTGCCGGGTCAATGTAGTTGTTCATGTACAGGCGCTTCAGGTTCTGCTGGATCGTCGAGTGCCGAACCTCGTCGATCATCTGAATGGCCTGGCCGTTGTGCAGCTCCGGGTTCGGGACCACGTGGAACAGCATCGGCATGGAGCGCGCCGCCGAGATCTCGGGCAGCGGGATGATGGACAGGAACAGCTTCTGCCACTCCAGCCAACGCTCCTGCACCTGGCGGAACATGTTCCCGCGGATGGCGCCGTCCTGCGCGCCGTACACGCGGTTGTCCTTCTCCTCCTCCATCGGGAAGTACGACCGCAGGACCTGCTTGAGCGGGTCCTTCTTCGCGGCCTTCCGGAAGGTGTAGTCGGTCCCGTACTTCATGTACGGCTCGTGGTACTGCGGCTCCCAGGCGAGCTCCTGGATCTTCTGGTGAGCCTTCGCCAGACTCTGCCGACTCACGTGGACTCCTCACGGTGGTGGGTGGCCGTGAGCCACGACGGACGCGGGCGTCGTCGACTCCGACAGCGGTTCAAGGCGGCGGACCGGGCGCGGTCCGGCGTCGCCGCCTCGTGCTTCGGATCACACCCTTCCCACCGGGGCCCCGAGGTCTCAATATGAGACTGATGCGCGCGGGGCCCCGCCTATCGTGAGTCGAGACGGGGGTCGCGCTGCGAGCAAGCCACGGACCACTGCCGCTCCGAGGAGGCCGGTTTGGCCGAAGGGAACGGGGACGGGCGACCACCCGGATCACCCACGGTGTCCGCCGGGCCCGGCTCAGCCGAGCTCGCGCATGCCCGAACGGCGTTCCTCGCCGACGGCGCCAGCGCGACCGACGTGGTTCGCGAGCCGATACTGGCGTCGTGGACGCGCTCGCGTCTCTGGCACGTCCCGACCGACCACCTCGAGGTGCCCTTCGAGACCGACGTCGACGGTGAGTCGGCGCTCCTGCGGGCCGCCCGGCCGGTGCTGGCCGAGGCGGCTGACCAGTTCGGCGCCGAACCGGTCAGCGTCATCCTGTGCGACGCGAACGGCGTCGTGCTCCGCCGCGACACCGGGGACTCCCGCCTCGAGGGCCACCTGGACCGCGTGTGGCTGGCGCCCGGCTTCAGCTACGCCGAGGAGCACGTGGGCACGAACGGCATCGGCACCGCGCTCGAGGGCGGCGGGCCGGCGCGGGTGTTCGGCCACGAGCACTACGTCGAGCACCTCGAAGACCTGGCCTGCGCCGGCGTGCCGATCCGCCATCCCGTCACGCACAAGGTGCTCGGCGTCATCGACCTCACCTGCTGGCGCCGTGACGCCGGCATGATGATGGTCGCCGCGGCGGCCGCACTGAGCCGACGCATCGAGGCGATGCTGCTGGAGCAGTCCGGACGCCGCGAGCACGCGCTGCTGCACGACTACCTCACCGCCTGCCGCCGGCATCGCGACGCCGTGCTGGCCGTCGGCGACGACCTGCTGATGCTCAACGACCGGGCCCGCGAGCTGCTCCCCCCGTCGGACCAGGGCCCGCTGCTGGCCGAGGCGACCGAGGCGCTTGCCACCGGGCGACGCCAGCAGCTGCTGGTGGACCTGCCGAGCGGACTGACCGCGCGTGTCCAGTGCAAGCCCAGCTTCACCGAGGGCGGATCACCGGGCGGTGTCGTCCAGGTCCAGCTCATCGGCCAGGTGACCGACGCGAGCGGACGGACCGCGATCCCGCCGGCGCTGCCCGCCGCAGTCGGGTCCGGCGCGCTGTGGGCGAAGTGCCGCCAGGCCGTCGACCGGTCATTCCGGGCCCGCGAGTGGCTGGTCCTGGAAGGCGAGCCGGGCACGGGCAAGACGACGCTGGCCCGCGCCGTGCACCAGAGCCGGACACCGGCAGCCCACCTGCGGGTCTTCGACGCCAACGATCACAGCCCCCGCTGGATCGCCGACCTCATCGACGAGCTCGCCACCGGCGGCGGGACGCTCGTGCTCACCCACCTGGACCGGCTGCCACCGGACGAGATGGGCGTGCTGGTCGAGGTGCTCGACCCCCACCGGGAATCGATCGACGCGGACGGGCACTGGGTCGTCGCCACCATCGGCAAGCAGCGGAGCGACCGGGATCCGGACCTCACCACCCTGCTCTCGCTGTTCCCCCGGACCATCGAGGTGCCGCCGCTGCGCCACCACGTCGAGGACGTCGCAGAGCTGGTACCGCACCTGCTGGGCCGACTCGCCCGGGGCGGCAACCTGGAGGTCTCGCCCGCGGTGATGCGGGTGCTCATGCGCAACCTGTGGCCGGGCAACGTCGAGCAGCTCTACCAGGTGCTGCGCACCACGGTGGCGCGCCGCCGCTCCGGGGTCGTCGAGATGGGGGACCTGCCGCCGGAATGTCGCGCCACTACGCGTCGCGTGCTCACCCCGCTCGAGGCGATCGAGTGCGACGCGATCGTGGACGCGCTGCTCGACACGGACGGCAACAAGGCGGAGGCGGCGAGGCAGCTGGGCATGTCCCGGGCCACCATCTACCGCAAGATCCGCGGCTACGGTCTGTCGCTGCCGGTCGGCAGCGGCTGAGCACTCAGCTGCGCGGGCGGGGTGCTCGTTCGGTGAAGCCGGCCGCGCGGGCGTCGTCCGCGCTGCGGAACCACACGTCGGCGCGCACCCGGGTGTAGTACGGGCCGACCGGCGTGTGGAACACCCGTGCGGCGGTCTTGCCCTTGATCGTGTAGTCGGGGTGCGGGGACGAGCCGTCGGCCCGCGCGGGAACCGAACCGGGCCCGAACGGGCCGTCGGGTAGGGCGTCCGCGGTGACCGACGGCAGTGTGGTGGCGGTGGGCACCGCCCGCGCGCGGGCGGGCTCCTTCGTGCGCCGGGTCGGGGACGGTCGCGTCTGCGGGGCGGCGGGTGCTGACGGCCGGGCGGCAGGCTTCGCGGCGGCCGGGGGCGTGGGCGGGGCAGCCGGCGGTGGCGGTGCGGGTGCCGGTGTCGGGGCCGCAACCGGGGCCGGTGTGCGGGGGGCCGGGGCCGTGGGCCAGCCGCGGTCGCGCGCGGCGCGTCCGCTCAAGCGGGATCGAACAGCCCAGACGACCCACGCGGCAAGCGCCGCGGCGAGCGTCCACACCATGAGCATCAGGCGCTGGCGGCGTCGAGTCGGGTAGTCGGTCATGGTGCACCTCCTCGCGGGAGCGCCCAGCGTAGGGGATCGCAACCGGCTGCCCGGTGGATGCTGGGGCGTGTCCGCTACGCGTGTCGAGCGGAAAAGCGAACGGCCGTTTGTCGTCGACGAGCGGCGCTGCCCTTCACGCGCGCCTAGCCCGTGGACGCCCGCACCTGCTCGAAGCGCGCGAGGGCCTCCCGGCGCTCCGCCGCATGGTCGACGATAGGCCGCGGGTAGCCGTTCGGGGGGCCGCCTGGCAGCTCCCACAGCCGGTGCACCGCCCCGCCGGGGACGTCACGCAACTCGGGGATGAACCGGCGCACGTACTCGCCGTCCGGGTCGAACTTCTCGCCCTGGGTGATCGGGTTGAACACCCGGAAGAACGGCGCGGCGTCGGTCCCGGTGCCCGCCACCCACTGCCACCCGTGCTGGTTCGAGGCCAGGTCGCCGTCGGCAAGGAACTGCATGAAGTGCCGGGCACCGCGCTGCCAGGGCAGGTGCAGGTCCTTGACCAGGAAGCTGGCGACGATCATGCGCACGCGGTTGTGCATCCACGCCATCGCCAGCAGTTGCCGCATGCCGGCGTCGACGATCGGAAAGCCCGTGCGCCCCTCGGCCCATGCGGCGAAGTGGGCGTCGGCGACGGGCCCGGAGTCCGAGGGCAGGGCGTGGAAGCGCCGGTCGAAGTGGACGCGGGCGGAGTCGGGGCGGTGCCAGATGACATCGGCGTAGAACTCGCGCCACGCCAGCTCGGAGCGCACGGAGTCGACACCCTCGCCGGATCGGCCCTGGAGGTCGGCGAGCAACGTGCGCGGGTGCACCGCACCGTACTTGAGGTGCACCGACATCCGGGAGGTCGCGGGCCGGTCCGGGCGGTCACGGGCCCGCTTGTAGCCGTCGACGCCGTCGGCGAGGAACTCGCGCCAGCGGGTCAACGCGATGTCCTCGCCGGCCGGCGGGAGCTCGGCCGCCACGCGGTCGTCGCCCGGGATCGGTATGCGGCGCGGGCCTCCCCGTTTCTCGTGGGGATCGAGCCACGCGACGGTGCCCGCGTCGGTTTCGGCCGGCGCCCGCCAGCCGTGCCGCTCCCAGGCCCGGCGGAACGGGCTGAAGACCCGGAAGGGGCTGCCGTCCGCCTTCACGACGCGGCCGGGCGCGACGGCATACGGCGACCCGGTGCGCACCAGCGTGCGCCCGTCGTCGGCCAGGGCCTTCTCGACGGCCTCGTCGCGACCGCGGCCGTAGGGGGCGAAGTCGCCGGCGACGTGCACGGTGGGCGCGTTCACGGCGGCGGCGATGCGCGGCACCGCGTCGGTGGGGTCACCGCGCACCACGAGGAGCCGCCCGCCGAGGCTCTCATCGAGGTCACGGAGGCAGCGGTAGAGCACCGTGCGCCTCGGCGCGCCTGCCGGCTCGAGCAACGCCGGGTCCAGCACGAACAGGGCCAGGCCGTGCGGGGCGGCGTCGGCGGCCGCGAGAAAGGTCGGCTGGTCGTGCACGCGCAGGTCCCGGCGGAACCAGACGACCGCCGTGCTGTCCGGCGCCGGGTGGTCACTCATGGTGCAACGCTAGCCAGCCGCGTCCGACCCCGCCCGCCCGTCAGCGTTGGGCGACGGGGACGTACTCGCGCTCGGTCGGGCCGACGTACAGCTGGCGCGGGCGGCCGATGCGGTTCTCCGGGTCGCGGATCATCTCGCGCCAGTGCGCGATCCACCCGGGCAGCCGGCCGAGCGCGAACAGCACCGTGAACATCTTCGTCGGGAAGCCCATGGCCCGGTAGATCACGCCGGTGTAGAAGTCGACGTTCGGGTAGAGCTTGCGCTCGACGAAGTAGTCGTCGGCCAGCGCCCGCTCCTCGAGCGCCTTCGCGATGTCCAGCAGCGGGTCGGTGACGCCCAGCTTCTTGAGCACCTCGTCCGCGCTCTGCTTGACGATCTTCGCGCGCGGGTCGTAGTTCTTGTAGACCCGGTGCCCGAAGCCCATCAGGCGCGCACCCTTCTCCTTGTTCTTGACGCGCTCGACGAACGCGTCGACGTTGCCGTCTTCGACCTCCCGGATCCGCCCGAGCATCGACAGCACGGCCTCGTTCGCGCCTCCGTGCAGCGGCCCGAACAGGGCGTTGATCCCGGCCGAGACCGACGCGAAGAGGTTCGCCTGCGCGGATCCGACCATGCGCACCGTCGACGTCGAGCAGTTCTGCTCGTGGTCGGCG
Organism: Pseudonocardia sp.; assembly: GCA_029266775.1. Taxonomy (GTDB): domain Bacteria; phylum Actinomycetota; class Actinomycetes; order Mycobacteriales; family Pseudonocardiaceae; genus Pseudonocardia. The sequence goes on from JAQSWF010000109.1 coordinate 5,663, forward strand.
TGCAGGAGCAGCAGCAGGTCCAGCGCCTTGGTGAACTCCGGGTCGACCTCGTACGGCTCGGCCGGGAACCCGAAGGTCATCCGCAGGAAGTTCTCCACCAGACCCAGCGAGTTGTCCGGGTAGAGGAACGGCTGTCCCATCGACTTCTTGTAGGCATACGCCGCGATCGTGGGCAGCTTGGCCAGCAGCCGGACGGTGGAGAGCTCGACGGCGTCTTCGTCGAACGGATCCAGGCTGTCCTGGTAGAACGTCGAGAGCGCCGACACCGCGCTGGAGAGCACCGGCATGGGGTGCGCGTCGCGCGGGAACCCGTTGAAGAACGCCTTGAGGTCCTCGTGCAGCAGAGTGTGCCGACTGATCTTCTTGGTGAACGCGTCGAGCTGCTCCTGCCTGGGCAGCTCGCCGTAGATCAGCAGGTAGCTGGTCTCCAGGAAGGTCGACTTCTCGGCCAACTGGTCGATCGGGTAGCCGCGGTAGCGCAGGATCCCCGCCTCGCCGTCGATGTAGGTGATCGACGACGAGACCGGTGCCGTGTTGCCGTAACCCGGGTCGTACGTGGTCAGCCCAGTGCTCGCGAGCAGCTTGCCGATCTCGAAGGCCGATGCCCCGTCGGTTGCGGGACGGATCGTCGCCTCGAGGTCGCCGCCCGGGGTCTGCAGGACGGTGGTCTTGTCAGCCTCGTCGGCCATGTGGTGTTCCCTCTCACCGTCGAGTCGCGCTTCTTCAGCTCACGCTAGTGCGCCGATCGGCAGATGCACCCCTTCGGCGAGCTGCATTGACGCGGGTCACACGCTGGCAGGGCCGAACTCACCCCTTCGTGAGACGAGTGGGATCCACATCGACCCGCCCGATGACGAGACGGTTGATCACCCAGAGGACGACCCCTACCCCCAAGAGGATCGCGGCCACCACGAACTGCTGAAGGGGGCGCCCGGACAGCGGGGTGGCCAGGAAACCGCAGAGCACGATGCCCACGTAGGGCGTCCACGAGGGCGCAGTGAAGTCCGGGTCGCGCCGGCGGAGCACCAGCACAGCGACGTTCACGATCGTGAAGACGCCGAGCAGGAGCAGCGCGGTGGTGCCGCCGAGCAGGGTGATGTCGGCGCTGACGACGAGCACGATCGCGACGATGCTGGTGAAGACGATCGCCACCCACGGGGTGCGCCTGGTTTGGTGCACGCGGCCGAACGGGCGAGGGATGATCCGCTCGTTGGCCATGCCGTAGAGCAGGCGGCTGGCCATCAGCATGTTGATCAGCGCGGAGTTGACGACGGCAAACAGCCCGATCGCGCCGAAGACCGCCAGCGGGAAGCCGGGAGCGCCCGCCTCGAGCACCCGGAACAGCGCGCTGCTCTTGGCCTCGGCCAGCTCGGCTGCGGGGACGAGCATCGACGAGAGCACCGCGACCACGACGTAGATGGTCGCGGCCACCGCCATACCCCACAGCATCGCCCGCGGGAAGATCCGCACCGGGTTCTGGCACTCCTCGGCCATGTTCACCGAGTCCTCGAAGCCGACCATCGCGAAGAACGCCAGCGACGTCGCGGCGGTGATCGCGAGGAAGGCACCGCTGTCGCCGGTGTCGATCTCGGTGAGCCGGGACGCGTCGCCGGAGCCGCCGAGCACCGCGTAGAGCCCGACGCCGATGATCAAGAGCAGGCCGGACAGCTCGATGCAGGTGAGCACGACGTTTGCCTTGACGGACTCGCCGACGCCCCGAAAGTTGATCAGGGCGAGGCCGAGGACGAAGACCGAGGCGACGGCCCAGGTCGGCAGCTCGATGAACTGGCGCAGGTACGTGTCGCCGAACGCCTTCGCCGCGGTGGCCGCCGACGTCACGCCCGAGGCCATGACGGTGAAGGTCACCATGAAGGTGAGGAAGTTGATCCCGAAGGCCTTGTGCGTGTAGAGCGCGCGCCCGCGGCGCGGGGGTACTTGCCGACCAGCTCGAGGTAGCTGAACGCGGTGAAGTAGGCGACGACGAAGGCGAGCAGGAACGGCAGCCACAGCGCGCCGCCGATCTCCCCGGCCACCGACCCGGTGAGCGCGTAGATGCCGGTGCCGAGGATGTCGCCGATTACGAAGAACAGCAGGAGCCCCGGACCGATCGCCCGCCGCAGCTCGGGTTGTTCTGCTCCCGGGTGCGTGCCCTTCTCCGCCACGTTGTCCGCCATGTGGGCATGGTCCGACTGAAGAAGCGTTCCGGCATCCCGTAGCGGGAAATCGGAACACGGGCGTCACACGCGATAGCGCCAGAACTGCGCATATCGAGCGACGACGACCAGCGTCACGACGATCACGGCGAGACCACCCGCGGTCGCGGCGGCGCCCGGGCCGTACACCGCGGCGGCCGGACCGTGCCAGAGGTCCGCCAGCCGCGGGCCGCCCGCGACGACCACGATGAACACGCCCTGCATGCGTCCGCGCATCTCGTCCGTCGCGACGCTCTGCAGCATCGACGACCGGTACACCGAGCTGACGAGGTCGCCGGCGCCGGCAACGGCCAGGCACAGTACGGCGAGCCAGAGCGAGTGGGTGAGGCCGAACAGGGCCACCCCCGCCCCCCACACGCAGACCGCCACCGTCACCGCGACGCCCTGGCGGCGCACGCGGTGCAGCCAGCCCGAGAACAGTCCCGCCACCACCATACCGATCGGGATCGCCGCGAACAGCAGACCGAGCGCGACGCCGCCGCCCGGCGGGTCGCCGAACACCGTCTGCGACATCTCGGGGAACACCACGCGCGGCAGGCCGAACCCCATCGCCACGACGTCGACGAGGAAGGACACGAGCAGCACCTTGTACAGCGCGGCGTACCGGAAGCCGGCGAACACCTCGCGCAGGCCGGCTCGCTGCCGTCGCCCCTCGAGCGCGACGGGCGGGACCGGGGGCAGCCGCCAGTTCGCCCAGAGCGTGACCAGCAGCGCGAGCGCGTCGACCAGGTAGAGCGTGGCCAGCCCGACGACCGGGATGAACACGCCGGCCAGCAGCGGCCCGGCGACCGCACCCGCCTGCATGACCGTCATGTTCAGGGCGTTCGCGGCCGGCAGCTGATCGGCCGGCAGCAACCGCGGGATGACGGCGCTGCGCGTGGGCTGGTTGACCGCGAGGAACGCCGACTGCAGGGCGAACAGCGCGAGGATCAGCCAGATGTTGCCCACACCGGCCGCCGCCGTGACCCACAGCACGAGGGAGACCGCGGCGATCCCGGAGCCGGTGCACAGGAGGAGCAGGCGGCGGTCGACGGCGTCGGCGATCGCGCCGCCCCACAACCCGAAGACCACGAGCGGTACCAGGCCGAAGAGCCCGGTCAACCCGACGTAGGCCGAGGATCCGGTGAGCTGGTAGATCTGCGTCGGCACGGCGACGACCGTGAGCTGGGCTCCGACGACGGTGACGATCCCGGCAGTCCAGAGCCGCCGGTACGCGGGGGTCTGCAGGGGGCGGGTGTCGGCGAGGGCACCACGGAGGGCCCTCGACAACCGGTGGGTCGGCGCGCCGGGGGGCCGGGTCGGCTCATCGTCGCGCGTCGTCACTACTCCATCAGTACGTGACGCAGCCGGACCCCGCTCAGGGGGCCAGCCGCCGCACCCGCCACGTCCGGTCGTGCCCGTCCTGCTCGAAGACCAGCCGGTCGTGCATGCGGTTCGGCCGGCCCTGCCAGAACTCGACGCGCTCGGGCCGGATCCGCCAGCCGCCCCAGTGCGGCGGCACCGGGATCTCGGCGACGTCGGAGAAGCGGCGCTCGGTGGCATCGAGGCACGCGTCGAGAGCCTGCCGGTCGGCGACGTAGCTCGACTGCGCCGAGGCCCACGCGCCGAGCTGCGAGCCCCGCGGCCGGGTGACCCAGTACGCGCGGGTCTCCTCCGGCGACACGCGCTCGACGTCGCCTGCCAGCTGCACCTGCCGCTGGAGCGCATACCAGGGGAAGGTCACCGACGCGCGCCGGGTGACGCGCAGGTCCCGGCTCTTCCCGGACGTGTAGTTGGTGTAGAAGACGATCCCGCGCTCGTCGATGTCCTTGCAGAGCACCGTGCGCGTCGAGGGCGTGCCCTGCTCGCTCGCCGTCGCCAGCACCATCGCGTTCGGCTCCGCGACGCCGGCCTCGGTGGCCTCGTCAAGCCAGCGGATCAACTGCTCGTGCCAGGTGGCGGCGAGATCGCCCACGTCCAGCTCGTCCCGGCGGTAGTCGACACGCATCTCGGCCAGCTGGGTCTCCATCGCACCTCCACGACGCCGTGTCGCTCGACCGTAAGGCGATCGTGGTCGACATATCGAGCGCGGTGACCTATCCCACCCGTACGGCGTCCGGGGTCCCGGCCGAGTCCGACGACGCGGTGAAGCGGGCGGCGTACTCCTCGGACGGGGGAATCTCAGTGATCACGTCGACGAGCACTCCGCTGGGGTCGGCGACGATGAAGTGGCGCTGGCCGAACGCCTCCCTCGTCCCGCAGCGCGAGCTCGGGCTGCAGTCCCTCGCGAACGACGAGCCGCTCCCACTCGGCGTCGGCGTCGTCGACCTCGAAGTTCAGCAACAAGCCGCGGACCGGTGCGCGGTACGCCGCGGGCAGCGTGGGGTGCTGGTGGTCGAGCACGGCGAGCTCGTAGGCCGGATCGCCGGCACGACGCAGCCTCACGTACCAGTCCGCC